>DIYK01000004.1:0-170 GCA_002429005.1 Verrucomicrobia bacterium UBA6056
GGAGCAACGCTGCCGCTTTTCCAGCTTGGGCACAACAGCCTTTTCCCAGATCACCTCATCAGCCACCGGCTGCTTTGGCCTGGAACCCTTCTTTGAGCAGGTGTTCCAAGATTCGGTCTCGCTGGTCCCCCTGAATCTCGAGCAGCCCTCCCTTGAGGGCCCCGCCGCAG
>DIYK01000004.1:248-3619 GCA_002429005.1 Verrucomicrobia bacterium UBA6056
GCCGCAGCCGCAAACTTTTTTCAGATCTTTGAGCAAGGCCTCCTGAGCTGCTGCGCCCCCGGGCACCCCTGCCACCACGGTCACCGTTTTCCCCCCACGGCCGCCTTTTTCACGCTGTACCCGGACCACGCCGTCTTTAGGGAAATCTTTACGCGGGGCCTGTTTGTTCTGCTTCTGTTTTTTCTGCTGACGCTTTTGCTTGGAGGGGGATCCACCGATCTGCCCACCCCGCTCGTCACTCCATACGGTTCGACCATCTCTCATACCTAGCTCCTAAAGCATCCACAGACATTTGCACGCGGAAAGTCCAGAGCCACGGCATCAGAAGACCATACGGCGATGTGGGTCGATACTGACCCGCTCCCATTCGCTCTGCTGCTCATCTGCCGGGACTACCTCCATGGCAATCACCGTGTTCCAAGCATCAGGCAGGATATAGGTCTGCTGAATAGGCTTCCTCAGATTCAGAAAAATATCCTCCTTCTCCCCGAAAGCTTGCACGCCCAGGTTCCAGAAGTCCCCGATCACCGCCTCATGTCCGCTACTCAGGATGCGGGGATTCCGTACTTTCCCACGTAGTCCGCGCAAGGTGAGATGGCCGAAAGGCTGTTCGGTAATATGAGCAAACAGGGTTTTTCCATCAGCAGAAAGTGTATAGCGTCCCCAATCCGGTCGTTCCAACGGCGCTGCAAAACAGCCTTTGACCGCCTCCACATTCCGGGACAGCCAGTCTCCGACCTCAAGCTGCAACTCCAGAGATTCCTCCGGGAGTTCCCCACGGGCCGTCGGTGCAAAATTCAGGGTGAGGTTTCCAGATTTACTCACGCAGTTGCACAGGCAGCGGACCACATCCTCCGGGCCTTTCCACTGAGTATCTGCATCACTGGAACTCCACGTGTTCGTATGGGTAATCCACAAATCCCAGGGCACGGCTTTCCCTTCTTCATTGCGCATCAACCCATGGGGCATATTCAATTCACAGGTATCAAAGTCCCCACACCAGGGCGGTGGCAAAGCACTTTTCATATTGCCATCTACCGCGTTGGCCAGCCGGTCGTTGATCACCAGATCCGGCTGCAGTTCCCGCAGCATCTGCATCAACTCTGTGGCACGCCATGTCTCGCCAACATACTCGTACCAGGAAAAATCCAGCACCAGTAGATCGATTTGCCCATAGTTGCTCATCAGTTCGCGCAACTGCCCATGCATGTACTCGATATACACGTCCCAGTTATGCTCTTTTCCTTCCATCGCCGGATCCCGACGCAGAGGATGCTGGCGGTCACCGAAGGCGGGTACCTCTGGATGATGCCAATCCACCAGAGAATAGTACAAACCCACACGAATCCCAGCATCGCGAAAGGCCTCGACGTATTCGGCCACCAAATCCCGGCCGGCCGGCGCATGGACCGACGTGTAGTCCGTGAGCTGACTGTCAAAGAGGCAGAACCCATCATGGTGTTTACTGGTCAGCACCGCATATTCCGCCCCCATGGCCGCCGCCGCCGCCGCCCATTCTGTCGGGTCGTAACGATCTGCGGAAAACGCATCCACGTAGGGCTGGTATTCTTGAACAGAGAGCTCCTCAATCGAACGCACCCATTCTCCCCGGGCCGCCACGGAATAGGCTCCCCAGTGATAGGAGACCCCCAATCTCGCATCCACCCACCATTTTAAGCGCTCGGGTACAGCTGCATAGGCAATGCCCGGATCCCCGGGAGCAAGCAGGTCCGTATGAACAGGGGCAAAACCATGCTGAGGATCAAGAAAGGTGGTCATAAGGAAATTCCAGGATTGCAGAGAGGAACAGAGCTTCACACAGTAAGCCCAACGGGTGGCATCCTGCCACAGGCCGCAACAAACGGGAAGAGCACAGTGTCCCGGAAACACAGAAAGGAGCTCGATATGGGTAAAGTTCTGGATGAAATTGACGACGGTATCAAACGCTGGGTAGCCAAACAGCAGATGTTTTTTGTGGCCACGGCACCCCTCTCCGGAGAGGGGCATGTAAACTGTTCTCCCAAAGGCATCGACTCCCTGCGCATCACCGGCCCCATGGAAGTGGTCTATCAGGATCTCACCGGCAGCGGCGTGGAGACCATCTCCCATATCCGCGAAAACGGGCGCATCCTCATCATGCTCTGCTCCTTTGAGGGTCCCCCGCGCATCGTCCGCTTTCATGGCATTGGCCATTACCACGCTCCGGGTACGAAAGGCTTCAAGCATTTTTGCCTCCACTTTCCAGACCAGGTCGGCTGCCGCGCTTTTATTCAGGTCGAGGTCACCCGGGTAAGCAGCTCCTGCGGCTACTCCGTCCCCCTCTATGACTATGTGGGGCAGCGCGATGTGCTCGATACCTGGGCAGAGCGCAAAGGCCCCGAAGGATTGGAGGCCTACCGGATCCAGAAAAACAGCCGCAGTATCGACGGCCTGCCCGGACTGGAGTTCGGGGAGGCTGCGGAGTGAGGAGCTCCCCCTCAAAAGGGGCTTCCGAAGTTCGGAAGATCATGGCTCTCCCTTTTCCGAAGTTCGGAAAGCTATGAATCTAGTGTTTCTCCCTGCCACCCATCCCGAGGATCACGCATACGGCCAAATTCCGGAAGCCTGTGACGAATATCCGCAGGCCCAGATCCATCAGGTCCATTTTCCCAGGATGGTCTGGTATAACCGCGACGTACAGCTGGAAGCGCTGCGACAGATCGATGCTTTGGGCCTGGAATCATTGATCCTGATCGGTTTCAGTAAATCAGCATTGGGGGCCTGGAATCTTGCTCGGCAACGCCCGGACCTGGTCAGAGCTACTCTGCTCTTTGATGCACCCATGATTCGTAGCACGCTGCCCCCTTGGGGTACCGCTCCGTTTTACGGTGGAGATCTGGATTGGCAGGAGGATCTGCCACTGAATCAGATCGACTCCTATCAGGAAGCCATGCCGGCGGATCATCAGCTCATTCTCATCTCCGGAGCGACCTATCATGAGGAAATGTGCATCTTTTCCGATGCCGCCGCTGCACGTGGTCTGGAACATCGTTTCCTCCAACAGC
This sequence comes from Verrucomicrobia bacterium UBA6056, assembly GCA_002429005.1. Classification (GTDB taxonomy): domain Bacteria; phylum Verrucomicrobiota; class Kiritimatiellia; order SS1-B-03-39; family UBA6053; genus UBA6056. Next base: position 3,293 of record DIYK01000004.1, read on the forward strand.
CCGATCTTCCTCATCACTGGAACTCCGGCTGGATCGAGCAAGGACTTGAGTTGATTCGCCAGTCCAAGAGGTGAAACGGGTAATGTGGCGCGGACCTGTGGCCCGCGTTTTCTTTTTTGACGGACCTAATCCTAGCCCGGCGGGGGGCCGTCAGCCCACCCTTCGGACTAGGCTGAATATGGGGACGGACCCATGGCCCGTCTTCCAGCACAACGTAGACATATACACCCTCATACCCCTTAATCCGCCTCTCTACCTGCGGGCCAAAGGTCCGCGCACATCACAACGTCATTCCCCCTCATCTGCCCCTCTACCTGCGGGCCAAAG
>DIYK01000110.1:0-13453 GCA_002429005.1 Verrucomicrobia bacterium UBA6056
CTCCGGGCCGCGATTCAGGGTACACTTCTCTGCGGGGACGCTTCATCCTCTCCTTCTTGCCTGTACCAGCTCTGGAGACCTGCAGGAGGCTAGCATAGCCTGCCTTAGGATGTGCAGGATTAGCCCGGCTGGCTCAGTTCCACGCGGGCCTGATGTATCGCATCCAGCAATTTCCGGGTGTCTATTTTTTTCCCCAAGGCTAAACCTGCATTCCGGAAGGGCTGCAGGTGTTGTTCCAGTTCTTCCAGGCTTGGATTGATCTGAGAGTAGGTACGGCCAAGCAGAGGGTAGACGGTGTTCTTTAAGAAACGTTGTTTGGATGTGAGCAAGAGTACAAATACGCTAAAGAAGCCTACTACGCCCAGAACCCCCGCCGCCTGCATCAAGAAGCTGCCTATGCTGGAGCCTTCATTGACGATGCCCAGAAAAAACAAGAATCCAACAACCCCCAGGGTAATCACACAACCCAGTCCCGTTGGTTTATCGCCCTGAGCTTCCCCTTTGAAACGAATTTCAATCTCTTCGGCAATGGCATCCAAAGGTTCGCGTAGGAGAAAGGCCCGTTCTTCTTTCGAGATAGGATCGTCGTTATAGAGCCGGTCTTCTAACTCAAGGCGTTCAGCATAAACGTCCCAGATCTCCGGAAAAGAAGAGACGACGAGAACATGAAGGTCATCAGGCAGTTTTTTGAACACATGCGAATACCCGGTGGCATCTGCAGCATTCACCATGGAGCAACTCTCACACCGTTTCAGGAAGCCTACGGTTTTTCCCGAACCCAGAGACAGACCCTGAATATGCCCTACAGCAGAAACTTTCGATAATTCATAAGGCTGAACCCCACGACAGTACACACAGTAATCCGCAACGTAGCCCAGCTTTTTCTTCTTCGATTTGGTCCCCCAAAAAATGATCATAGGTACCTCCTGATTAAAACATTCTGCCTGTATTTCATTGCAGAGAAAAGCTCACTTCGTCCAGAACAACCTGTCGAAGAAAGGAAGCTCTCTTCCCAGAGCAGCATTTCTCGAAAACATCATAGGGAACGAAGCCTAGTCCATTCTTCTACATTCAACTCTCCATGCTCTATCACATCAATGAGAGACACCAGTTCCCGAGACAGATCCTGTGATGCTAAGCCCCCCGCTTCCCCCTTTCAGCACGCTTGCATCCTACCGGGAATTGCTTCAAACTTCGCTCATGCGAGCTTTCCGCTTTACTCTACTTCGTCTCGGCTTTTTTCTGATGTTGAATCAGCCTCTGGTCGCGGACCCAGTCATTGAAACGGTGTTTTTCGAACTCCCTCAGGAGCTGCTTCCAGAAAGCATCCCCAGCCCCAGCGCACAACTTCTGGCTGTCCCCGGCTATCCGAACCAGGCCGATACCCTTACCCTGATTGCGAGACTCTATCTCCCGGATCCGGAACTCCACGGTCCCGGACCCTACCCCTGCGTGTTGATTCTTCATGGCTCCGGTGGACTTTGGTCCAACGATATCATTCCCGCAAACATCAGCCCCAACAACGCTCCGGTCTCGCAATTCCGGAACTGGGGTGATCTCTTAGTGGCAGAAGGCTATGCCTGCCTCTTTCCGGACAGTTTTAATCCAAGAGGAATCGCCGGGAATTTTGCCGGACGACGCCCCCATCACGACCCCAGCAAAGACGATGCCCTCTGCTCGCCCAATTATGAACGGCCGAAAGATGTGATCGCCTCTCTCAGCTACTTGCAAAGTCGCGACGATATCGACCCCAAGCGCATCGCCCTCATGGGATTCTCACATGGAGCCCAAACCGGGATGAATGCTCTCCTCGACCCTTCCGTGAACCTGGGGCAATATCAGGTCAACTACATCGACCTACAGGAGGACGGGGAAGGTGGGATGATTGAAGTGAACACAAGCAAAGAGGTTCCGGCTCCGGTGAGGATTCCGGAAGGGCTACCCCTTCCTAAGGTCTGCGTCTTTTATTATGGGGGTGGAGGCCACTACGGATACCACGGCTCCCCCTCCTCCACAGCGGCGGGACGTTATATGCTGGACCGCAGAACGCAGGCCATCCTCTTTCATGGCAGTGATGATTATCTGATGGGAGTCAGTGATCATAACACGCAGCCCCGTCCAGGCACGCTGTATCCGATCAAACAGGTGCTGGCCTCTCAGGCTCAAGCCGATACGCTCGGTATTCCCAATCCCATACGCCACCATTATCTTCTCGACCGCTGCAATGTACACATCCCCGCAAGCGAACGGGTCACTCATTCTTTTGACTCCGGAAGCAACGCGATTGCCGATCCGGAAGATTGGGATAGCGCCAACGAGAATCCCAATCAGAAAGCCCGGAGACTCGCACGTCAACAAGTCCTTCGCTGGCTGGACTATGGCCTGAAAGATGCACCCAAGCTGGACATTCAACGGAAGAGTTCCAACCCACATGACCTCGAAGTCAGCTGGGAGAGCAACCCCCGCATCAGCTATCGCTTGCACAAAGCGAACGCGACCCTCCAGGACTGGCCTCCCGTCACCGCCTGGACCCCCGGAAACGGAGCCAGGCAACAACAGCTGTTTCCGGATGAAGCTTCCGCCTTCTTCAGCCTCAGTTACAAAGCAAGCGAGGCTCCAACAGAGCGCATAGAAAACGAAGGCTTCTTTTTGGAATACAGCGACTTTGATCTCTGAGGAGGACGAGGCAAGCGCACAAGCCAGCGCCCCTTTCCCAAAGGCATCCTGCCATAGCCCATCGACCCTTATGGCTCAGAGATGGGTATGGCACCCAACTCCCCACGCTGCACCAAATCGAATAAGGGCACGATGTCCTGAGACGGATCCAGGAATGGCTTGTACAGCGATCTCCCCAGCTGAACCGAGATGGCTAACATGAGAAAAGCCTGCTGGCGTTGAGCCGTATTAGCGCTCCTACCCAAGTTGAGTATATCCTCGAGGTAGGGTTTCCCGGCTGTACAGATCCGTTCTCCGGATCGGGAAGAATAATTTTGTTGAGCAAAAAAGCCCAAGATCTGCTCGTATTCAGGGCTCTCCGGCTCGGCAAGATCCAGCCGCTCCAGCAGAGCCTCCTCGTAAGACGCAGGCAGATAACCTCCATTCACCTTCCAGAGATAGCGGGACAAGCCAGCCAGGTCCTGATCCGAACTTCGCGTATGCAAAGGCAGCATCAAAATGCCAAAGGGCGACTGAGGCTCAACATAGAGATACGCAGTCCCCAGGCACAGCAGAAGCGCCAGCACTGAGGATAACAAGAACAGCAAGGGAGCTTTCCGTTTCACATCAACCAAGCTGACTCAGAAAGGGCTTCCTGTCGAGTTCTGGCCACAGGCTTTCAATCAGGCAGCGCAAAAAGAGCTTAAGGCAGTTCCTCAGCATCCAGCCTGCGAATCGCCTGCAGAATTTTCACCAGACGCTCCCCTTTCGGGGTGAGGGAATACTCCGTTCGCGGCGGTAACTCGGGGAACTTTTCTTTAAGTAACAACCCATAATCGGTCAGCTTGCGCAAGCGCTCCGAGAGCACTTTGGTAGAGATGCCCTCAATATGACGTTCCAGGGCACCAGGCCGCTGCACGCCCTCCTGCACAGATAAGAGAACCGAGACAGACCATTTACAGCCCACCACTTTCTCCAACGATTCGTATCCACTCGAAGATTTCTTCATTTTTTTCAGATCGCAGCCTCAACAATTTACACCAAAAAGTGCCCCGGGCACCAAAAGGTGCCCACTGGTGGCATTCACGAAATCCGCTATCCTCTGCTCATCTTCGGAAAGACCCGGAGAACCAACAAGCAAGGAAAACACCATGAGTCACGCTATCTTCTATCATGCAGGATGCCCCGTCTGTGTCGAGGCCGAACAAAAACTGGCTGAAGCCGTGGATCCAAAGCGCTATCAGGTGGAGATCGTTCACCTCGGCGAAGACCCCGCCCGTCTCGCAGAAGCGGAACAGGCCGGAGTGCAGTCAGTTCCCGCCCTCGTCCTCAACGGGACTCCCTTCCATATCAATCACGGTGCGGATCTCGCCGCACTGAAATAAGCCTCATATCCACCCCTGTAGGTTCAAAGACCCTTCCGGAAGCTCTCCGGGAGGGTCACTTTTTTTCAGCGACGGCATTCTTACAGCAAACATACCCAAAGCCACACAGAGCCAACCTTGCACTTTTCTCTCAATAGCCAGCAAAGGGTAGCACGCCGGCCCTAAAGCTACCTGCGTAGCATCTTTCCGAACTTCGGAAACAAAGCCCTATTCCACTTCCGAACTTCGGAAAATCAACACAAGAACAATTATGTGTTTATTATTTAATATAATACATATCTGAAGCTTTATTCCTGTTCATAACTCCAGGATCTCACTCAACTCACAGCTTAGTTTTTATATATCTTACTCCACAGAAACACTTTGCAGTTTTAAATTCCCTATTGGCACAACATTCGCTTAGGTTATTACGCTTTCCGAAAATCGTAACACCAACCCAAGACAAGGAACTTCGGATGAATGTGACCCTGAAAAAAATGGCTTTGCTTTGCTCTGCCGCCCTGCTCTCGCTCGGCTCCGTGATCGCGGAACCGCTGACCATTGGTTATTCGGACTGGCCGGGCTGGGTGGCCTGGGAAGTCGCCAAAGAAAAAGGCTTTTTTGAAAAAGTCGGCGTGGAAGTGGAACTGAAATGGTTTGAGTACGTGCCTTCGATGGACGCCTTTGCGGCCAAACAGCTGGACGCGGTCTGCATGACCAACGGCGATACCCTGGTCACCGGTGCTACCGGCGGTCGTGGTGTGATGATCCTGATCAATGACTACTCCAACGGCAACGACATGGTGGTCGCAGCTCCGGGCATCGAAAAGGTCGCCGATCTCAAAGGTAAAAAAATCGGTGTGGAAATCGGTTTCGTTAGCCATCTCCTGCTTAACAACGCTCTGAAATCTGCCGGTCTCACTGAGAAAGACGTGGAACTGGTCAACGTTCCCACCGACCAGACCCCGCAGGTGCTGGCTTCCGGGGATGTCAGCGCCATCGTTGCTTGGCAGCCCAACTCCGGTCAGGCCCTGAAAGCGGTTGCCGGTTCTAAAGCGCTGTACAGCTCTGCGGATGCTAAAGGTCTGATCTATGATGTATTGGCTGTATCTCCGGAAAGCCTGAAAGCACGCCGGGATGACTGGAAAAAAGTGCTGCAGGCCTGGTACATGGCCGTGGACTTCATCAAGGATCCTAAAACCACTGATGAAGCCGTTGCCATCATGGCAGCCCGCGTGGAACTGAAAGCTGAAGAATACAAACCCTTCTTAGAAGGCACTTACCTGCTGAGCCTGGACGAAGCCAAAGAAATCGCCAACTCCAAGGCCGAAGACTTCAGCTCCCTCATGGGTTCCACCAAAATCGTAGACCAGTTCCAGGTGGAAAATAAGGTGTACGACAAAGCTCAGAAGCTGAAAAAATACATCGACATGTCTCTGCTCAACGAGCTGTAATTCTGTTTACACGGCGGATCCAACATGCCCAAGAAACACACAAGCTGGTTCGCCGTGCGCAAGGAGCTTCCTCCCCGGGTGGGGAAGCTTCTTGCACTCTTTTCATTTCTCCTTCCGATCTTAATTTGGTCCCTGGTCAGCTATGTGCCGATTTTCTGGCACCCTGGCGTCATCATTTCAGATGGCGGAGACAGCATCTACGACACAGGAGACTACGTGGAGAAAGAGGTCTTCGCGGAGACCAATGCGGAACTTACGGAAAGCGGGGAAGTGTTAGCAAAAGGCCGCCCATCCAATCCCATCTACTTGCCGGCTCCCCATAAAGTGGTGACCGCATTTTACCGGGCCTTCACCACCCCGCCCCGTCGTTCAGATCAACCCTGGCTGCACGAAAGTCTTTGGATGAGCATCAAGGTGATCTTCTACGCCTTCACCCTCTCCAGTCTATTCGGCATTCCTCTCGGCATTCTTTGCGGCACATTTGATTTCTTCAAACGGCTGCATGAACCCTTTATTGAATTTTTCCGTTATCTCCCGGCACCAACCTTCGGGGCACTGGCCATTGCCGTCCTAGGGATTGAACAAGCCCCCAAGATTGCCATTGTGTTTATTGGCACCTTCTTTCAGCAGGTTCTCGTGATTTCCAGCACCACCGCAAAGTTGGATCTCTCTCTTCTGGAAGCCGCGCAAACCTTAGGCGCTTCTCGATTTCAACTCTTAACCCGTGTGATCATTCCAGGCATTCTCCCCGATTTGCACCGAGACCAGCGCATTCTTTTGGGCTGGGCCTGGACCTATTTGATTGTGGCGGAAGCGGTCGGCAGCATCACCGGCATCACGTGGTTTATTGAACAACAGGGAAAATACCGCATCTACGACAACGTGTTTGCAGCCATTGTCATGATCGGCATTCTCGGACTGATCTGCGACTGGTTCCTGCTCGAGATCGGCAAACTCATGTTCCCCTGGAAAGGCGAACGCGCCAATCCCCTCTTCCGCGGCATCGCCACCCTGTTCCGCGACAACAACCGCCTGCCCCCGGGCGAGACTCCGGAGCCTTCTGAATGAGCGAAGAGATCCCTATCTACAAACAGCAGACTCCTGAAGTCGCCGCCCGCTTTGCCAAGCTGCGGGAGCGCCCCGTAGTGCTGGACGTTGACCAGCTGGGCAAACAGTTTATCTCGCCCCAAGGGAAAATCATTCAGGCCTTGCAGGACATCAATTTCAAAGTGCATCGCCGTGAATTCGTTTCGGTGATCGGTCCCTCCGGCTGCGGCAAATCCACACTCATCCGTATTGTCGCCGGACTGGAAACGCCCACATCCGGCGAGATCCGCCTGAACGGCGAAACGATCCGCGGGCCCGGACCCGACCGAGGCATGGTCTTCCAGGGCTACACCCTCTTTCCCTGGCTGACGGTGAAAAAGAACGTGATGTTCGGGCTCAAGATGTCCGGCAAAGGCTCGATCGAAGCGGAACAGGACGCCCTGCAGTGGATTGACCTGGTGGGCCTGAGCAAATTTGCGGAAGCCTATCCGCATCAGCTTTCCGGTGGCATGAAGCAACGTGTGGCCATCGCCCGCGCCCTGGCCAACCGCCCACGCATTCTGCTTATGGACGAACCCTTCGGCGCCCTGGATGCCCAGACCCGCGCTCAGATGCAGGCCTACCTGTTGCAGATCTGGGAGAATGTGGATGTAACCATCATGTTCATCACCCACGATCTGGACGAAGCAGTGTATCTCTCCGACCGCATTCTGGTGCTCAAAGCCCACCCGGGGGAAGTGAACGAAATCCTCGAAGTGCCCGTTGCGCATCCGCGAAATCCCAATCAATTCCTCAACCCGGAATTTCTAGGCACCCGCCAACACATCGAACACCTCATCCATCCCCCCGTAGCCGAAGAAGAGATCGAAACCCTGCCCATCAAACGCATGACCGAAGTGGGCGACGATGTCTACTGAGCTTTGCCGCGAAGGGTGCATCGTCTATGCTACGACAGATGTGAAGCTGCGCTCGGGTTCCGGCTTGCTCTCCGCTGAGATTTGCCACGAAGGACGCGAAGAACGCGAAGCAGATGCTCCGATAGGTGCGGGGTTGCGCTCGGGTTCCGGCTTGCTCTCCGCTGGGGTTTACTACGAAAATCACGAAAGTATACACCTTCCCACAGCACGCTGCCTGCAAAGAATCCCGAACACAAAAAATCCTCCGGAGCATCCGCTTCGTGCCCTTCGCGCCCTTCGTGGTTCAACTCTGCAGAGACTCCCGAGCACAAAAAATCCCCCGGAGCATCCGCTTCGCGTTCTTCGCGCCCTTCGTGGTTCAATCCCGCGGAGACTCACGAGCACAATACAAGCCTCTACAACCAAACTTCGCGGTTCCCCCCTTCAGAACCTTTGCGGCAACTTCCTGTGGAGCCTATGCCCTTCTTCTTAGTTTCTTTCGCTTGAAAGTATTACGTTTTGTTTTATTCGTAACACGATTATGTCCAAAGACCTCGCCATTCGAACCAGTATTTCCCTGCCGCGGGAGCTCATTCAGCAGCTCGACCGTATGGTGGAAGCGCGGGGATTCCGGAACCGGAGCCAGGCCCTTCGCGAGATGATTCATAGCCAGCTCGCCCGCTACGGCCGCGAGAATGGTGATCAAGTCATGGCCGGGACCATTACCATTTTTTACGACGAATCCAAACCCCAGCTGCGCAGCCGCCTCGCCCAAATCCAGCGCAAGCATATTGACGAGGTGATCAGCTCGCAGCATGTGCTGCTCGAGGGCACCCACACCATGGAAGTGCTACTCGTCCAGGGCCCTGCCGCCACGCTGCAGTCCATTTCCGATCAACTGGTGAGCTGCAAAGGCGTCAGCACCGGCGGTCTTAATCTTTCCCCTGTCTTACTTCCCCCTATTCATGCCAAAGGAGATTCCTCCCATGTCCGTAGCCCCTCCCCCGATTGATCCGCTTCGCCTGCGCTTTTCTGAAGATGTCCCCGGTGGCTGGAACTGGTCCCACGTGGTCAAACGTGGCACCACCCTGCGTCTCACCGATGTCGAAGGCAGCGCCAACGTGTCCATGCTGATGTTCAATGCCGAATTCCCGGTGGAACGTCTGAATGTGCCGGACAGTCTAAAAGCACAGCATACCTCCTACCTTACTGCAGGAAACACCTGCATGTCCGATCATGGACGGGTGCTGATGTCCATTTCCGCCGACAGTTGCGGCTGGCATGATGTGTTGGGAGGCCTGGCCGACCGGGAACGTGTCATTGAACAGTTCGGAGAGAAATACTTTCACCACGCCCGCAATGACTGGCACCGCAATGGCCGGGATCGCATGCTGGTCGAATTGGGCAAATGGGGATTGGGCCCCCGCGACGTGGTGGCCAACATCAATTTCTTCAGCAAAGTAGCCACGGACGAAAACGGTGTGTTCAGCTTTGTCAGCGATCACTCTACAGCCGGAGCTCAAGTAGACCTGCGCTCCGAAATGAACACCCTGGTTGTACTCTGCACCTGCCCGCATGCCTTGCACCCCGGTGGAGAATACAAACCCGGCGCCCTGAAAATCGAAGTCTTTGAAAACGATCCCCCTGCAGCCGATGACCTGTGCAGATGCTCCTGCGAACAGAACGGCCGCGCCTTCTTTAACACTGAACGTTACTTCCTCTAAGGAGATCCTCATGAGCAGCCTCACTAAAAGTAGTTTAGACCCCGAAACCGCCAGCTATCGTGAAGTGGTACATGAAGGGGATTACTGGATGCACACCGTGAAAAAAGGGCAGACCTTCCGCATCGTCGATCTCGAAGGCAATCAGGCCGCAGATACTCTGTTCTATAATGCCGATGACCATGAGGACCGCTATTCCGCCATGGACACCATCCGCCGCCAGGGTTCACTGTATTTGAGCACCGGCTCGGAACTCTTCACCCAAAACGGAACCAAGTTGATGACCATCACTGCCGACACCTGTGGTCGCCACGATACCATTGGCGGCGCCTGCGCGGCCGAAAGCAACTCGGTGCGTTACCCCCATGAAACCATCTACATGCATAACTGCCGTGACAGTTGGTTGCTGGCCCTGGCGGAAGCCGGAGTGGACTGGGATAAACGGGATCTGTCCAACAACGTCAACTTCTTCATGAATGTTCCGGTAACCCCGGAAGGGGGACTCAAGTTTGAAGACGGAATCTCCGCACCCGGCTTGTATGTGGAAATGAAAGCCGAACGCGATGTGGTTGTGCTCATTTCCAACTGCCCGCAGTTAAACAATCCCTGTAACGCCTACAATCCCACGCCGGTAGAAGTCGTGATTTGGGATGCCTGAAGATGTTTAAAAAAGTCCTCATTGCCAACCGGGGTGAAATCGCCCTTCGCATTCAACGCAGCCTGAAAGGCCTGGGCGTCAAATCCGTTGCCATCTATTCGGAAGCGGACCTGCACAGTCGCCACCGCATCGAAGCCGACGAGGCGACCTGCATTGGTGCAGGCCCCGCCTCCGAAAGTTATCTGAATGTGGAGAAGATTCTGCAGGTAGCTAAAGAGAGTGGTGCCGAAGCGGTGCATCCGGGCTATGGTTTTCTCAGTGAGAATGCGGACTTTGCCCGTGCCTGTGAAGCGCAGGGACTGGCTTTTATCGGTCCTACTCCGGAAAATATGGAGGCTTTTGGTCTCAAACACAGTGCCCGCATGCTCGCTGAGAGCAGCGGCGTCCCCCTGCTTCCCGGTAGTGGCCTGCTCGCGAACGTTGAGGAAGCGACACAGGCTGCTGCAGACATCGGATATCCGGTGATGCTCAAAAGCAGTGCCGGAGGGGGGGGCATCGGCATGTCTGTGTGCTGGAACGATGAGGAACTCCGTCTGGCCTTCGACCGCATCGACCGACTCAGTCGCAACAACTTCGGCAACAGTGATATGTTTCTGGAGAAGTTTGTGCAGCAAGGCCGACACATCGAAGTACAGGTGTTCGGAGACGGTCAAGGCAACGCGATTGCTCTCGGGGAACGGGATTGCAGTACCCAGCGCCGCAACCAGAAGGTGATCGAAGAAACGCCGGCTCCCAACATCAGCGAGGCCACCCGCAGCGAACTGCTGCGCGTCTCCGAAAACCTCGCCAGAGCCGGGAACTACCGCTCGGCCGGCACGGTGGAATACATTTACGATGATACGGCCGAGGCCTTCTATTTTCTCGAGGTCAACACCCGCCTGCAGGTAGAACACGGTGTCACGGAAGAAGTCTGCGGTGTCGACTTAGTCGACTGGATGCTGCTGCTGGCCGCAGGGGAACTGCCGGATCTGGACAGCTTTGACCTTCAGCCTTCAGGCGCAGCCATGCAGGTGCGGATTTATGCGGAAGATCCCTCCCGCGACTTCCGCCCCTCCTCCGGCCTGCTCACCGCGGTGGAACTGCCCACAGATGTCCGCGTGGACAGCTGGATCAGCCCTGGTTGCAGCGTTCCCGCCTTTTATGATCCCCTTTTGAGTAAAATCATCACCAAAGCGGACAGCCGCGATGAGGTGATTGAGGCCATGCGCAAGGCCTTGGATGAGACTCAAATTCATGGCATCGAAAGCAATGCCGACTATTTGCGCCAAATTCTGGATCACCCTGAATTTGCCGCGGGCCGGGTGCATGTAAAATTGCTGGAAGGCTTTGAGTACAAGCAGCAGGCTTTTGAGGTGTTAAAACCCGGAACGCAGACCCATGTACAGGATTACCCCGGCCGACTTGGCTACTGGGTGATCGGTGTCCCGCCTTCGGGTCCCATGGACAGTTTGCACTTCCGCCTGGCCAACCGCCTGCTTGGCAACGCAGAAGATGCGGCTGCCTTGGAAATTACCCTCAACGGCCCCACCCTGTTCTTTTATGCTGAAACCGAAATCTGCCTTTGCGGTGCAGATATGCAGGCCAGTCTGAATGGAAAGCCCATGCCGACGCATCAGGCTCAGAAGATTCAGCCCGGAGACACGCTCAAACTGGGTATGGCCCGGGGAGCAGGTCAACGAGCCTACCTGGCCGTTCATGGAGGAATTGAGGTTCCGGACATCCTTGGCAGCAAGAGCAGTTTTATGCTCGGTCAGTTTGGCGGCCATGGCGGGCGGGCTCTGCAAACCGGTGACATGATTCATTACCCGGTCTACGAAGCACGGGAACTGCCTACGCCCCCGTCCACCTTACCTAAGCTGAGCAACCACTGGAATATCGGTGTTCTGTACGGCCCGCACGGAGCTCCCCAATTTTTTTCCGACAAGGACATCGATACCTTCTTCGCCACCGACTGGGAAGTCCACTTCAACTCCGACCGTACCGGCGTGCGGCTGATCGGGCCCAAACCGGAGTGGGCCCGGGCCGATGGTGGGGAAGCCGGTCTTCACCCTTCCAACATTCACGACAATGCCTATGCCGTGGGAGCCGTCGATTTCACCGGGGACATGCCCATTATTCTAGGACCGGATGGCCCCTCCCTGGGTGGCTTTGTCTGTCCCGCAACCGTGGTGCAGGCGGAGCTCTGGAAAATGGGACAGCTGAAACCCGGGGACACCCTGCGTTTCAAACGGTTGACTCCGGAAGAAGCTCAAACCAAAAGCGAAGGCATCGAAGCCTATCTGGATGAACTGTTCAGCTATCCGGAGCTCGTGGTCAGTGGCGCTGGCGATGACACACCGGAAATTCTCTACGACAACGGCATCGACAGCGATGAACGTGTGGTCATCCGCCGTTCCGGGGACAGCAACGTACTCATCGAATTCGGGCCCTTGCAATTGGACCTCAATCTGCGTTTTCGGGCACATGCCCTCATGGAAGCGATTGAGGCACTGGAACTTCCCGGCATCATTGACCTCACGCCAGGCATTCGTTCGCTGCAAGTACACTTTAACCATCTACAACTGAACGCGGCAGAGTTACTGCAAACCATTATTGATACGCAGAGCGCCCTGCCGGATCTCGAACAGATTCGCGTGCCCTCCCGAATTGTTCATCTTCCCTTGAGCTGGGATGACGAAGCCACTCACGAAGCCATTCAGAAATACATGCAGTCGGTTCGCCCGGATGCACCCTGGTGTCCGAGCAACATTGAATTCATCCGCCGCATCAATGGTCTGAAGGATATCCAGGCGGTGCAGGACATCCTCTTCTCTGCCCATTATCTGGTCATGGGGCTGGGTGATGTCTACCTCGGCGCTCCGGTAGCGACTCCCCTGGACCCGCGTAAGCGGCTGGTAACCACCAAATACAATCCTGCCCGAACTTGGACTGCGGAGAACTCCGTAGGCATCGGCGGGGCCTACCTCTGCATTTACGGTATGGAAGGCCCGGGAGGCTATCAGTTTGTGGGCCGGACGCTGCAGATGTGGAACCGTCACGAGATCAAAGCCCCCTTTGAGGAAGGCAAACCCTGGTTGCTACGCTTCTTTGATCAGATCCGTTTCTACCCGGTATCTCATGATGAGCTGATCCAGATGCGCGAAGACTTTCCCCATGGACTGGTGCCCATCCAGATTGAGGAAACCGAACTCGACCTGCATGCCTACCATGAATTTCTCGACGAAAACGCGGAATCGATTCAGGCCTTCAAACAAACACAGCAACAGGCCTTTGAAGAAGAACGTGCCCGCTGGGCAGCAGCAGGCCAGGCGGAATATGTTGAAGAAGATCTGTCTGCCGGGGCGGTGGAGGATTTGGTATTGCCCGAAGGTTGCGATCCCATTACCGCCCCCATGCCGGGAAGCATCTGGAAAGTCGAAGTGGAAACGGGTCAGGAGGTCGAAGTCGGCCAGCAGCTGCTCATCATCGAAAGTATGAAGATGGAGGTACCTGTACTCGCCGACGAATCCGGCACCGTCAAAGAAATCTACTGCAAACCCGGAGACCCCGTCAAAGCCGACCAAATCCTCGTCGCAGTCAAACATCACGACTAACTCCCTCCCCATTGACCACTGACCACTGACCACTGACCACTCACCAATGACCAATGACCAATGAC
>DIYK01000110.1:13578-60467 GCA_002429005.1 Verrucomicrobia bacterium UBA6056
CAATGACCAATGACCAATGACCACTAACTAATGACCATTGACCATTGACCAATCCCCCCCCCAACCCAAGCCTCTTTCCCCCTGACTCCTGACTCCCCACTCCTGACTCCTGACTTCTGACTAATGACTCCCCACTCCTGACTCCTGACTCCTGACCAATGACTACTCCCCCCTGGCCCCAGAAACCGAGCACCGCCGCGGATGCGGCGGACCGTTATGAACAGTCCGAGCATGCTGCGGCATCGGGAGACTCCGCTATCTGGATTTCCCGCTTCAGCCAGGCCCAGCGGCAGGAGAAGCTGAACGGGTTGGGTAAAGCCAGTTCACAGTCCCTGTATGGGCTGTCATTTGCGGTGAAGGATAACATCGATGTGAAAGGATTGCTGACCACCGCCGCCTGTCCCGCCTATGGGTATATGCCCGGAAAAGATGCTCCTGTCGTGCGCCGGCTGATGGAGGCCGGAGCCTTGCCCCTGGGCAAAAGCAACCTCGATCAGTTTGCCACCGGATTGGTTGGCGTGCGCAGTCCCTACGGAATTCCAGAGAACCCCTATCATGCTGACTATGTGCCCGGAGGCTCCAGTTCCGGTTCGGCGGTGGCCGTAGCCCGCGAACAGGTGGATTTTTCCCTGGGAACGGATACCGCAGGCAGTGGACGGGTTCCGGCAGGGTTCAATAACCTGGTGGGTCTGAAACCCAGCCGGGGACTGCTCAGCACCCGGGGAGTGGTACCCGCCTGTCGCAGCCTGGATTGTGTTTCGATCTTCACCCGTACGGCAGCTCAGGCACGCAGCGTGTTCGAAGTGGCTGCAGCTTATGACCCCTTAGATCCCTGGAGCCGCCGCGAACGCACACAACGGAGCATCAACGCGATGCCTGTGATTGGCGTGCCGCGCAGCAGTCAGTTGGACTTCAGTAAGAACGCCGAATACGCCCGGCTCTTTGCCCAAGCCTGTGAGCGCATGAGTGCCTTAGGCTGGCAGATCAAAGAGGTGGACATTTCCTCTTTTGTAGAGTGCGCCGAATTACTTTACGAAGGTCCCTGGGTGGCGGAACGGACAACGGCGATTGAGGCCTTCCTGCTGGAGCAGCCGGATTCCTTACATCCTGTCACCCGCGGCATCATTGAAGGTGGATTCCAAGGGACGGCAGTAGATTTCTTTAAGGCCCGATACCGCCTGGAGGAATTGAGACGCGAATGTTCGGCCATGTGGGAGGACTGCGATGTGTTACTCACCCCGACCACGCCCACTCACTATACGGTAGCCGAAGTGGAAGCGGACCCGGTGGCCTGCAATTCCCATCTGGGGCTCTACACCAACTGGATGAACCTGCTGGATCTCTGCGCCATCGCCCTCCCCTCCGGATTCACCGAAGCCGAAATGCCCTTTGGCATCACCCTGCAGGCTCCGGCCCTCTTTGACGAAATGCTCCTGCAGCTCGGAGAGCAGTACCTGGGTGAGCAAGCAGCCGCGCCGTTGCATTCGGAGGACTGGGTTTCCTTGGCCGTTTGCGGTGCGCATCTCGAAGGTCTGCCGCTCAACTATCAGCTCAGCGAACGTGGCGCCAAACTTTCCAGGAAGGTCAAATCCGCTCCGGCCTATCAATTTATCGCCCTCACAGGGGAAATTGCCAAACCCGGCATGATCCGCCTGGCCGAAGGCGGAGTCTCTGTGGACATGGAAATCTGGGACATGCCCCTGGAACAGTTTGGCTCCTTCGTCAATCTCATCCCCGCTCCCCTGGGCATCGGCACAGTCGAACTGGAAGACGGCGGCAGCGTCAAAGGCTTCGTCTGCGAAGCCATCGCCGCCCAAGGCGCAGAAGACATCAGTCATTTCGGCTCCTGGCGGGCTTATTTGGATAGATAAAAAGGAGGATGGGCTTCCCAGCCCGTCACCACCCACAACAGCACACAGCCAAGGCCGATATCCTTGACTCCAGCAATAAGCATCTTAGACGAAAGAGATGATCGGTATATTGAAGCTTCAGCCCCTCAGTTTCCATTGCGGGAGTGCTCTGTGATGAAGCGAGCCGATGACCTGGAACAGATGCCAGCCCCCAGCCGCATTGAAGTGACCAAAGCCAGAGGTCGCTCCCGGCTGACGGTCTGCGAGAGTGTGGCCCCAACCAAGATTCTGCACCCTCAACTTTCTCAACAATCGGTGTGTGCCATGCTCTCCAGTTTCGGGGGCGGAATGCTGCAGGGCGATCAGGTTGAATTGCAGATGGATATTCGCGAGCAGGCCTCTCTGCTGCTCCGCACCCAGGCGAACAGCCGCGTCTACAAAAATACTAAGGGGGCCCCGACCCGGGTTCACCTGGAAGGACGGCTGGCCCAGGGAGCGCAAGCCATTGTGCTCCCGGACCCAGTGGTCATGCATGCGGGCAGCCGACTACATCAGACGCAACGCTGGCAGCTAGAGGATGGCGCGGCGCTCCTGCTTGGAGACTGGTTCCAGAGCGGACGCAGTGATAGCGGCGAATGTTTTCAGTTCAGCTCCTACCAAAATCACATCGAGATTTTTCAGCAGGATGAGCTGATTCTATGGGAGCCTACCGAGATCCTTCCACAGGATCTGCCTCCCGAAGCCCCCGGACGCTTTGGCAGCAGCCAACTTCAGCTCAACCTGTTTGGTGTTGGCGCAGCAGCCAGTTTGTTGGAAGAGAGCTTGGCTTCCTTGACGGAGCAAGCGACGGCGCAAACACAGGTAAAAGCTCTTGGCTCTCATCCAGCTCAAGCCGAAGAGCCCTTCCACTGCTCTCTGGCCAGCTTTCCAGAACGGAAACTCACGGTGTTCCGTGCACTGGGCCAAAGCAGAGGTGATTTTGACCCGGTCTTCCGCCGACTTCGAGCTCCATTGATGTCCGAAACCTGGCTGAAGGGCGGCGAAAGCTTGTTGCCTCAGCCCGTTGCCGGGGGATAACCTGGATCAGTGTGGAATCCCCAGCGCATGCTGGCGGGCGTGAAGGATGTGCTGCACAATCTCTTCCAGCCCTTCTTTCTGTTTGCAATTGGAGAACAGAAAGGGTCCATCCCCGCGCATTTTTTTAGAGTCGCGTTCCATCACCCCCAAGTCTGCACCGATCAGTTCTGCCAGATCGGTTTTATTGATCACTAAGAGGTCTGCCTGGGTGATTCCGGGCCCACCCTTGCGGGGAATTTTATCTCCACCAGAGACATCAATCACATAAATGGTGAAGTCTGCCAGTTCGCGGCTGTAATGCGCAGCGAGGTTGTCGCCACCAGACTCCACCAGCAGCATATCGATGTCGCCTTCGAATGTTTCCATCAGCCCCTCCAGCGCATCGAGGTTGATCGAAACATCCTCCCGAATCGCGGCATGCGGACAGCCCCCGGTTTCCACGCCCACAATGCGGTCGCTGGAGAGGGCTTCGTTGCGGATCAGAAATTCGGCATCCTCTCGTGTAAAAATATCATTGGTCACCACCCCCAGTTTCATTTCATTGCGCAGACGTTCACAGAGAGCCCGCAGCAGAGCGGTTTTGCCGGTGCCCACTGGACCGCCAATACCCACGGTAAACGCGCGTTCCTTCCAATCATTACGGTGTCCGTGCTCCCGTTCATGAAAATGTCCGGGGTGATCTAAATGTTCGTGGCCGTGGCCTCCATCCATGTGCATAGTCGTTCTCGTGGGTGTTAACTTTGAAACAGCTTCGAATAAATATGGGTATGCCAGGCCTGGGCATGGTCAACCCGTGGCGCATTCCGTCTAGCCTCCCGCCAGGTGACGGTATCGCTTCCCGCCAACAGTTCCGGAACCCGGGCCAGCAGGCGATGCTGAATCCGATGTCCCTCCATGGGTCCCAGGCAGCCCAGGCGCACGGCGGAACTGATCCAGTCCCGCACATTCATATACAGAAAACCGTGCTGTATGTCATCGAGCGGAAAGCCCAGCTCATGCAGGGCAAAGCCATAGATCAGTAAGAAATGACGCCGATCCGGGTTTCGAGGAAAGGAGGCCAGGGTGCGGGGCAATGCTTCTGAACCATGTAAACTACGCAAGGCCCGCAAGAGGCTTCGCCCTTGAATGAGACTGGCTTTCATCATCTCCGGCACCAGCAGTCCGGCATGATAGGCCTGCAACATATCGGGATCGAGGTCTTCTGAAGCGGCTGAGTTCAGGAAAGGAAGTTCATAGGCCAGCAGTTGTTCTAGAAAGCTGCCAAGGTAGGCCTCGAATTCGGCATCAGTCTGAAAGAGCCCTAATTTCGCTGCCGCTTCCAGGCCCGAGGAAAAGGCGTAGCCCCCGGTGGGGAACGCCGAATCAGCCAAATGAAAGGCGGATAAGCGGTGCATCCCGGCGATGCTCATCAGAACAAATGAAAGAACTGCGCCAGAGGCAGGACGGTGGCGGGATCACAGGTAATGATTTCTCCGTCCACCCGCACCTCATAGGTCTCCGGGTCAATTTCAATGTTGGGCAGGGTATCATTCAGTTTCAGATCTGATTTACCAATGTCACGGCATCCCTCTACCGCCACGGCCTTTTTGTTGAGTCCGTAGCCGGCGACATTGTCCAGAGAGGCTTTGGAAACAAACACCTTCGAATGCTGTGCGGCCGAATTGCCGAAGGAGCCAAACATGGGTCGGGAAATGTAGGGCTGGGGAGTGGGAATCGAGGCGTTGGCATCGCCCATCTGAGCCTGCACAATCACTCCGCCCTTGAGCACCAGCTCGGGCTTGGATCCAAAAAACTCCGGTTTCCACAACACCAAATCCGCCAGTTTGCCATCTTCAATCGACCCGACTTCATGAGAGAAGCCATGCGCAATGGAAGGATTGATGGTATATTTAGCTACATAGCGGCGGGCCCGGTAGTTATCGGCAATTTCATCTTCCGGCAGCTCCCCGCGCTGCTCTTTCATCTTATGGGCGGTCTGCCAGGTGCGGGTAATCACCTCGCCCACCCGGCCCATGGCCTGTGAATCGGAAGCCATTACGGAGAGAGCTCCCATATCGTGCAGGATATCCTCAGCCGCAATGGTCTCACCCCGAATACGGCTTTCCGCAAAGGAGACATCTTCCGGAATGTTTTTATCCAGGTGATGGCACACCATGAGCATATCCAAATGCTCATCAATGGTGTTCACGGTAAAGGGTCGGGTCGGGTTCGTAGACGAGGGCAGTACGTTGGGTACGCCGCAAAGCTTCATGATATCGGGAGCATGTCCTCCACCCGCCCCTTCCGTATGGTAGGTATGAATGGTACGGCCCTTAAAGGCCACTTCCGAGGTCTCCACGAAGCCGGATTCATTCAGCGTATCCGTGTGAATGCAGACCTGAATGTCCATATCATCGGCCACCTGGAGACACTGATCAATGGCTGCGGGCGTGGTGCCCCAGTCTTCGTGAAGCTTCAAGCCACAGGCCCCAGCTTCGATTTGTTCCTTCAGTCCTTCCGGCATGGAGCTGTTGCCTTTGCCCAGAAAACCGAAGTTCATGGGAAAGGAATCGGTGCTGCGCAGCATCATTTCCACGTTAAAGGCTCCGGGCGTACAGGTGGTGGCATTGGTACCGGTAGCCGGACCCGTGCCGCCCCCCAGCATGGTGGTCACCCCGGAAGCCAGGGCTTCGGTAATTTGCTGCGGACAGATAAAATGAATATGAGAATCAATGCCGCCCGCCGTGAGAATCATTTTCTCTCCGGCGATGACTTCCGTACCCACGCCCACAATCAGGCGTGGATCCACACCGGGCATGACATGAGGATTTCCCGCTTTGCCGACACCGACAATCCGGCCGTTTTTCACACCCACGTCGGCCTTATAAATTCCGGTATAATCCAGCACCAGAGCATTGGTAATCACCAGATCGAGAACATCCTCTGCGGGCACGGCTGTGGCCTGGCCCATGCCGTCACGCAGCACTTTGCCTCCACCGAACTTACATTCTTCGCCATAGCTGGTGTAATCTTTCTCCGGAGAGATAAACAGACCGGTATCTCCCAAACGAATGCGATCCCCCACGGTAATGCCGAACATCGCCGCATAGGCTTCTCTGGACATACTTTCACTCATGATGACTGCTCCTCATGTCCAAAATTCTGTTCTTCGACCTTTTTCATCGCCGCATCCAGATCCTCCGCCTGGGTCGGCCCGGAGATGAGGGCGTTGCCTCCATAAACAATCTGTTCTCCGGCGATACGTACGAGCTTCACCTGTTTACGTTCTCCCGGTTCAAAGCGTACGGCCGTTCCCGCGGGGATGTTCAGACGCATACCAAAGGCTTTGGCCCGGTCAAAGCTGAGCCCGGCATTGGTTTCAAAAAATGGGTAATGGGATCCGACCTGTACCGGACGGTCGCCATGATTCGTCACAGTGACGCTGCAGGTTTCACGACCCGCATTCAGTTCCAGCCGGCCTGCTTCGACCAGCGCCTCTCCCGGAAGAAGCCCGGGCACGTGCGCAACCTCGTCCTCCTTCGCCTTTCGGCTCAGCCCGGAACCGTGGAGGGCCAGCGCGGCATCTCCCTCTTCCCGGCAAATCGGATCATGCACCGTCACCAGCTTGGTGCCATCCGGAAAGGTGCCTTCAATTTGTACTTCATGAATGATTTCTGCCACCCCCGGCATCACATCCTGTAGTCCCAACAGACATTTCCCTTTATTCATGAGCGTGGACACCGAGTCCCCTTCCCGAATGAACTCCAACAACTGGGAGGAAATGAGGGCGGTGGCCTCCGGATGATTGAGTTTCAAACCTCTGGCATAGCGCTTCTGAGCGAGAAAGCCCGCTTGGTGCAGTACCAGTTTATCAAGATCCCTGGGTGTTAATCTCATGATGTGGGTCTAACCAAAAAAAATGAAGGTGAAGGACGGTTGAGCTTTGCAGGATTGAACTCTTGGGTCAACCCTGCATCACCGTCCTTCACCTTCGAATGACTTAGAAGGTGTAGATCAATTCCAGGGCGTAGCTTTCGCCGTCCGCAGAATCATCATTAAAGTCATCGGTACGAATTTCGATCAGACCGAAGAGGCTGTCCGTGAAGGCATAGCTCGGGCTGAGGGTGAATTCGGTGTTTTCAAAACCATCGTCCAGATCGACTGCGGAGTGACGGAAGGTCAGACCGAATTTGTCGGTGAAGGCGTAGTTTGCCAGCAGCAGATAGCCATCACCGTCCCCATCAGGGCCGCCAATTTCCATCAGGCTGTTGTATTCAGCGGCCAAGGTCAGACCACCGGTAGCATACTCAACCCAGAAGTTGATGATTCCCTGTGTGTAGGAACCGACTTCTTCGGTCGCGTCGAAGTCCTGGCTGGCGTAACCCAGGAGCATGGTCAAACCTTCCATGGGCATCACTTTCACCATAGCTTCGATGCTGACATCGTCGGCATCTTCGTCGGCATCGTAGGATCCGTCCAGGACGCTGACCAACGCGGTAACCATGTCGTTACCATAGCTCAGGCCGGCACCGTTGGAGTAACCCGGGTACCCGATCACGGTTGCGGAGTAGGAGTACTGCCACAGGTCAATCGGTTCCGGACCTTCATAGCCCAGAGCAGACAGGTAGCGACCCGCAGTCAGGCTGAGGCCACTGCCGAGATCTGCAGTGATGAATGCCTGCTCAACTGCAACACCTTCGTCATCGTCGTTGTCGTCAATATCTACCCGGCCAGTGATGCCGTCACCGGAATCAAACATGAACATGATTTCGAACTGGTCGAAGCCCATGGTCGTGTCAGAACCCGCGTCGGTGTCCACATTCAGAATGGACATGTCGATGAAACCGCTGATGCTCAGGGTTTCTCCGATTTCAATTTCAGCACGTGCACCCGTTGCGGCCAGCAAACCGGCAGCGGCGAGCGATACTGTAGTAGCTTTGCTTACTTTCACTTGTGTGTTCCTCTCTTTTTCGTTTGTGGATTACACGCTCAAATACTGATGAACGAGATCCGTAGTGAGATCGGTGATGGGCCCGTGGGCCGAAATGCTTCCGCGATTCATGATGCTGAACTCATTGGAGATTTCGCGGATGAAGTCGAGGTACTGCTCCACCAGCAATACGGTCAGCCCGGTCTCCTTCACCAGGCGCTGCAGGATATCCCCGATCAGCTGAATAATGTTCGGCTGAATCCCCTCGGTGGGTTCATCCAGAATCAGCAGTTTGGGTCCGGTAGCCAAAGCGCGGCCAATCGCCAATTGCTGCTGCTGCCCCCCGGAGAGGTTTCCGCCCTGCCGGGCTTTCATGTCAAACAGCACGGGGAAAAATTCATAGACTTCTTCCGGCACCTTTTTGAGCCCGTCACTGCGGGCATCCAGTCCCAGGATGAGATTTTCCTCCACACTCAGACGGGGAAAAATCTGTCGTCCCTGCGGCACATAGCCGAGGCCCTGGTGAACGCGCTGGTGAGCAGGCATTCCGGTAATATCTTCCCCGGCAAATTCAATCGTTCCCTCGCGCACGGGCTGCAAGCCCATAAGCGTTTTCAGAAAGGTGGTTTTGCCCACCCCATTCCGACCGGTGAGGCTCATGATCGTGCCTTCTTTCACCTCAAGCTCCACCCCGCGGAGAGTGGCAACCTCGCCATACGCAACATGTAATGATTCGACCTTCAGCATCTTCCCTTATCTCCCCAGATAGGCCTGAATGACATCTTCATTTTTCTGAACCTCGGGAAGACCTCCCTCAGCCAGAATGCGACCCTCATTGAACACCGTCACCCGTGCATCCAGCTGACGCACAAAGTCCATATCATGCTCAATCACAACAATGGTATGCTCCCCTCGCAGCTCCAGGAGGAGTTCTGCGGTCAACTCTGTCTCCGCATCGGTCAGACCCGCAGCGGGTTCATCCACCAGCAGGAGTTTGGGTTCTGACAGAATCAGGCTACTGATCGCCAACCACTGTCGTTGGCCATGACTTAAATATTTTGCAGGTGTATCCGCTACATCGCTCAGCCGGACCCGCTCCAGAATTTGAAAGATGTTCTCCCGCTCTTCTTTGGAATGACTGGAGAAGAGGTTATGGAAAGGATTCTGGTTCCCTGGCAGAGACAACTCCATGTTTTCAAAGGTGGTCAAACTGTCGAACACCGTAGGGGTCTGAAACTTCCGCCCCACCCCATTGACCGCAATTTCCATCTCGGTATCCGAGGTGATGTCCCCGCCGTCGAAATGAACCACGCCTGTGCTGGGCGAGGTTTTTCCACTGACCACATCACAGAAGGTCGTTTTCCCGGCGCCATTAGGACCAATGATCACCCGGAGTTCATTATGTTCCACCCCATAGGCGTGTAGATCGAGCGCAGTAAATCCATCAAACACCGCAGTGATGTCTTCCAGAAAGAGCAGGTATTTTTTGTCCCAGAGCGCATTCACATAGGGACGCTCCAGCGCATAATCAATCGCAGGAAATTTCTCAGCGACTTCCGTCATCAGGCAGACCCCTTCTTGAAAAATTTCGTAGGAATGCGCACGTTGACCAGTCCTGTGGGAATCACCAACACCACCGCAATAAACATCAGTCCCAATACAATGGGCCAATAATCGGGGCTCCAGACGGCCACCCCGCCCACCGTGATCGGTGAGGTTAACCAGCTGTAGATCAGGTTCACCAGCAGAGCACCCACCACCGCACCGGAGAGGGAGCCACGGCCCCCTACGGCAACCCACACCACAATCAGAATGGATTTCATGGGCGCCAGATCCGAGGGAGTAATGATCTGCATCTGAGGGATATACAACATGCCTCCCAGACCGGCCAATCCACCTGCAAGCATAAACACAATCAGCTTATAGATGTGTGGCCGGTATCCTTTAAAGCGCAGCGCGGTTTCATTATCCCGGATCGCCACAAGAATGCGGCCAAAACGGGAGCCGACCATCAGAGAGCACAGCACATACACCACGAGGACTGTAGCTACCGTTATCAGATACAGGGACATCTTGAAGCCGGTGCTGCCCATGTCAAAACCCAGAAAATCTTTAAACTGGGAGAGACCATTGGTTCCGCACAGAAACATATTGTTATCACTGACAAACAAATAGGCAGCTACGGTGATCGCCTGAGTTAAAATGGAGAAATACACCCCACGCACCCGGCTTTTAAATCCGGAAAATCCAATCAGGGCAGCAATCCCCGCGGGCACAGCAATGGCCAGCAACAGGGTTAATGGAAAGGAACGGAAGGGAGCCCAGAACCAAGGGAGAATTTCCTCCCCTTTGCTCTGCCCCACTCCATAGGGATAAACCACATACAAGGATTGGGGAATCTCAGGATTATCTGCACTGGGATATTGATGAGCCATGTACATGCCCATGGCATACGCGCCGGCCGTAAAGAACAGGGCCTGACAGAGGCTGAGAATGCCGGTGTAGCCCCAGATCAAATCCAAGCCAATCGCGACCAAAGCAAAACACAGATAGCGGCCATACATATTGACCGTTTCAATGCGGATGAGTCCCAGAGCATAGAGCAAAGGAATCACAACGAATCCGAGAACGGCCATCAAGATACAGGTCCGCAGGGTATGCGGTTTCAGCGGAGACGACTCAGACATCGGCGTTCCTCCCTTTCGGCGGAAAGAGACCGGCGGGTTTAAATTGAATAAACACCACCACGATGGCGAGAATGGTAATTTTGGCCCATACAGGACTAAAGCCTCCATTTTCCAAGAGCTGAACGGAAACCCCCAGGCCCAATCCGCTACAAATCACTCCTAATAATTCGCCCACCCCACCAATGACCACAATGAGGAATGAATCTACGATATAATTCTGACCCATGTTGGGAGTAATCCCACTGATGGTCGTCAGCGCACAGCCGGCCAGTCCGGCCAGGCCCGATCCCAGCATAAAGGTCAGGCTGTAGACCCGGCGGGTGTGAATGCCCAGGCAGGAGGCCATGTCCCGATGCTGCATGGTCGCACGGACCTTGAGGCCAAAGGAACTGTATTTCATCAGGGCCTGCACGCCAAGGACACAGGCCACGGTGAGCACAAAGATGAATACGCGGTTGTAGGACAGCGTCATGTCCCGGGCCACGTTAAAACTACCAACCAACCAGGTGGGGCTGTTGCTGGATTGATTATCCCCAAAGATCAGACGAACGACCTGAATGAGAATAAAACTCACACCCACTGTGGCCAGCAACGATTCAAAGGGGCGGTGATACAGTTTGCGCACCACCAGCCGCTCAATCACCCATCCCACGCCCGCAGCCACTAAAAAGGAGGCAGGAATGGCGAAGAGGAAAAAATGGTTCTGGGGCGTATCCGGTCCATGCCCAAAGAGTTGCTGGGTGACAAAGGTGGTGTAGGCCCCGATCATCATCATCTCCCCGTGAGCCATATTGATCACGCCCATCAGGCCGTAAATGATCGCCAGGCCCAAAGCCATGAGAATGTAAATGGATCCGGTGGATAAGCCGAATTTGATGTTATCGAACACCCGCACATGCTGAGCATGTTTCCGCATTTCCCGCAGGGCATTCTCCAGAGTGGACAGTTGGCCACGCTCTAACTCCGGTTCGGTTTTGAGGTATTCCTCTATGAGAGGAATCCCACGCAGACTGCGGAGTTCGCCCAAGGCTTTTGCTGAACGGCTGCGCAACTCCCAATCCTCAGCGGCATCCCCAAAGCCAATGAGATGAAAACTTTCAGACGCAGTGTAACGAATCTCAGCAGAGCTGTCCTCTTCGGCCATCTGTTCCAGAAGAGGTAGCGCTTCTTGCTGATAAGGAGGAAAACCACAACGACGAGCCGCTTGCAACCGCTGCTCATCATCCGGAGAACGCAAACCAAGTAAAAACCCGGCCGAACGGGCCAACTTGCGTTCTTTCCGGTTGGCTTTGACTTTCGTGAGATCACTCACGAGAAATTGGGTTGGGGTACCATCCGCATCCAGGACGGGCTCCCCACTAAAAAAAGAGGTCAGGGTCACGAACTCATCCAGGTCCTCGTTCGTGAAAATATCACCACCAATGTAGGGTTCATCTTCGCGGAGAAAGACAGACCCGGAGCGATAGGCTTCAAAGAAAGGACCCAGGCGCGCATCGCCACTATCTGCCAGCTTGGCAATGGCGTCGGCTCGTTCAGATGACTTACGTGAAGCGAGTTCTCCAATCCAGGTTTTCAACTGTTCATCACTGACGGCTTCCGCAGCGGAGAGCAGCGTCAAAAACAGCGTGAAGATGATCAGAACAAATCGTTTACACATGTGAATACAACAGAAAGGTTAAGGGGGTCCGGGGCCCTCCAGACAGGCCCCGGACCGAGAGAGAGACTCAATGAATAGAATCTCGTAGAAGGGTACTTACTTCTTAGGTCCGCCAGTCGGAGCGGGGAATTTCCCGTCTTTGTGCAACAGACTGCTGTAGGAGTCCGGTTCAACCAGACCATCGGATTCCCAGACGATGTCGAACTGACCGTCTTTGCGGATCTCGCCGATGTACACCGGTTTGTAGGTGTGCTGGTTATCTTCGTGCATTTTCTTTTTGCCGCCGGGGGCGTCAAATTCGAGGCCGTAGACGGCTTCACGAACTTTATCTACGTCGAAGCTGCCAGCTTTCTCGGCAGCAGCGGCCCATACTTTGACGCCGAAGTAAGCGGCTTCAATGGGGTCGCAGGTCACGCGGTCTTTGCCACCGGGAAGATTGTTCTTTTCGCAGTATTCTTTGAAGGCTTTCACAAAGGCTTTGTTCTCAGCGCTGTTGATGCTCTGGAAGTAGTTCCAAGAAGCCAGGTGACCCACCAGCGGGGGGACTTCCATGGCGCGGAGCTCGTCCTCAGAAACGGAGAAAGCCACGATCGGACAGTCTTCAGAGGTCAGGCCCTGGTTAGCGAATTCTTTGTAGAAGGGCACATTACTGTCACCATTGATGGTGGAAAGTACACAGGCATTACCACCGGAAGCGAATTTTTTGATCTTCGCCACGATGCTCTGGTAGTCCTGGTGATGGAAGGGGGTGTACTCTTCCATGATGTTCTCTTCCGGAACGCCCACGGAAAGCAGGTAAGCTTTCAGCACTTTGTTGGCGGTACGGGGAAACACATAGTCGGTGCCCAGCAGGTAGAATTTTTTCATCTCCAGCTCGTCGATCATGTACTTGGCAGCCGGAACCAGCTGCTGATTGGGAGAAGCCCCCGTGTAGAACACGTTCAGAGACTGTTCTTCCCCTTCGTACTGAACCGGGTAAAAGAGCAGAGCGTTGTTTTCCTCGTACACAGGCAGAACAGACTTCCGGCTCACAGAAGTCCAGCAACCAAAGGTCACGGCCACTTCTTCTTTGTTAATCAGCTCTTTCGCTTTTTCAGCGAACAATGGCCAGTTGGATGCGGGGTCAACGACCACGGGCTCCACTTTTTTGCCCAGCACACCACCGTTGGCGTTCAGCTCTTCCACAGCCATCAGAACCACATCGCGCAGCGAGGTTTCTGAAATCGCCATGGTTCCACTCAGGGAGTGCAGAATACCGATTTTTACAGTGTCTTCCGCCAGGGCGGGACTGGCAGCGCACAGGGCCGTAGCGGCAACGAGCGCAGTCGTGAGTTTTTTGAATAGGTTCGATTTCAAAGCAAATTGCCTTTTTTCGGGTTAAGGGTTCGAACATCTGACTCTTGGGAATCAGATTAGCGGCAGGTTAGCATTCCTCATGCCAATGCCTATTATTTGCCCGAAAAAGCAAAGCTTGCTTAAATATATAGCGAATATTAGCGAGGATTAGATAATTGTTAAGCCTCCTATCTTTTCCCGAGAACGGATTCAGGGCCTTTCCTTACATCAAAAGAAAACATTTCTGCGTTCAATCCAAGTGATGTATACATTTATGTCGCACGCAAAGGCGAAACGTAGATCCACTTCAATAAATTCTGTTCCACCAGCTGAATTCTGCCACCTTCGCGCGCGGAAGCTTTCCTCCTGATTTTGTACATCAAATCGCCTGTATATCTATGCGCCAAGCCGAATCGGTATCTAAGAATTTGCCTGAGCATAGCACGAGGTGTTGCCATCTTGATCAGAGCACGCCTGCTCATTCCCGCCTGGGCAGAATCACAATATCAAAGGGTAAAGTCTGATTCGGAACCAACTGCGGAAACCAGTTCAGTTCTTCCGCCTGCCCGCCCAAGCGTGTATGTCGGGTTCGGGTGGCCAGCTGTTTGAAGTACAGATCCGCTGCTTTCGGATCACGTCTTTTCAACCAGCTTCCGGCCTGCCAGTACAATTTAGCGGCTTCTTCATGGTGCCGCGGAAGCAAGTCAGCCCCTGCCGCAGCCAAGGCTGCAGCATCGTAGCGGTAATGAAAGCGACGGGCTTCGGGCAACGCAGTGGCCGCAGCCAGACGGCGTTCATTTTCCTGCATCTGAAACCGCCAACCTTCCCGTGGACCTTTCCGGGCTTCGGCGAGGTCCCCTAGTTGGTATTGCCCATCAAACAATGCAAAGTCCGGCGCTAACTCGGTGCCAAACAGTTCCATACCCCACCAGCGTTGTAAGCCTGCAGCCACCCAGTAGGCTTTTGCCCGATCCTCTGCAGGAGCTTGTTCATCTTCTGCATCTCTCAGAGCCTTCACAAAGCGTTGTGCCGCCCCCTGCAGTTCTTCAGGGAACAGAGTCAGCGCCAGTTCATAGTTCCCCTCTCTCATCAATCGGCGGGCCAACAAAGAAGAGGCGGCCGCTTCTTTCTCCCACCAGGGAGGCGCTTCTCTGCGGGGAGCAAACGCTTTGATCTGTTGAAGTCCCTGCTCAATACTCAGCACCCGTTCGAGAAGATAGGCACAGTCCATCCAGGCCCCGGCATTCCAAAAGGACAGTGCAGCCGCTGAAAATTCTCCCTCTTCCATCTGCAACAACGCTAATTCAGCCCAGGCCCGCTGCGTATCCATCCGCTTCAGGTTCTCCGGGTTTCCCTGCAACTCTCCGGTTAAGGCCAACATCACCGCCTTCCCCTTCTCCAGATTCCCTCCCCTCAACCACAACTTTGCCTGAACCCACAAGGCTAAGGCATCCTCGGGCTCTGCGAGCCGAATCCAGCTTTTCGCAGCTGAAAGATCATTTTGCTGGTAGGCCAGACGAGCAAAGCGTCCCGCCTCATCACTTCGGAGGCGTTTCACCTTCAACAGCCTCCGCAACCTCGCCTGCGGAACTTTCGCTCGCGCTGGGCGAAGGCTCAGCAGGTATGCGGTCAAAATTCCACGGTGAACCGGATCTGTGAGCAATTCGCTCAGCTGCTCATCATCACTTTCCGCAAAGGCGTCCCGGGCTACCCAGCTTAGACTGACCCGATCCTGCTTGCCTCCAGGAGAGCCCCATTGCTGCAGGTAAAGATCCAAGGCCTCTCCATACTCGCCCGCAAAGTACGCCTGCTGGGCCTGCCAGCCAAGGATAGCCGCCTCCAAGGAATGGCGATCGGCAAAACCTTTCCGCACATAATCTCCTACCCGTTTGCAATCCGCCTCCTTCATCGAACTCCGGGCCAACTGATACGCGGCCATCACCGTGCGGGCAGGCCGCTGTTCCCCTGGCAAGCGCAACAACTGCTCCCAAGCCGCAGAAGCGGCCACCCCGTCTCCAAGCAGATCCGCCCGTTTTCCTTCCAAATAGAGGCGGAATTCAGCAGGAACCTCCTCGGAAAGCTTCATCGATTGAAGCAGGAGCCGAAGTGTAGGAATCTCTTCCCCTGAGCCGGCTTTGGGCATGCGAATGTTGCTGCGCTGCCCTTGAGCCAGCGCTTCGCGAAAGGCGCGGACCTGAGCTTCCACGTGCAGGGCCTGATCTTCTCCTACCCCTGTAGCCCGCAGTGCGCTCTGCAACTCCTGCTCCCAGCTGATGGGGGGCTGAGCTGGAGGCCGGGTGGCAGGCAACCATTGCCGCATCTCAGAAACAAAACCCAATTGAGGCGCTTCCAAAAAGGCTTCATTACTGAGCAGCAACAAGGAATCCGGTAACCAAGGCCCGCAGGCAGAAACAGGAAGAAGCAGTGAGAACAAGCAGAAGAGAGGAGAACACAATTTCATGGAATCTGGTCAAGGGTAAGAGGCTGAGAAGGGAGAGTGTCAAAACGAAGCCAGCCCAGCGTCCAGCGGGTTCCTTGTGGTAGAAGAGGCCGTTCCTGCTGTTCCGACCACTCCCAGAGTAGCATCTGATCGCCTTCAGGCCGGCAGCGATACTGACGCTGCCCATCCCAGGCCAACGCCTCGGAGGCCCCCTGCCAGTGGAGGCGAAGCACTCGGGGTGCGGGTTGGGCCAGAGGAGAGGTCTGCAGAGCCTGTAGTTCAATCAGACCATCCGCATGCTGAGTCAGCTCCACTTGCCAGGATTCCGTAAGCCCCTGCCCTTCCATCACGGCAAACCAGGTCTGCAGATCCCAGTTGAATCGCTCCTCCCCCACGGGAAGCCGAAACCAGATCAGCCCCTGAAATCCTTCAGGGGGATGGGCCTGCAAGCGCTGCACCAGGTCACTCATCTCCTTCGGCTCCGCTCGCAGTTCCTGATAGCTCCAGCCTCTGCGGCGGGTCAACTCGCCGCTCTCGCCCAGAAGTTCCGCCAAACGTCCCTCAGGATCAAAGCCCACCCGAACTCCGTAGGTCGGAAGAGCCACCCGAAAGTTTTTCCGAAGTTCGGAAGCCTGTTGAATCCAAGCCATGGCCTTGTCCGGGTCACAAATTGCCACCCGCTGTTGCGGCCCCTGAGGCCGCTCGACGCTGTGCACCTGTAACACATAATCTTCACACAGATGCACCAGGGCCGCAAAGGCCTCCCGACGGGACATCCAGGTGGGTAGCGTGGTGATGCTCAGCGGGATCGAATGCCTGGCACGAAATCTCCGGAGTGCCGCCGCGTAGCGCTCCAGGTTGGAGGTCGGACAATCGTAATCAATTTCCAAACCACGGAGCTGCAGCCCCTGCGCTTCGGCCTGTTGCCAAAGCCGGGGAAGTTCTTCGTGAAGCAAACTGAATAACCAATCTGGATCTTCCGGAGGACGATGTTGAATTCGCACGGAGAGGCGTAGGGGGAGCTTGCTTTGTTTGAGCAGTTCCACATCCAAGGCCACCCGGATATCCCTGCTGCGATCATCCGGAACCAATTCCGCGGCTAACACGGTGAGTTCCTGCAGACGGGAGCGGGACTGCGACAGCGAATCCGCTACATCCGCCCCCCAGCTGCGTTGCCAGATATAAGCCTGTTGGGGAAAGCTCCCTTCTGCGTGGAAAAGAGAAAGACCCACACAGAAAAGCAGCCCGACAAGGCAGGAGGGAAGGCGAAGGAAGGAACGGAATCCGGACATCATGGATCACAGGCTATCAGGCAACTGTGACGAGAAGATGACCGGCCGGAGTTTCTAGGGATCTCGTTCCCAGTCCATGTTCCTGGGCTTGGCCTTCAACTCCTGCTGAGTAGCCCGGAAGCGTTTCTGATGCTTGGTGCTGCGCCCGCTCACCCGTTTACGCCAGAGCTGAAAACTCCGGGGTTTGAGTTCCCGACGCATGATGCGAATCACATCCTTTTCCGAGCTACCCAGTGTACGTTCAATTTCCTCAAAGCTGCTTCGATCTTCCCAGGCCATTCGAATCAGCTTATCATTTGGAGTTGCGTCCCTAGTCATTGCGTACCCTCGTCTCTTCAGGGCGATCTGCAAGCTCGGAAGCGGCTTCCCTCGCGACAAGAGCTTTTTTCCGGGTGGATCCCCAACGATATGCATCCACCACCCCGGTTTCGCGAATGACGCGGTGACAGGGAATCAGGTACGCAATGGGGTTCGCCCCGCAGGCCGAGCCCAAAGCCCGTGCCGCAGCGGGATGACCTATTGCCTTGGCCAGCTTTCCATACGAACTGAGCCGTCCTTCGGGTATATGGAGTAAAGCCCGCCAGACTTTGACCTGAAATGCCGTGCCCTGCACCCATAGCCGCAGCGGCTCTCCGGGGTTGGCCCTGCCCACAAAACAACGTTCGAGCCGGGCTTCGGCTTCCGCATCCTTCCGTCTCCACGTTGCCAGGGGCCACTGCGAGAGCAACTCGGGAGGCAGGGGCCCAGAGGCTTTCTGTTCCTGGAAAGCGAGATGACAGATCCCCCGTTGTGTCCAAGCTAGACTACAAACACCAAAAGGGCTCTCTCCGAAGCCCCAGTCAATACACAGCCCTTCTCCGCCCCGCTTGAGCTCCCCGGGACTCAGCCCCTCCAGTGTCACCACCAGATCATGCAAGCGGCTGCTCCCGGAGAGGCCCAATTCCAGGGAACTCGCCAAGATGGACTCCGAGCTCATCAGACGCCGCCGGGCCTCTGCAGCCGTGAGGCACTTCAAAAATTGCTTGGGGGGCACTCCGGCCCAGCGATGAAACATGCGGTGAAAGTGGGATACACTGAGCCCGGCCACCTCTGCCAAGACCTCTAAACTGGGCTGCTCCCGAAACTGTGCATCCACATAACGGATCACCTGTTCAATACGTTCGTAATCGCTCATCCACACAGCATAACATCCCCGGCAACCCGATTCTTGCTACAGCTCATTTAGGAAAAGATGTATTTGGTTACTGAAGCCTACACAGGCAACTGCTACAAATCATTCCCTAACCTTTCACAGCGCAGGCTATGTGAAGTGGAAACGAAGCATTGCCACAACCCCTGAAACGAAATTCGATGTTTACCAAAGAACAACTCCTGTCCGCCAAGAAGCGGGATGATTTGATTCGCATCGCCAAAGAGAATGACATCTCCTTGCGTAAGCAGAAGAAAAATCTCCGCTATGAAGAGGAACTGATCAAATTGCAGGTGGAGATGGTCAATCTGCAACGTTGGATTGCAGAACGGGGCATGCGGGTCGCCGTCCTGTTTGAAGGTCGGGATGCAGCCGGAAAAGGGGGAAGTATCAAACGCTTTTCCCAGCATCTCAATCCGCGCTCCATGCGGGTAGTCGCTCTGAACAAACCCACCGATATCGAGCGGGGCCAATGGTACTTCCGCCGCTATGTAAAGGTTTTGCCCAACCCGGGGGAAATCGTATTTTTTGACCGCAGTTGGTACAACCGTGCGGTGGTGGAGCCGGTGATGGGCTTCTGCAACAAAAAGCAGTACAACGAATTTATGCTCCAGGTTCCGGAGTTTGAACACATGCTCTATGAGGATGGCGTGCATTTGATCAAGTTCTGGTTCGATATCACCCAGGATGAGCAACAGAAGCGCTTTCAAGGTCGTTTGGAGAGTCCGCTCAAACAGTGGAAATTCAGTCCGGTAGACCTGAAGGGTCAGGAGCTCTGGGATAAATATACTTATTATAAAGACGAGATGTTTGCCAAGACCCACACTTCGTTCAGCCCCTGGATGATTGTAAAAACCAACGACAAAAAAACGGCCCGTCTGGAAAGCATGCGGCATGTGCTGTCGAAATTTGATTACCCTCGAAAATCGAAAGCAAAGGTATCCCTGTCACCGGATCCCAATGTGGTCCTCCGCTACTACCGCCATAACGAAAACATGGATTAAGGGAGAGAAGGATATGAGTGAAACCCTGGAATTAAGCCAAGAGGATGTGGAATTGCTCAACAGCAAACTGGGCCTGAAATTTCTCATGGCCCAGAAGAAAACGGATGTAGGGCAAGCCCTGAAGCTGGTCAAACATGAGTTGCAGATGCAGGAAATGCATGCCGAACTCATTCAGCTGCAACAGTGGGTGATTCGTGAGCGCAAACGGGTGGTCGTGATTTTCGAAGGCCGGGATGCGGCAGGGAAAGGCGGAGCCATTCGTCAAATCACCGCCCATATCAATCCCCGGCACTACGAAAAATATGCCCTGCCCAAACCCAGCGAGGATGAGCAGGGACAATGGTATTTCCAACGCTATGTGAACTGCCTCCCCAACCCCGGCGAAATGGCCTTCTTCGATCGCAGTTGGTATAATCGCGCCATGGTGGAACCCGTGAACGGATTCTGTACAAAAGCAGAGTATGATCTGTTTATGGAACAGGTGAACGATTTCGAAAAAATGATCACCAGCTCCGGAATCTATCTGATTAAATTTTACCTTTCCGTAAGCCGTGAAGAACAGGAACGCCGCTTCGAAGCGGTGCAGAAGAGCCCGCTCAAACGTTGGCAGCTTTCTGAAGTGGACCTGAAGGCACAAAAACTCTGGAAGCAGTACAGCAAGTACAAAAACCTGATGCTTCAGCATACCGATACCGATCATGCCCCTTGGGTGCAGATTGATGCCAACGACAGTGTTGTGGCCCGGGAACAGGCCATGCGGGTGATTCTGGACCGCATTCCCTATGTCGCAGAATAGTCCCCCTCAGCCTCTGCGAGCGAGATAGGACGAGCCCGACCATAGCCTCGATGACCTATGAATCGCGCTCTCCACCATTTTCGAAAACAGGTGCTGCGTAGGACCCTGTTTTCGGCTCGTTCCCTCGCAGATGCATTTCGTCAACTGGGTTTTGTCCAAGCGGACCCGATTCGTAGCCCTGCCAGAGCTCAGGACCTGATTCTCCGGCAAAGAGTCCGAGGCTATGAGGCGGGGGACCTTGAGCAAGCTTATCCCCAGCTCCCCTTAGAGGAAGCTTTCCTCTTTGCTTACGGCTTTGCCAGCAAAGAACTCTGGGGATGGATGCACCCAAAACCAACGCATGAACTCAGCGCGGAACAACAGCAGGTTCTGAAGCTACTCCGCACAGGTGGCCCCATGCATCCGCGGGATCTCGAGGCCCATCTGGGCTCCAGCAACACTCGCAACGCCTGGGGCGGCACATCCCGAACCTCAAAAGTCATTCTGGAACGATTGCATGACCGGGGCCTCATCCGCGTAGCCCGGCGCGAAAGCGGCATCCGCGTCTATGAGTTCATCGCTCCCCCGGCACAAGCGGCTTCAGCGGCGGAACGCTACCAAGAGCTGCTGCTTGCCAGCTTGCAGGCGATGGGAGCAAGCAGCCGGGGATTTCTCATCAAGGAACTGGGCTATCATGGATATCTGGCCGGGAATCGCAGCGCCAGGATCGCGCTGCTGGATCAATTAATTGATCAAGGACGGATCCGGGTAGACCATATCGAACAGATGGAATACCTTTCTCTCCCGGATGGCAAAGAAGGCAGGCTGAATCCAGATCGTTTGCGGATTCTCGCCCCCTTCGATCCGGTGGTTCGGGACCGAACCCGTTTCGAACAGTTCTGGGGCTGGGCCTACCGCTTCGAAGCCTATACCCCTGCAGCGAAACGAAAGATGGGCTATTATGCCATGCCTTTGCTTTGGCGGGAGGAGGTCATCGGTTGGGCCAACGCCTCCGTACAGCAGGGAACCCTGTCCTGCAGACTCGGCTTGCTGAAACCCGCTGCGGAGGATCCGGCATTTCAAGCCGCAGCCGAACAGGAAATCGAGTCCATGACCCGCTTCCTCGGCCTGCCCTCCGGCCACTGGGAACTGTATATGGAAGCGACCTAACTCAGTGGACGATACAACTCGACCAATTGGGAAAGTCTTGCCAGATCGAAAGGTTTTGCCAGGTAGTCGCTCATTCCGGCTTGAAGGCATTTCTCACGATCCCCCTGCAACGCATTTGCGGTCAGTGCAATGATCGGAGTATGTCGGAACGAATCCATCTTCCGAATTTCACGGGTGGCTTCATACCCATCCATTTCCGGCATATGACAGTCCATAAACATCAGATCAGGATGAAAGTCTTTCAAGATGTCTAAGGCTCGCAACCCGTTCTCAGCAATACGGACCTCACAACCGAGTTTGCGTAATTGGATTTCCGCAATTTTCTGATTTACCCGGTTATCCTCCACCAACAGAACCTTCACGGTGTTGCTGGGAGCAAGCGTCTCTTCCCTCTCCTCTGTTTCACAGGGAAGCTCAGCCGTCTTCAATTCCAACTCAATGGAAAAGGTGGCGCCCTCTCCAGGGTGGCTCTCCAGAGAGAGACATCCCCCCATCAATTCAATCAACCTTCGGGAAATCGCCAAGCCCAGACCCGTTCCGCCGTACTTGCGCGTCGTGGACGCGTCCACCTGGGTAAACTGTTGAAAAAGCTTTTCCTGCAACTCTTCCGGGATACCAATCCCCGTATCTACAATATCCACGCTTAGGAGTTCGGAAGCCGCTGCCCCAGAGGATCCCCTTACCCGTATACACACCCCACCCTCTTCTGTGAATTTCACCGCATTACTCACCAAATTGAGGATCACTTGACGGAGCCGTCCCTCATCCCCTTCATAACAGCCCGTCAACTCTTCCGAAAACTCCAAGCGCAAATAGAGATCCTTCTGCTCGGCCGTCGCCTGATACAAACGGATCACGGACTCCACGCTTTTGCGCAAATCAAAGGGAGCGGACACGATATCCAGTTTGCCCGCTTCGATTTTTGAGAAATCCAGAATGTCATTAATAATGGTCAACAGGCTTTTTCCGGAACGGAGAATAACATCACACTGCTCTTTCTGTTCCGGGCTGAGTTCGCCCTCTGCGAGAAGTTGGCTCATGCCTAATATCCCATTGAGCGGAGTCCGAATCTCATGACTCATCATGGCCAGAAACTCGCTTTTGGCCAGACTACTCTTTTCAGCTAACTGGCGGGCCTCCACCAGAAACCCTTCCACCTGCTTGCGATGGCGAATTTCCCGTTTCAGGTTTCGGTTCCAGTAGAAGAAGGAGGCAAATACAATCAGCAGCAGAGAGAACAGAGCCCCGAGTTCACGCCAGTAGTCCGAGAGACGGAAGGGTTCCTCGGCAATGACATTAAACCAGCGATGTTCCAACGCAGCCTTTTTGTCCGCTGGGACAGAAAGCAGGTATCGGTTGAGAATGGTACTCATTTCCGACCAGTCTTCCCGAACCGCAAACCCGAATTCCTGGGAGATATCCGAGGTATACGAAATAGTAAACGGAGCCTGAGCATGCTTTTTCAAGTGGTAGGTGCTACTGGCCAGATCTGAGACCAATGCATAAATCTCCCCCCGACGCAAGGCACGCAACCCTTCTTCCAGATTCGGGTAGAGATGGAGATCTGAAAGTTTGATCCTCTGTTGAAATTTCTCCACCAGACCGGAGGAACGAATGAAACCCACTGGCTGATCCTGCAGAGAATCCAGACTGCTAATCAAGGCCGTCTGATCTGTGGTGATAAATACCGCGGGCACGGACAAGAACGCTTCAGAAAAACGAACACCCGGACGCTCCCCCGCAATGGCGGTGCTCAACACATCCACATCTCCCCGCTCCAGTAACTGTAAGCCATGCTCAAAGCCATTGCCTAGAGCCAGGCTCTCCTCCGAAGAAAACAGCTCCTGTAGTTCACGCCGATATTCACCCACCAATCCGAGAAGTTCCTGGTTCAATCCCTCATACTGAATCGGCGGCAGGCCCTGTACATAACCAAAACGGATCTGGTTAAACTGATCCAACCAGGTCTGTTCTACCTCGAGGACCCGAAATTCACTCCGAGCTTCCGACTCAATTTTCAGCAACCATTTATCCTGCAGAGCCCGCTTTTCCTCCTCACTCACTGCATTCATGGCCTTCTGCAAGGCACTATGCAACAAAGGCCAATCCCGCCGAACGCCCATGTGCAAATTGTTCAAATTTTCAACGCCTTCCATCTCCAACGGACTGGCGATCCGCAATCCGCTCAACAGATGTTGATCAATCTGATAACTAACCATACCCAGACTATCAATATAGGCATCAATCGATCCCAGATTTACCATCAACAACGCTTCCAAGGGAGACTGAACTTCCACCGCAATGATCCCCGGAACATATTTCAAAATAGCATCCTTCGAGGCATAATCCTGAATAAAGGCAACCCGCTTGCCTTTCAGATCCTCTACGTTCTCAATCGAGTTGTTCCTCCGGTTCACCACGATGACCTGAGGATTCCGGATGTAGGGGCTGGTATAGATCAGAAACGATTCCCGTTCGGGCGCATACCAGAGGCAGGGAAGCAGATCGACTTCGTAGTTTCGGGCTTTGGCCAACAGTTGTTTCCAGGTGAAGCCATTCACAAACTCCAACTCCAGACCCAACTTTTGCGCTAAGAGTTCGATATAACTGATAGATAGCCCAAGGGCTTCGCCATCCTTGGAATAGTCAAATGGCGGCCAATCATCTTCATTGGCCACACGGATCACAGGGTTTTCGTTCAGCCAGGCCTGCTCTTCAGGCGTCAGGGCCACTTGCCCCCGTGCCATGCAAAGTATGCAAAGTGTCCCCAGCAGGTAGAAAGTGCTGAGTCTCATACTCTCAAGATAAAGGAAGCCCTGCCGAGAAGTAAATGGGAAAAGCAACTGGCTCCAGCTTGAACAGGGACCTGCACGCCCCCCTGGCCTTGGCACGGGGAATCATACACTCATCCACATCCAAAATACCTTCGGCCAGTGATAACCAAAAATTAACACCCCGCAGAACGTGACCAGATGCCAAGCCCTCTTCCGGGTATAGCCCGCCAGGATCAGCCCAAGCAGCACAATCCATAACGGTCCGACCAAACCAAACAGTCCCCAACCTATGGGCGCAATCAGATACATGCCCAACAGATCCGTCCATGGGTCATATTCCCCTTCAAAAAATCCCATAACCGACAGCTGCAGAATGCGCAGCGGAATCAAGCAGAGGGTACCTAAGATCCAAAGAGCCAGTCCCTCTACAAGAAGACGGCGACCTGTCCGAGGAGTCACTGTGCACATGGTCATCCTGTGTTCAGCGTTTACTAGGCCGCACGTTGGAGGAACTGGGGAATTCCAATCATAGACCCGGTATCCGGTTTTCTCGGACGTACATAGTCTTCCAAGGGAAACAGATTCCGATCGATAGAATCCGGATGCATTCTCCGCGGCACAAAAACTCCTTTACTCTCATCAAATTGAATCAACCCCTTGTGTTCCAGCATTTTGGCCATGAATTCCTGAGGACTCTTGAAGGCCGAATCCGACCAGGTAGCCCCTGCATGGGAGATGATGCCAAAGCGGAGGGGCAAGCGCTCAATCACCATAATCCATTCTTCCAGCACCGGGTTATACTCCTTCCATTTCGCAAGGCGTCCATGATCGAGGACTCCTGCAACCAATTTGCCATCTACCCTTTCAAAAAACATATTGTAGAAGTGGCCATCCTCCCAGATGAACCCTTTCCGAGCCAAATCGGCATACAATTCCACTACGGCTTTTTCGTGATCTACAGACCATAAGCCTTGTTCAATCATCTGGTCTCGGGACATCTTCCCGGTGAGCTCCTTAGAAAGGATCTGGTGCTGCCCTTTCTGGCCTTTTTCGACGATCAAATAGGCATTATGTTCGGTACCTCCGACTTCCAGCACGCGTAACTGGCGAACTCCGGCTTTGTGCAATTCATCACTGATCGCTTTATCCACTTTTGCCGTTTCCAAGGCGCTCATCGCATTATTAGGACCAGTACTATCCCCTCGGCGCATAAATTTCACAGCTTCCCCCGGCCGGTCGCCCAGGCCAATGGCATCCACAAATTTCCCTGAGCCCAGAGGTTCGGCTAAGTCAAACTCTCTCCCGTCCGTGGCGGTAAAGCGGCTATGAGGTTGGGGCAAAGGATGCGCGTTGGGCATCGGCGCCAGAGGAGGGACGGTTCCTCCACCTGGACCCGGAGCCGGAGGCGGAACGGTTCCCGGACCAGGGCCGGGAGCCGGTGGCGGGACCGTTCCCGGAGATACCGCATCCGATGCGGAGCCCCGGGGGACATCCGGGGCTTCAATGCTCCGGGGAAGCTCCACCTCCGGAATCGGAAAGGGATCCGCGGGTAATGAAGCCGGGTTCCGCAAATCTGCCAGACGTTCCGGATCAAAACGTCGTACGTTCCGGGGACGGGCAAGCTCTTCCGGCGGGGCGAAGCTGCGGATCTTGTCCGGATCAAAGCGGCGTGCAAAGCGGGGCATGCGCACATTCTCCACGCCCAGATCGGCCATTGCCGCGTCGAGTTCACGGAAATAATCCGCAAGATCCTGCTCCATTCCCTTTAACGGGGATTGTGCCGCAAGCTTCCGGGTCAGAATATCCGCCGCCTCCAGGGAGTCCTGAACAAATTCTCCGGCGGACTTTTCTTTCACCCCCAGCAGGTCCCGAAACTCAACGCGTTCTCCGCGGACCTTTTCCAAATCCACAGTGCCATCAATCAGGTACGTCAATCTCTCCGGCAGGGCCTCAACCAGATGTACCCCCGCACGGTGGGCCGCATCCAACTGCCTCACAAAATATTTACTGGTCTTCACCGCGGCTTTCTCGGTCAGCGCGTTCACTTTCACGGCCGCATCTGCTTGCAGCCCTTCCGGTCCGGCCCGAACCGCTTCAGCTAGTTCCTGATCCGGGTCGAGCCCCAGTTTCTTCATCTTCTTATGAACACTGTTCAGCTCTTTGTAGAGGTTTGCTTCGTTTTCAAAGTAGGAATTGCTGTACTGCGCCGGAGTGAGTCCGGGTTTGGCCGGTGGCGGATTCAGCAGATCCGCTCCGGTCAAGGATTTCGCCCGCCCACCGGCCTGCAACTCGTCCACCACATGCGCAATGGTTCCTTGCGTCTGATAGGCTTCCGATGCGTAATACAAGGCATGACCCTGGTTGTGACGCAAATGACTGTTGACCACAGCTTTCATGTCTTCAAGCAGTTCGGCCGCTTCGCCATGTTTCCCCGCAAGCTTCAACCGGGTATATTCCGTGATGTCCCGGCCAAAGGGTGTGTCGGTCATGGCATCTCCCCGGCGCAGCCCCGAAAGCTCATCCAAGACATCCAGATCTACAGGCCGGCCCGCCCCCAGGGATTGCAAGGCACTGCGGAGACGTCGTAACTGATCGATCCGTTCCAAAGAACGGGAATAGAGCTCATTCCGAACCCGCAACTCCACATCCTCGCCGGCCTCTCCACTCCGCGCCACCTCTTCATGATAGGCTTTGGAGAATTCCCGTTCGGATGCAGCCTGCTGACCTTCCACTTCACGCAGCAAGCGGCGAATCGTTTCTTTCAGCTCATCCGGGGAAGCTTCCACCATGGCCTCTACATGCCGTTGCCACTGCCTGGGCGTCTTATACTTGGCATTCGCCATTTGCTCGTACATAAACTGCCGTACCACATCCCGTTGTGCGGGGGTGATCCGCCTGCCGACTGCAGAGGAGGGATCAATAAAACTGTAGACCGGATCCGTGTAAACGTTGGTATCAAAAAAGGTACCCGGTTCCCGGCCATAGCGGGCGCGGAAGCGCCGGTTAAACTCTCCCACCACCCGTTCCGCCCCCGGGCCACTGATGGACAGGTCGTAATCACTGTCCAGATTGGTGGACCCAAAAGCTTTTTTCTCCAGGGTTCCTCCCCGGATCGACTGAATTTCATTCATCACCTCGGTCAGCAAGCGGTCCACGATCTGTTTGCGGTAGGCACCCAGCCGATGCAGAGCCAACTGATCCGCAGCGGATCCATTTGCCAGGGCATCGGTAGCATGATCCCAGCGACCGGCATACTCCGAAGCCAGCAGATTCCGCGCATGCCGGCTTTCCGATGGACTGAGGGCCCGCCGCGCTCCTGCCAGCCAGTTCTTGTCCGCAGGACTCAGTCGTAGAGGCTGCTCTGCCTCTGCGGCTTCCGCCTGGAATTTTTTTAATATTGCCTCACGTTGTTTCAGGTCATCCAGGCGGTCTTTGGCATAGGCCGTGCGACGCGCGGAGCCTTTATTTGCTTTCAGCGCCTGATGACGCGAAACCGCTTTATCCATCGCCCGTTTCAGGTTGGCAGAAAGGTTGTTCAGCTCCTCCGCATTCACCATCTCCCGGGGGGCCGCGGGATTAAAATTATGTGCAGGGGAACGGGGCGCATCGATCACCACACGGGGATCCGGATTCTCCACCCGGAACTCCGGTGCATCCGCACTGGGAGCCTTCGCCCGGAAATCGTAGCGGATATGTTCCGGCAGCTCCGGAAAATGTTTCGCCACCAGACGGGGATCAATCAGA
Source organism: Verrucomicrobia bacterium UBA6056 (assembly GCA_002429005.1). Taxonomy (GTDB): domain Bacteria; phylum Verrucomicrobiota; class Kiritimatiellia; order SS1-B-03-39; family UBA6053; genus UBA6056. The sequence continues at coordinate 41,482 of DIYK01000110.1, forward strand.
ATCGGTTCGAAGGCATCCCCGTTGTAGCGCATCCATCGTTTTCCGTATTCAAACATTTTCTCCATGAAGAAGTCTGCATCCGGGAACAGATCCTCATCCACTTTGTTCGACCCACGAAGAGATTCGATATGATGCGGGGCAAATTCGCTACCGTACTCGGGATACTGCATAATCCCTTTGAGATTTTCGCCAAAGATGCCCTCATACTCCCCCCAGCGGGCAATGCGGTCTGAATCCAGCACCCCGGCTTTCATTTCAGCACCCTCTTTAAAGAAGTAGATGTTCTCGATGTGCCCATCCTCCCACACCAGGCCTTTTTCCGCGAACTTCTTGTACAGTTTGACCACCGCCTCCTGAAACTCAGGAGAAAATTCCTCGGGAGTCACCCGCTTCGAGAACAGGGTCATAGTTTCCGGATCCAGAGCCTCCTGAATCATGTAGGGATTCGGGGCGTCAGGGTGGGCACTGAGGATTTTCAACTGAGGGATCTCGTCCCCAATGAGCTCAGATCCTTTCACGACATTTCGGACCGTCTCCGCTGCAGGGGTACTGCTGTCGAGAGGCTGACGGTATATTTTCACCACCCGGCGTGGCGTACCAGCAGGAGTGATTAACTCATAGACGGTGGCATAACGCCCTTCCCCGATGATGTTCCCCAGCTGCAGCGGTTCCGCACCCGGTCTGGGAATCCAGCTTGAATGAGGCCGGGGAAATCCGGGAGGGGGCACCCGGGGTGCCGGTACCGCAGCCTCGGCTACTGGCATCCCGCCTCCTTGAGCGGAGAAGCCCCGGGTCGGTCCGGATTCAAAGGCCCGGGGATCTATCTGCGGAACCTCAGGATCCACAGGCCGGCTTATCAAGGGCGGAGCCTCCCGGTAGTAGCCCGGAGCCAGGGTTGCCGCAGGGTCAAAATCAATCGGACGACTCATAAAGGTCGGCGCTTCCCGGAAATAGCCCGGTGCCTGCGTCGCTGCGGCCTCCACTCTTGCAGGTTGCCCCCCGCCTGGATCCCGGATCGGCTGAATCTCGGGCCCAGGAGTGCGGGGAGGAAGAGAAACCCTCGGGTTGGAGGATGGAATGGAAAGCTCCGGCTGCCTGGGCGGTAAAGCGACTTGGTTCGGGTCGCGGGGAGCAGGAGTCAACGGGGCAGGCTTCCGCACAGGAGGACTTAACGGAGGAAGATCTCCCCGGGGAACCGAGGCATGAGCACTCCGAAGCCGGGAACGGGAAAGAGCCTCATGTGATCCCCGAGGGAGCAGATCCGCCTGAGGATTGGGGGACGGGGGTTCCGAAAACGGGTTCCTGCGGGGGGGCAGCTCCAGAGCCGGTCGGGATGCGGTGACTGATCCGGGTTTTACCCCGGTCGGTTCAGCTGCCTTGGGAGCCCGGGGGGGTAAGCTTACGGGCCCGGTGGGATCCCGGGGAGGAAGCGTGACCTGGGGAGGCTTCCCGGGCAGGGTCACCTTGGGGCTCTTGGGAGGAAGTGTAGCCAGATTCGGATCCTTCGATGGCAGCGTTACCGGGTCTTTCGGCTGCAGCCCCGGTTCCGCCTGAAGTTCTTTGGCTGTTGCCGGCGGGCTATCCGGAGCGACCGGGCGTGGTAACTCCGGATCCATCAGAGGGCGGTCCAAATGACTGGTAATCCCTCCACCTTTCTCATCCACCTGGGAGGGTGGAATCGTCCGGTCCAACTCGCCGGACTGAGCCAACCGGGCCGGGGCCTCCGGCACGGAATTCGCGGCAGGCAGGGTGGGTTCATTTCGCAGCGTGTTGAAGATATCGAGTGCCTCCCGCTGACTCTGGGTCAGGGCGTTGGCTCCCCGGGTCGCTTCGGTCTCCATCGCGTCCGCGACATGATGACTGAATAACGCCTTTTGCTCTGGAGTCAGGGTCTGAAAGCGCTCAATCCCGCCGCCACGCATGGCTTCCGTAGCTGCGGCTCCGCCCTTGCGTAATTCATTCAGCGATTTGCTGTATTTCATTTGCTTCATCAGGTGGGCAAGGTTCGCCTTGCTGCCAAACACCCCTAATGAAGAGCCGCCGACGGCCAGCATCACCCCCGCCCAGGATTTCTCCCGGGCCACAGCGGCATCGTAGCCCTCCACTCCGGTGACAAACATGGCCCCGCGCTGATAATTGCTGTCCATATCCCGCAACACTTTGCTCGGGAGCTCATGAAAAACCGAGTAGGCCAAATCCGCAGTATCCACAGCAAGGGCCAGCCCATAGGCACCGGCCGTCAACTTGGAAGCGGCTACATTCAGGCCCGTTCCCACCCGGGTGAGGGCCATGCCCGCCTCGCCCACCCAGCCGATCGGCATGGCCAGCGCCGTGGCCGTAAGCAGGACAAAGGTGGTATCCAGATCTGCATAATCCTCCAGAGCCCGGACCGTACGTCCCAGTTCATCCAGGTTCATGACCGCCTGCCGGGCGGCTTTATCCTGAACCCAAACCAGTCGAGGGGGCGTACCCACCTCCTCCAGTTTCACCAAGCGGGAGGCCACCCGCCTGCCCACATGATCAAATCCATAGGCGGTCAGCTCAAGGAGATCCTCCACATCACAATCCGGTTCATTCTCCGCTTTGGTCAACGAGTTCCGCACATTTTCACGGATCTTGTTCATCCCCTCCTGCAGAGCCCGGTCCCTCCATGCCATAAACTGAAACCAGTTCAGCTTGAAATACTTCATCACCCATTCCTCGTCATACACTGCGCCAAAAAACAGCGGGTGGCCATTGGGGGCGGTAATCTCTATCCGGGAGATGGGGGAACTGCGCTTGCCCTCAACCTGAGGGCGAACCTGTTCGGCAAAGGCCAGGAGCATTTCTTTCCCTTGAATCTGTTCATATTCCTGTAATTGCCGCCGCATCATCCGGACAAATTCCTCCCGCAACAACAACATGGCCGCGTGATCCGCAAGGGTCACCCTGATTTTGCGGTCCTCCCATTCAGTAATGATGAAGTTTGAAATCTCCTTTGCCTCTTTGTTGGTCATTTTATTAAAATCCGACACCGCGATCCCCTTACAGCGGGCGGCACGGACCAGAGCTTCCTTCCAGGTCGTTCCCAACTGGGCAGGATTCTGATGCACAAAGGCCTCCGTCGTTTCAGGAGCAATCAGAAATCCATAATGCCTCGGCAGTGTGGCTTTGAGCGTATTCCCTTCGATCACCGGAAACACGTAGCCTCCCGATTCTGCGGGCGGGGGCTCGGAGCCTTCAGAAAACAGGGTGATGGGTTTACTGACATACACCATGGGCTTCGGCAGGCCCGTCCGGTCCACACGCCAATCCGGCTGAGGCCCCTGGCGGGACAGCTCAAGCGTTCGTTTTCCATCAAAGCCATACACCGTATCCCCTTTTCCAAACACGACGGCCAACTTCTCATAGGGTGTATCCTGACGGGTCACCACGCGCACCCGCACGGTTTCCCCGGGGAAGACGGTATCCGTAAACAGTTGCTCATTCTCACTGGTATCCCGGGAGAACCCGATTTGCGCACTGTTATCCCCGTACATCAAGGGCCATTCCCCTTTGGCACCGTTCAGGGTGAACTTTTTGGTTCCGGAACGTGCACGCGGTTCCACCCACACCCGCAACAACAGAGAATCCAGCGCTTCCAGATTCGACACAGCCCTTTCGATTTTTTCGTCATCAAACCCACTCGCTTTGTAGATTTCCCGAATCCGTTTCCAGCCATCCCGGAATTCCGGGCCATGCATCCGGTAGCCCTCGCGATTCTCCAAAGCGAGGATCTCATAACGCAGTTGCGTCTCTCCGACGGAACGTAGTTCCTGACGGTCGCCCCTGCGTTTGGGAAGATTCCGACCGAACACCATCAGCGTACGACTGCTACTCTGAGGGACTGCCCTCACCCGGTTTCCGTATCCTTCCAAATCCGCATAGGCGTAGTTCGGCCGGTCAAATCCCTGCCCGGCCTGATCGGAAACTGAAACCACCAGTTCAATGCTTGGGCGGTTGAACTCCCAGATTTCGTCCCCCGTATGTTTTCCCAGAAGTTCTCCCGTTTCAGGATCCTCCACGCGTTCAAAACGTCCCGTGCGGCCCACCCCATAGGCATCGCGTTCGGTGAGCGCATGCGCTTGGGAGCTCCAGGTCCCGGTCAGGGAGCCATCCTCCTGCTGCTCCAGTTCCAGAACCACGCGGTCTGCATCCGGCATGCCATAGCTCAGCAACGGAATCCGTTCCTCCGCATCCTCCACCCGGACGATCAATTCTTCCGCAGCTTCCGGAGCCATCACTTTTGGCAGCTCTGACAGGTCGGGGGCCTCCACCGGCGGACCGTGCGGAGAGCGCCCCACCAGTTCAATACGGACCTTGGAACCATTCCAGGTGACCCGGGTCGACTCCATGCTCCGCACCTGCCGGGTTGGACGATGCACCAATTCCAATACCACATGAGTGCCATCCGCATTCGCCGTAGCCGTGCCCGTCACCTGACCCAGTTGGGCATCCCCATACGAAAGCATCCAGGTTCCTTTCAAGGTCCCGCGGATCAGATCTGCTGATCCATCAGGCCGGACACTCGGGACGGGGATCACAGCCTCGGGCTGGGCCCGCAACGAAGAGGAGCCACTGCTCAATAAGGCCACATACAGCAGTTTTGAAAAAAAGGATGACGCGTTCATCAGCGGCCCTCCTCGTTCGGGGTGGGTAGATCTTCGGATTCCGGCCAAAGCACAAAGGCAGGGGTCATAAAGCGTCTGCGGTTTTCATCCACCCGCTGGGCCACGATCTGACGGACAGGCCCGTCTCCGGCCCGCATCCGCACCTGGTGAACGTGTCGATCCGGAGGACGGTTAAACCACACCTCCACGACCAGTGGACTTTTCCCGGCCAGTTTTTCGATCGGCCGCAGGCCCCGGGGAGTGATTTGATAAAACTTCAACTCGGTCACTTTTGGGGTGACTGACCGCCGCAAGCCGAGGGTGACCTCCGGTCGAGGCCACATGATGAGTGGTTCAAAAGGCCTGACCAACTCCTGAGTGGATTCGCCTTTCAGTTTCAGCTCCAGAATCTGCTGCAGGGTCAAAGGCTGTTCCCAGGCTTGCAACTCTGCCAGAACTTCCCGGGCTTCCCGTTTCAGGGAGCGTTGGATGCCGGCCTGAATAAAAGGGGGAACCCGCACGGCGGGTTGCGACGGTTTTAGGTGGAGAATCCAGCGTTCCGGGGACTCTTCGCGCACATAGATTTCCAAAGGATAGGTTGCCGTCGCGGTCAGACGTCGGCGGATACTCTCCGTCATCCGCCCGCGGGAATTCACCATTTGCTGTCTGACATCCTTCAGGGCCGCGACAATGCTGCCCCCTCCCTGCTCCGCCTCCTCCTCGGAAAGAAAATCTTCTTCCCGGGTCAGGTAACGCAGAACCACCTGTCCTTTGCCAACCAGATAGGGTTCCGTTGCGGCAGCTAGCTCACCGGGTTCCCCTTCCCCATCCCCCGGACGGATCGGTCTCGATTCTCCCATGGGTTCCGACACAAGTTGTCCGCCCTCTTCTTGCTGCCCGGCTTCCTCTTCCGGACCGCGTTCCCCTTCATCCTCCAGCCCGGTTCCCTCTTCCGGATCACGTTCCCCCTCTTCCCCCTGGAGCTCCATGCCCTCCTCGACCGAGTCTGCAGGCTCCCCTTGAAGCCCTCCCTCCGTCACCGTTCCATCCACAGCCTCATCCAGATTCGGATTCTGAGCGTTCAGCGACCAGGTCATCAGACAGATCATCAACAGATTCCATGTACGCATTAGGGAGTCTCCTCTTTCACCTGCTGCAGCTGTTGCAGCATCTGTTTGGATAAACGGTATTCCAGGCGATCAGACCACTGTTCCGTCGCCAGGGTAAATTGGGATGCAGCTTCTTGAGGCTTCTGCTGCAGCAGCATACGGAAGCCCGAGAGGCTGTAGGCCTGAACCGGTTCAAGGTTCAGTTCTTTCTGTTCAAGGACCCGCCAGGCCTGCCCATAGCCCAGCAAGACCCGGATCAACGCCTTGTCTGCCGCAGAGCTGCTCTCCAGTTTTTCATAGGCCCAGAGCGCCTCGACCTCTTCTTTGGCGTTATGCTCAGGCGAAAGCCCGGCAGCCACATAGCGCAACACATGCAGATAAAAGGGCGAAAATTCTGGCGGCAGCTGTTTCAAGTGCTGGAGTGCCTCCGTCGGCTGATTCTCCATCAGCAGACAACAGGCCAGGGTAAAGCGAATTTGATGATCCCCGGGAGTTCGCCCCAGCAGCTTGCGGGCCTCGTTTATGGCTGCCCCGTACTGATCATTCCGGTAATGAAAGCGGACGAGTTCCCCATTCATCACGCGGCTTCGGGGAAAGCGTTTTATGCCATCCTCCACTATCGCCAGCGAAGCCGCAAGACCCCCTCGCGTTTCCAGAGCCGCTGCCGAACTGAGGAGTAAGGATTCATCCGGATAGAGTGCAATCGTCCGTAGAAACGCCTGTCGAGCCTGATCGAGCCGGCCCGCTTCCACAGCGGCATTGGCCCAATCCAGTTGAGCCTGAGCATCCCCTTCCGCCTGAAGAGCCCGCCCCCGGGCCTCATCCGAAGCCTGCCGGCTGAGTCGGGTTTGCAGCGCAAGTTCTCCCCAACTCAGGGATTCGGAAAACTGCAAAGGAGGCTGGTCCAGAAAACGGAGCTCCACATCCACCCACAGGTCGGCAAGGGATTCGGAATCCAGTTTGGCGAAAAACCGATGCGCCTCCCCATCCCAGGCTCGCAGGTTTTGGGCCGGAAAGACCTCCGTCCCTCTCCGCAACTGCACGGAATGGATCAGGCTTCGCCCTCCTTGAGTTGCATAGGGAAACTGCTTAAAATCCCGGGCCGGCTTCATCGAAAAGGCGGCGCGGTGATAGTAGAAATCATTCCGGAAGCGAATAGCCACTTCCACCCCGTTATCCCGCCAATGGGTCTCCAGATCCAGGATGCCGCTGATCCCGCCACCCACCACGGACCCGGGCGCTTCCCGATACCGGGTGATGAAGGGAAACGGTACCTGCCCCATAGGCAGCAGATGTTTCCGGTTCATAAACCAGCCCTGGGAAAGCTGGCGGACATGCCGGTAGAGTTGATACCCGGCAGGAGGTTTGGCCATGCCTTGCACCTGAGCATCGATGCTCTCCAGCGGCACCAGATCCAAATGATAGAGATGAAAGCGGTATCCCTTGGCAAATTCCCGCAGCACAAAATCCAGCATGCCCGGCTCCAGAAACCAAGGATGGTACGAGGCGATATTTTCGTAAGGAGTGGCCTCTGGCCGAATTGGAGTGGTGTTCCCTTTGAAAGGCATATAAAAATCGACCAGCTTCCGGTTCGGCCACAGATGGGATTGAAACAGCATCGAGGTATTCAGACTTTTGCTGTAGGCGGTTTTGCGATCTGGGACCGAAAGGCCGGGTGCATTCGCGGCGACGCGGTGTTCATGCGTGGCAATGAGTTTATCAAGCATCCCGGCCCAGCTTTTGGCTTCGGCTGCCCCCCGGTCGAGAAACAGCGCCATGTGGTTGGGTGCGGCCGTTCTCAAATGTTCCTCTCCGACAAGTAAGCTTAGCAAGGGCATGGGGTCATCCGCCGCTGCTGCAAGCCATTTCGCATGATCCGGAGATAAGGGGTATCTTCCCACCCGGGCCAGGTCCTTTGCGTTACCATATGCCAGCAAATACAACAAAGCAGCGGAAGCCCTGGGTTCGAACTGCAGAGGACGCTCAGGGCTGGCGGCCTCTTCCAACACCCCTAAAAAGGCCCGCATGGTCTCCAGGGTCTCCCCGGAAGCATCCCGCAGCAAGAGCCAGGATGCATCCTCTGCAAGCCACAAGGGATCCGGCTTGCGCAGATAGGCCCGTAACACCGGCAAGCCCCGGAGATCACCCAAGCGGGCCAGAGCCACGGCTGCGGAAACCCGCTGAACGCTTAGCTCGGAGCTTAACCAGCTCTGAAGTTCCCCCTCGGCCAAGCTTCCGCTACGGGCCTCGACCAAGGAAAGCAGGGTTGCCATTCGTTTCCAGGTGAGCCCGGGGGTCTCAGCCGTGAAGGTGGAGGAAATGGGCGTCAGATCCTCCGGTCGGCCTACCAGGGCCATGAGGGCATCCCCGAAGTGACGCTGTGCCTGAAACAGCCGCTTCTGCTCCGCAGCTTCAGCCGGGTCTTCGATGTGTTTCGGGGCGGCATAGGTGGAGGCATACACCTCCAGCAAGGCCTTCCGGGCCTCCTTGATCTGCGGCGCTGTCACGTCAGCCCGCATTGCAGGTACCGAATCCACATAGCTTCCATCATGACGGATCCAAGGAAGCAGAGCCCGGGTCTCCTCAGAGTCACGCAGGGTAACCAGAATGGGGCGGGTGTCTGTCGATAGCCCCACTCCCAGGTTCATCCAGATCGCATCCTCCACCTTCGGGGCGATCCGTTTACGCTCAGCAGGTTTCAGATTCACCCGTTGAGCCAGAGACTCGTGATCACCGGGAACAATCCAGTACTGCCCCGGCAGCAAATACAGACTGGCTCCTTTTTTTTTGCTGACCAAAACGGTCTCTAAATCCGCATCCTCCGCCGCATACACCTTCACCGGCGTCTTTTCCACCCGCCCCACCTGATCCTCCACAGAAACCATCACCCGGGACAGCGTAGCCGCTGCATTACGGACCTCTGCTTTCGCACGGTCCAAGGCGGCCAGCCCCTCTGACAACAGCCGGGCTTCATCCGGACCAGTCTCGGATACAGCCTGTCGGATCTGATCGACGGCCAGCTCCAGGCCCTGTTTCAACTCCGGATTGCGCTGAGCGGCCAAATAGTGGCGGTGCTCCAGGCCCTGAATCGGCGTCAGGTTTTGACTCAGAACCGGTCCCAGGATCCATTCACGGAACAAAATCGTTTTCCCCGGAACCGTTTTAAAAAAATTCAGAGCGGCATTGGGAGACCCTAGCGTATTGTTGGCCATCAAGGCCTGGGCTCCGTTTTGTAAAGAGATTCCCATCGAGGTCTCCCCCACCCCAATGGAGGTATTTCCCCGAACCCGGACACGACCTGTCTGATCGAAAAAGAGGCCAACCTTTGGGAAAGAAAGCACGGCATTCTCCGCTACTACGACACGATGTTCCCCATTCTGTCCCAGGATGTAAATGCCTCCCTGTCCCATCCGTTTCAGCCAGTTCCCCACCACAGCTACCGCTTCGTCAGCGCTGAGCTCGACCTGGACACCCAGTTTCAGGTCCGACATGCGATTGTCGGTCACCAGCATCGGGCCCGCAGAACGACCATAGAAGCCAAGTGCCTGAGGCGATTCCGTTATCGTACAGCCCAGGATCACCGTCCGTTGGTTGTCCATGGAGGTCAGCGGTCGCGACGTTCGCTCGAGCTCAACATTCCGGATGATCAGAGATAGAAGGTCCTGCCCATATACCCCGCCTCCTTTCACATCGCGGATCTGACTGTCCGCAACCAGAACCCGCCCCCCGGATTTAGCATACACCGCATTTTCCTGGAGATCCTGAAACGAGCAGTTGAGGACCTGCAGCACGCCCTTGTCCTCCAGAAACAGGGCGCTCTTCTTAAAGTCAGTAAACTGACTATCCTGTACCCGGATGCTGGAATTCTTTATTCCAGCAATGGCCATGTTTTGCCCCTGCTCAAAACGGCAACCGGATACATCCAGCTTACCGCCAACCACATATACGCCATGATCCTGAAGCTTTCGGAAATGATTCTCCGTCAACCGGACCTGCCCTCCCTGCTGGTATAGTGCCAGTTGTTTTTCTCCGGGGGGCGCCAGGGTCACGCCATGAAGGTGTAGGGTACCCTCTTGAACATATACGGCTGTGGTTTTTCCGTCCTCGGGTCCCAACAGGATACTTTTACCCTCAGCGGCTCCGAGGATGGTTAAGGATTTGTTTACCACTTGCAACTGCCGCTCGTAGCTACCCGGAGCCAGCAGCAAAACAGCACCATCCGGCGCATCCCGAGTGATGCGGGTCAAATCCTGATCCGGGGTTACTTGGATCGCCGTTGCAGGGACTACCGGAACCTCCATTGGAAGCAAAGCCGCCTTCTCACAGAGCAATGCCACTTCTTTATGGCCGGCTTTCCGGGCCAGCGTGATGGCGTTCTCAGCGGCCGCATTGTTTCTGAGGGGATCTGCGCCAAACTTCAGCAGCAGGTTAACCGCTTCTATATGCCCCTTGGTAGCGGCTACCTGTAAGGGACTGCTAGGCTGCATTTTCCCACCTACCCGCTCCGGGGAGGCTCCAGCAAGAAGTAAGGCCCTCATGCTGTGAACATACCCAGCGGATGCAGCAAGCCAAAGAGGAGTCACCGCACTGGGAGCCTCAACCGAAGCCGGTGCGAGCAGGAGCATGCGTAAGGCCTCTGTTTGACCGGCCTCAGCTGCACGAGCCAGCGGGGTCAGACCGGCTTTATCTACCACATCCGGATTCGCCCCAGAGGAAATCAAACGCCTTAACGCCCCGTCATCTCCACTTCGGGCTGCGTCATGGAAGGGAGAACCCAGGACTGGCAGAAACGGAAACAGCAGGATTGCGGCGATGAAAAGCTGCTGGACAGCGCGGAAATATGAGCCCGCCCCTCGCAGGAAGTTGCAACGAAGATTCATCATCAGGGTACCCATGGATTGCTGGAGGATGATTCAAATAGATGGGCCGTCTCTATCCGAAATATGCAAACGAGATGCGAATCCTGAATAGGAAGATACAGAGAGTCAAGAGCCAAGCCCCTGCAGCACAATAGGAAAGAATGAGCAGGGAGATCATCCCAGCTTGGGATTAATGAATGGGAAGCAGAGCTGACAGAAGCGCAGCCAATAATTCCACTAAGCAAAGATACTGTCATTGCGCTCTACCCAGACCAAGCTCTCCACATGAGAGGTTTGCGGGAAGAGATCGAAAGCCTGGGCGCGGCGGATGCGGTATCCCCCCATGGCTTTGAGGTCGCGAGCCAAGGTAGCGGGGTTGCAGCTGATGATGAGCAAGTGCGGCAGATAGAGTTCGGCCAACTGTTCGCGCAATTTCTCAGGAAGGCCACTGCGAGGGGGATCCAGTATCCAGAGATCGCCCTCCCGCGGTTGCACATCCTCTGGCAGCCCTTTGCGTAAATCCCAGGCCCGGTCTCCCGGACGGGAAACCTGCATATCCAGTCCCAATTGATCCGGCAGCCAGCTACGGGCAGGTTCCGAGAAAAATCCACAGCCGCAGAACAGATCCACCAGACGCTCCCCGCCCATCTCCTTCATCCAGGCCTGCGCTTCGCGCAAGAGCAGCTCTGCCGCCTCCAGGTTCACCTGAAAAAAGCCATCCTCCCGAACCTCAAAGCGTTCCCCCATCAGCTCAAAGGATAAGGTCGCTTTCCCCAGCAGCGTCTTCCAGGGACGGCCCACATCCTCCCGGATGGACAAGGACGCCACCTGACAGCGTTCGCCCAGGTCCCGCAATTCGTTCCGTCCAGCCCGTCCCTGTAGCAGCAGGTGCAGTTCATCCGCAGCCGAATCACAGCGCAGCATCACCCGCTTCAACCTGGGTTTGTCCAGGCCCTGCAGCCAGCGGCGCAGTTCAGGCAGGGCTGCCCGTAGGCGATCCGCACCCAGGGGACAGTCCTTCACAGGCAGCAACTCGCGGCCCCGGAGGTAACCCAACTCGCGGCCTCGAATGTTCAGATCCAGCTTGTTGCGATAGCCCAGCTCCCGGGGGGAGGCCACGATGCCGCGCCACTCCTGCGGCTCCAGTCCGCCCAGACGCTTGAGCGTTTCCAGCACCTTGCCTTCTTTCAGTTCCAACTGACGGGACATCGGCAGGGCCTGCAACAGGCATCCCGGGCAGGGTACAGCCAGGGGACAGGCCGGCTCAACCCGTTCCGGCGCATCCTCCAGCCGCTCCATCACCTCCCCCAGTTTGCCTTTCAGTCGAAAACGAACCACATCCCCCGGTACCGCGTCGCCGGAGACCCAGATCCGTCGGCCATCCTCGGCCTCCGCCAACATACGGTCATCCCCCATATCCAGAATCCGGCCTTGCAACTCATTCATCTGAGAAGCATAGCCCCCTGCAGCGAAATCAAAATCGAAATCGAAATGGAAATCAGGGAGAAGCTCAGTTCCGCCCGATTTTGCTTTCCACGCTCTCCCAGAGCTCTTAGCTCTAGAGCATGGAAACATACAATATCTTAGTATTACAGGGAGAAGATGTCGGCCGGCATCTGGGCTGTTATGGAGACAGCTACGCTCAGACCCCCAACCTCGACCAGCTCGCAGCCGAAGGCATGCGCTTTACCAATGCCTTCAGCCACGCCCCTGTCTGCGCCCCCAGCCGCGGGGGCATGATGATCGGCTGTTACCCCTGGACCAAGGGAAATCACCATATGCGCAGCACGCTGAGCCATCCACCGCGCTGTTACACGCATGAACTTCGCGATGCCGGGCGCTATGTTGCCTGGCCCAGCAAATTGGATTTCAATTTTGAACCGACCGAAGGCTGGTGTGACACCCAGGAGCCCTGGCATACACAGAACGCCCCGAAACAGCCTTTTTTCCTCTATGAAAATTTCAGTCATTCCCATGAATCGGCCATGTTTGGAGATCTGCGACCCAATTGGCATCACCCCCTGCCTCCGGAGGCAGAAGGCTTAGCCCCACACGACCCTGACCAGGCCCAGGTGCCCCCCCACCTTATCGATTGTCCTGAATCCAGGAAGCAGGTAGCGGACTATTACGACAATTTCTCAGTGATCGATGCCCAAATCGGAGCCCGCCTGAAATGGTTGGATGATCAAGGGCTGCGCGACAACACCATTGTGATTTTCCTCTCAGACCATGGCCGCGGTCTCCCCCGCGAAAAACGTTGGTGTTATGACGCCGGCATTCACCTGCCACTGATCGTCCGCTGGCCGGGCACCCTGGAACCCGGATCCGTCTGTGACGATCTGGTCGCCTGGGTGGATGTAGCGCCCACGCTGCTCGCACTGGCCGGTGCCCCCATTCCCGAACACTATCAAGGTCAGGTCTTTCTGGGCCCCGATGCCGCGCCTCCACGGGAATGTGTGTTTGCCGGCCGGGATCGCATGGACGAGGTTTTCGACTATGTCCGCTGCGTTCGGGATAAACAATGGCACTATATCCGAAATTTTGCGCCAGAGCTTCCCTGGGCACAAAACCAGAAATATATGGAACAGCAACCCATCATGCCCATCATGCGTAAAGCCTGGGCTGAAGGCCGGCTCGAGGGCGCGAATCAGCTCTTCTTCGAGGACGAAAAACCCATCGAAGAGCTCTATGATGTGGAGAAAGATCCCGATATGATCCACAATCTCGCAGCAGATCCTGCCTTAGCTCCTGTCCTCGAACAGATGCGAACCCGTTTGCAAGGGCTGACCGAGGAGTTTGGGGACCTGGCTCAAACCAGCGAAGAAGAGCTGGTAGCTCAAGGTCTGGTCGAAGACCGCATTGAGGAATACAAAGAGCGCTTTGAAGCCCTTCCTGAAGAGTGGCAGCTCGGCCCACAGCCTCTTCCGACAACTCTGAGAGAGTTCGAAGCCAGCAAAGCAGACTGAAAGTAGTAGTCCCGCAGTCCCTGCGGGAAACATGCGTAGTCCCGCAGTCTCTGCGGGAAAGGGTCCGTAGTCCCGCAGTCCCTGCGGGAAAACTCTCACAAACCCTACAAAAAGCTTATTCCACAACCTGCGCCAGCGCCTCATCCAAGGCCTTGCGCATTTTATCCCCATTGGGGTTGGTCATGGAACGGAACCGGCGGAGGAGCTTTCCATCCTTGCCCACCACGAACTTTTCAAAGTTCCAGCGGACATTCCCTTTGAAGTCCGGATTATCGGTTTGGGTCAGGTAACGGAAGAGAGGATGCTGATCTTCTCCTTTGACCGAGACTTTTTCCATCATAGGGAAATCCACCCCGTAGGTATCCCGGCAAAACTGGTGAATTTCCTGGTTTGAGCCCGGCTCCTGACGTCCGAAGTTGTTGGCAGGGAAGCCGATAACCACGACACCTTGATCTGCATAGGCCTTTTGCAGGGCGACGAGATCTTTGTATTGTTTGGTGAAGCCGCATTTGGAGGCGGTATTCACAATGAGGAGAACCTTGCCTTCGTAAGAAGACAGTTCTACAGGGTCGCCACTGATGGACGACACCGTAAATTCGTGGACCGATTCTTGGGCCACGACAACGTTGGAATGAAAAAAGAGGGCGGAAAACAGCATAAGGATCACTCGCATAAAAACTCCGTATTGATACGTACATATCAGTAGTCAGAGCCAAACCTTACCAATGTGACGCGATTTCTCGTGAAATTCATACATCTCCGGGGATCTGCTTCCTTCCCGAAACCTGTTATACTGGCCTCATGCTCTGGCCGCCCACAGCCCCGGAGAGCCCCTCCTTCGCCCGACGGCCCTCACAGTTCCTGCTCTGGGCTGCGGCTCTGCTGTTGGCAATCCTCTTGCTTGAGCTTCGGCCGGATGGGAAACCCAGCCCTCAAAAACGGGCCCCGCAGGAACAAGGACGTACCGTTCAAGCTACCCTTCCCGAACAAGACAGACCGGAACTCAATCTGGATCATGCCACCGAATCTCTGCTCGAGGTGATTATTCAACTGGAAAGCCAGGGTGATCCCTCCCGCCAAGGCAGTAAAGGCGAGCGCGGATTAATGCAAATACGCGAAGGCACCTGGAGAGAGGTCACTACAACACATTTCGGGGAAGCTATTTCCTTCGATCGGGCCTTTGAGCCACAGCTCAACCGGCAGGTCGGACGTCTGTACCTCGGCGATCTTCAAGTCTTTCTCTATGAGCACCGGGATGACTGGCAGGGGGATTTACGCAGTCTCTTACTGGGCGCATACAATGCCGGACCACAACGCTTGGAAAGGGCAGCCTTCCGGATTGAGCGCCTCCCAGGCAGTACCCGCAGTTATATCGAACGCGGAAACAGCCTTCATGACTGGTATCTTCAAGAGCAGGCAGAACTGCTTCAGCCCCTGCTGCAACCTTGAGCAGTGGAATTGCGCTTGGAAGATCCGGGAGCAGCGCCTATAGATGGCCTATGCAGGAGATTGCGCGAATCCTCAGGGAGGATGATCCACAGGCCTGGGAGCGGCTGGTCACTGAACTGAGCCCCCTGCTGATTGCCCTGGCCGGACGGACCTTTTCTAAATACGGCTACAGCGCCGACCGCGCTACCTGTGAGGATGTGGCCTCACAGGTCTGGGTGAACCTCTTGGCTCATGAACGAAAATTGCTCAAGAGCTGCCGCAGCGAATCGGACTTCATGCCCCTGCTGCACACCCTGGTGCGGAATCGCTCCATTGATCATATTCGAAAAAATCGACGCTACCGGGATGAACAGGAAGCGGAACCCGATGAAGGTCATAGCTCCTCACCGGCACCGGAACTGGAGCGCGAGTGGCTGCAAACCCATATTCAGGCCCTGCCCACGCGGGAGCGCTGTGTCATTGAACTCTTTTTCCTACAGGAGCTCAGCTACAAAGAAATCGAACTCTGCAGCGGGATTCCGCTGAACAGTATTGGCCCCACCCTGAAACGGGGTCTTCGAAATCTGCGCAGCCGCATCGAAAACGAGGAATCTTCATGATTTTTTTTATTGGCTGTACGAAATCCTCTACCCGGGACGCTTTATGAGTATGAGCGATCCCCAGAACGCAATTCCTCCACCATCCGAGAGGGACAGGGAGCTCCTGGTTCATGCCTTGAAAGAACTCGAGGCCAACCCGGAGGGCAACCCTGCGCGCGCTCAACTGAGAACCTGGCTGGAGCAACAGGAAGATCCGGAACAGGCCCCTCAGATTAAGTTAGAAGAACTGCAGGAACTGGTGCAACGACGTCGTAAGGAGGGGAAGGCTTTTGAGCTCCCGGATCATGTCCGACGCTGTGCGGTCAGTCTGGACTTGTTTCAGGCTATGCTCTCGGAATCCCCCAGCGAGAGCCGCCAGCCTATGAGCAACCGAAAGCCATCGGAAATCTCAAGCTCGTTGGAAAGCCGCCCAGCCCGATCCCGGCCACAGCAGATTCGGGTCCTTGCGATTGGTTTCGTAGCCAGCGCCTTATTTGTTGCAGCCACCCATGCGCTATTACGCCCGCCCCGTGCCTTGCTCGAAGAAGGGGTCATGGCTCAGGGCAGTCGTCAACTCAAGGGCGGCTTCCTGCCTGGACGCAAAGAATTAGAGAGCCTTCAGGCCAGCAAAATCAGTCTACTCGATGGCACCCTCATTCGTCTGGAACCCGGCAGCCGCATTCGCCTGGGGAAAACGCTGCGTCAGGAACCCCGGCTCTTTTTACTCGAAGGCAGCCTCTCCATGGTCATTCCCGGCGGCAACCCCAGCCTAAGTTTGATCACCGATCCGATCACACTGCTCCCCTCTCCCAGTTCCTATGAAGTCCGTTACGAAGCGGAGCGGGTTCAGGTGGAAGTGAGCCGGGGCAGCCTGAACTACGAACAGCCCGATGGGGCCAAAGGGCGTATTCTTCCCGGGCAACTTTTCCGCACGCAGGGTGTGGCTACTCCTGATAAATCGGAAGATACTGATAGCGAACGCTAAGCGTAAGCAGGGCAAAGGCGGTGGAATACACGCCACCATCATGGCCCCCGTGCTTTTTAAAGGATCCGTTTTTCTCCTGCAGAGAGAGTAAGGCCTCCTCCATGCGGGGCAGGAGATCCTCCCGTTGCGTTTCGCCAATCATATTTGCCGCTGTCGCGACATAGTAGGACTGATAATAGAAGTGCTTGCTGTTTCGTTTGGGATCAAACTCCGCGAGAAACTCCATCGATCGCTCATGACGTTTGCGCAGTTCTTCCGTGTGGTTATCGCCCAAGGCCAACATACATACCACTCCTGCACAGCGCATGGATACAGACTGATTGTTGCGGGGCTGATAGCTGTAGCTTTTTTTGCCGGGCTCCCAGGTGTTTCGCACATAGGTTAAGGCCCGCTCAATCACCTCATCCGGCACCTCCAGCTGGGCATTCTGTGCTGAGCGCAATGCCAGCACCAACCAGACTGTAACCGACAGGTCGGAATCCTTGGGACGAGGTTCGTAGCGCCAGCCGCCGTAGTTTTTCGTATTCCGTTTGTCGGTAACCTGCGCTTCAAAGGTGACCCGGTTGGCCAGATCCATGGCCTCCTTAACCTGCTGATTCTCCTCTTCCGTCATCATCATGCCGTAGGCTTCGGAGAGGGCCAGACTGCAGATACCGTGGGCATACATACGCCCTTCGCGTTCATGGCCAAAGTAGCCCTTCTTCTCTTCCGCCACCTTCACCAGATAGAGAATGCCTTTGCGCACATGCTCACCATATTCGGAACGCCCGGGAAGATGCCCCGCGGCCATCAAAGCCATACAGGACAGCGCGGTGTAGGTGTTGGGGAGATTGCCTTTAAAGGCCCCGCTTTCCGGATCCTGCTGCTTCACCAGCCAATCCAAGCCCCGGGCAATGCCCTGGTCCACCTCATCCGGCTCGGCAATGGTTTTCAGGTGAGCCAAATCCGCAGCCACCGCGGCATCCGATTCGGCGCGGAGGCCCAAGCTTGCCAGCAGCATCAGGATCATCAGGGAAAGGAATTTCATCATGGCTGCTGCTCCTTCTGCAAGTCCTGCATATACTGTTGAATGGCGCGGCGGAAATAGGGGGAGTACTGATTGCCACCACGCTGGCGGTCGCCACTGGGCAGATCGGAAACAGCCCCGTCCCAGGCTTTTCCATCAGCCAGTTCCGAAGGATCCGACTCCAGCCCCCCTTGAGATTGCCCTTGCGATCCCCCCTCTCCGCTTCCGCCCTGAGAAGTCGAAGAAGCCTGACCTTGCCCTTGCCCCTGCCCTTGGCCCTGGCCCTGAGCTTGAGATTGGGATTGGGACTGAGATTGAGCGGCCGAAGCTGGGCTGGAGGGAGAAGCCGCACTCATCGCCTGAGCGGCAGAAGCCATCTGAGCCTGAGCACTCATCTGTTGCGCCAAAGCCGATTCAGCTTGGGCCAAGGATTGGGCCGCAGCATCCAACGCAGCGGATGCATCCTGCGAAGCCAGATCCTGTAAAGAACTCTCCGCCTGAGTTAACTGGGTAAGCGCCTCATCCAGAAACCCTTGCTGCTCCGCTTCAGCAGCGGCAACCAACATAGCCTGATCCTGTTGCATCGAACCCAGCTCAGGTTGCGCAGAAACCAGTTGCGATTGAGGATCTGTCTGACCTGTCTGCTCAGTCCGATCCATCTGCCCCTGCTGTGCGGACGGCTGACCTTGTTGCCCCTGAGACGGCTGACCCTGCTGGGCAGACTGTTGCCCTTGCTGACCCTGGGACGGCTGACCCTGCTGCGCAGACTGTTGACCTTGCTCACCCTGGGACTGTTGCCCCTGTTGAGCAGACTGTTGACCTTGCTGACCCTGGGACTGTTGTCCCTGCTGAGCTGACTGCTGACCTTGCTCACCTTGGGACTGCTGAGCTGACTGTTGCCCTTGCTGACCCTGAGACGACTGGCCCTGCTGCGCAGACTGTTGCCCTTGCTGACCCTGGGACGGCTGACCCTGCTGCGCAGACTGTTGCCCTTGCTGACCCTGAGACGGCTGTCCCTGCTGAGCTGACTGTTGACCTTGCTCACCCTGGGACTGTTGCCCCTGTTGAGCAGACTGTTGACCTTGCTGACCCTGGGACTGTTGTCCCTGCTGAGCTGACTGCTGACCTTGCTGACCCTGAGACGGCTGCCCCTGCTGAGCAGACTGTTCACCTTGCTCACCCTGGGACTGTTGCCCCTGTTGAGCAGACTGTTGCCCTTTCTCACTCGGAGACTGCTGACCCTGCTGAGCAGACTGTTGCCCTTGCTCACCCTGAGATGGCTGCCCCTGCTGGGCAGACTGTTCGCCTTTCTCCCCCGGAGACGGTTGCCCCTGTTGAGCAGTCTGCTCACCTTGCTCACCTTGGGACTGCTGTCCCTGCTGGGCAGACTGTTGCCCTTGCTCACT
>DIYK01000110.1:60588-75721 GCA_002429005.1 Verrucomicrobia bacterium UBA6056
CTCGGAGACTGCTGTCCCTGCTGGGCAGACTGCTCACCTTTCTCGCCCTGAGACGGTTGACCCTGCTGAGCAGACTGTTGCCCTTGCTCACTCGGAGACTGCTGACCCTGCTGGGCAGACTGCTGATCTTGCTCACCTTGGGACTGTTGTCCCTGCTGAGCTGACTGCTGACCTTGCTCACCTTGGGACTGCTGTCCCTGCTGGGCAGACTGCTCACCTTTCTCGCCCTGAGACGGTTGACCCTGCTGAGCTGACTGTTGCCCTTGCTCACCCTGGGACTGTTGCCCCTGTTGAGCAGACTGTTGCCCTTTCTCACTCGGAGACTGCTGACCCTGCTGAGCAGATTGTTGCCCTTGCTCACTCGGAGACTGCTGTCCCTGCTGGGCAGACTGCTCACCTTTCTCGCCCTGAGATGGCTGCCCCTGCTGAGCGGTCTGTTCGCCTTTCTCGCCAGGAGACTCCTGCTCCTGCTGAGCGGTCTGTTCGCCTTTCTTGCCCGGAGACTCCTGGCCTGGTTGCGCAGAACCCTCCTCCTGCTCGGGATCTGTCCGACCTGTCTGCTCTGTCCGATCCCCCAACCCCGGCTCCAGTTTGGCCAGCTGTTTTTCTGCCTCAGCCGCATCCTTTGCCGCCTCAGCCGCCTGAGCAGCAAGAGCCGCCTCCTCAGCTTTTTCGGCCGCCTGTTTGGCCAGCTCTGCGGCACGTTCAAATTTTTGATTTCCCGCTTCCGAGCGGGCTTTCTCCGCCAAAGCTTTGCTTTCCTCACGCGCGGCTTTTTCCGCCGCGGTCTGTGCCGCTTGTTCGGCACGGGCTTCCGCTCCCGCTTGTTCAGAGCCGGACGCTTGCCCCTTGGCAGCGCTTTCGTCGTTTGTCTGCTGTTGTTCTGCGGCCTGCGCCTGTTTTTCTTCAGCAGCCTTTGCCTGAGCGGCCAGCTGTTCCAGCGCCTGTTCCAGCGCTTCTTGCCCTCGTTTCGCCTCGCCAATCTCCTGCTTCGCCTCCTGAGCCGCATCGCGAATCTCCTGAGCCAGCTTTTCGCCTTCTTGTTTGAGGCGTTTGACTTCCTGTTGCAGTTTGGACTGCCCCGCCCGTTTGAGGTGATCTTCCGCGCGACGCAGATCTCCATCCGCCAGCTTCTCGGCCGCGCGGTACAGTTCATTCCGTTTGCGCTTATCTTTCTCCTGGGTCATCGCCCGCTCCAGGGCCTGCTCCGCCAGATCCCGTTTCCGGGCCTCCAACGCTTCCGCCTGCTCGGCCAGGTTCTCTTCAGCCCCTGCAGCCTCGAGCTTGCGGGCTGCCCGCTCAAATTCGCCTTGTTCGGCCAAGCCGGGAGCTCTTTCCAGCGAACGTTCCACCGTCTCCTGCTGAATCTGTTCCTGTGCAAAGGCCTGAGCCGCACGGGCCAACAACTCTTCCGCAGAAGCCGCATCGGCAGGGCTGGGTTCACTGCGCTCCCGGCTCCGTTCGCCCGAAGCTTCCGCCCATTCTTCAATTTGTCGTTCCATCGCCGCCAAGGTCTGCTGAGCGCCTTCCAGATTATCCACAGCCGCCTTTTCTGCCACCCGTTCGGCCATCTCGCTCAGTCGGCGGCTTTCCTCGCTGCGCCCTTTGGCCAGCTCACGTGCCAACTGTTCCGCAACCCGGGTCGCTTCATCCTGTAATTTGGCCTGATCCGATTCCTTCCGCTCCGCTCGCTCTGCCATTTCCGCCTTTTCCAGGCGGTTCCGGAGGGGCTGCATCCGGTTCAGGGCATCATCCATACGATCCTGTTGCTCCGGAGCCCATGCGGCCTGTTGCGCCGAATTTCCCCTCGAAGCCTCCAGCTTCTGCGCGGCCTCCGCCACGTCCTGAGCCAAAGCTTCTGCACGTTCGCGATCCCGTTTCTCCTCCAGGGCGGCAGCCTCTTCGGATAAACGTTCCACC
Source organism: Verrucomicrobia bacterium UBA6056 (assembly GCA_002429005.1). Taxonomy (GTDB): domain Bacteria; phylum Verrucomicrobiota; class Kiritimatiellia; order SS1-B-03-39; family UBA6053; genus UBA6056. The sequence goes on from DIYK01000110.1 coordinate 62,509, forward strand.
CGTTCACGGGCCCGGGCCATGCGCTCCCAGCGATCATACTGAGCGGCTTCTTCAGGAGTCAGAGCATCTGCGGTCGCTTCACGCAGTTCCTGTTGTAGCGCCTGTTCCTCCTTTTCGGTCAAAGCATCAGAACGGGCCTGTTCCAGTGCACCCAGCAGAGGTTGCGTCTCGGCCAATTCCTGTTCCAGCGAAGCCAGCGCCTCGCGGGCAGCTTCCGAATCACCTTGCTCCAGGGCCTGTTCCAGCGCAGAAAGCTGCTCCCGGCTCTGGCGTTCCAACGCATCCGCCATGCGACGCTGAGCCACATCTTCCGGACTCAAGGTCTGCGGAGCTTCACGCTGCAGAGACAGGGGTTCACGCAAGCCATCAATCATTTGTTTGAGCGCCTGCTCTTCCTGTGCAAGGGCCGCCAAGGCCTCTTCAGGATTCACGTCCTCCAGAGCTTGTAAGCGTTCCCGAATTGCTGCCACCTGCTCCGATTCGGTGGAACGTGCCGCCTGTAATGCATCTTCCGCTCCAGCCAAGGCCTGTGCCGAAGCCTCTTGTGCGCGCGCCAACGTGTCTTCCACCTGTTCCGCACGTTGCGTCAGCTTTTCTAGCTGAGCCTCCTGAGGCGTTTCTGTCCCCGCCAGAGCATCCAAGTCTTTGGCCAGGGCCTGTGCCTCACGGGCAGCCGCCTCCAGGGCCTGATCCCGGCTTCGTTCCCCTTCCGCTTCCGGACGTTGTTCCGCTTGATCCTGTAGACGATCCGCCTGTTCCTGCAACTGTGCGGCCAGTTCCGCTTCCCGGGCAAGATCGCCCTCGGCCTGATCCCGCAGGCTCCGGCTTTCCTCCACTAAGGCAGCCGCACGCTCCAGCTCTCCCCGCATGCGATCTTCCCAGGCAGCCTGCTCCCGGTCTTTTAATACCTGTTCCGCCGCATCCAGCGCCCGCTCCGCAGCCTCCGCATCACTGTTCTCCGCCGCAACGTCCAATTCAGCCGCCAAACGCTCTAAGCGTTCATCACCTTCAATCTCAGCACGACTGCGCAGGGCATCTGCCTCAGCCTGAATCCGTTCTGCCAACAACTCCGGATCCAGATCCTCCTGCGTCAACAGCGCCTCCAAACCCGTCTCCTCATCCTTGCGCAGACGGGAACGAATCTGATCCGCCAGTTGATTCAGCTGACGAAGCTGATTGGCCTCTTTCTCCAGCTCGCGCCGCATAGACTGCGTATGAAAGCGAAGCAGTGAGGCCCCTTCATCGAAGTTGGAACGCAGATGACTCTCTGGAAGCAGTTGCCAGTCTTTGCGCCCGGGAGGCTGCCAGCGGGCAATAATGCCACCCTGACCTCCCGAGTTGTAATACAGAATTTCCACAGGGTGCAGGCCCGCACTCAATTGAATCCGCCCCTCTCTGCGCTGCATGCCGTGATTCCCATCGTTGTTCACGACCCAGCTTCCCTTTACCTTCATGCGGGACCCGTCGTCCGACTCCAGCTGAAATCCGTAGCTTCCGGCTTTGTGAATCAGGAGGCTGCCCCGCCAGCGCATGGAAACCCGCTGATCCGCTTTCAGCCCCAGACTGGTCAAACTGGAGTGATTGATCGAAGCCACCCGTTTGGCATCTCCCCCCATCATCCCCGGATCTTTCACATAGCTGTTTCGACCCAGCCACATCTCCTGCAGCAGCCCCCGGGTTTCGCTTTTGCCGAGGGAGAGGTCCAGCTGCTCCAGAGGCTCCACCCGTTCCGGAGCATGTTGCCCCGCAAAGATCACCGCACGGTGGCGCAGATCGGAGAGCAATCGCCGGGACGCGGCATCCAGACGCGGCGCCGCCACAGCAATCATGGATTCCAGTTTGGCCGCCTGCAGCGCAGGCAAGGCAAATGAAGCCCGGGCCTCCAACTCACGAAGCAGGGGCTGTCCCAGTTCCCAGACCCCTTCCGGCCCGGGGTGTTTCTGCAAACTCTCGGGGTCTGCGGCATGCATGGCCCGCCGCTCCTGCTCTGCATAGAGGGCGAGTAGTTCCAAGGACTCCTGACCGGCTTCAAAGAAGGGAATCCCCCGAAGCTCATCCGCCTGCATGCGCAGGCGGTTTAGATGCGCATCCACCTGCTGGGTCATCAAGGCCCATCGATTGCGGTTATACTCCAAATCCTCCAACGCGCTGGGGGTCTGATATTCGGTGGCTTCGAAAATCGTAGCCCGGGCTTCGGCCAGGCTCAGAATCTGTGCTTCCTGTGTATCCATCTGCTCCTGGAGATGGCTCAATTCCTGCAAATAGCGCTGAGCATCCGGGTGGTCCAATCCCCCGGCCACCTCCAGGCTGCGCAGCGCCGATTCGCCCTGCTGCCCCAGCGCATCCAGTGCTAAGGCGCGAACTTCGAGGCTATCGCCTCCGCCCAGACGCCAGTCAGAAACATCGAGACGGTACAGCCCATCTACAGCGGCCACAGTCTTGATCACCGGCTGGTCCTGGTTTTTACGAATCCAGACCCGGCTTTCCCGGACCCCGTAATCATCTTCAGCCCGCCATTGCAGGGGCAGACTGTCGCCCTCCCGCATCAACACATCCTCGACCGGGGATACCCAGGTAATCGCAGGGGGCTGATCTTTGAGCAGACGCAGTCCCATATTGGGAACATCTTTCAAGGTCAGCCCTTGGGTATCCAGCAGACGTAATCGGTACTCACCCGAGTTCTCCGGCACCCAGCGGAGCTCCGCCACATCGTCCCCCCAGAGCGGAAAGGCTTCACTACCGGATTCGGTTTCGAGATTCAGCTCTGCAATCTGTTCATTGGCCCGCACCCGCAGCAGAAGTTCAGAGCCGGCGAGAATTTCCAAACTGCGTGGCAATGCATCATAACTTCGTTTTTCCTCCCCGGTGTACGCAGGAGGGCTTACCTCCAGTGTCAGTTCTTCAATCCAGGGCCGCAGCATGGGCAGCATCTGAATACGGCGGGTGGAGGTTTTTCCGGAACGGGCATAGAGCAGGAGTTCATAATCCGGCCCCTCAAAGCTACCCTCATAGTGACCGCTTTCTTCCTGATACTTCAGCAGCACCCGGCGATTCTGCTCTCCCTGAAGTTCGAGGATAACCTCCTCATCCCCTCCAGCTGAGTGTTTCACCGCAACCCGGACCTCAGCATCCTCAGGAAACTGCTTCGGGGGCAGCTCCACCCACTCCAGGCGTTCCAGGGTGACGGCCGCATCATTGGAAGCCGGCAACATGACGCGTTTCATCCGCAGGGGCAGATAAAGACCGGGCACGAGCATCAGGATCAGCCAGATCCCGCCAATCACCGCCGGCAGCGCCTTGAGCCAAGTGGGAGGTGCCAGTTCTTTTTCCGGGTTCACCTTGCCAATATCCAGCTCGGTTTCGCGAATCATGGCCACAATCATATCGCGGGAGAAAGCTTTCCCCTGCTCACGCTCCAGCTCTACGGCAGAAATCAGTTTTTCATTGAGTTCCGGATGGGCGGATTCGATCATCCAGGCCACGTTTTCAATGCTCAGAGGCCGGAAGATGCGACGCAGCCAGAGTCCCCACACGGCGGCTGCACTGAGCAGATAAAAAGCGAGCGTCATCAGGCTTCGCATCTGTCCTTCCAACCCCAGAGTGCCATCGACAATGGAGGCCAGCAGAAGCAGTCCCAGCACTGCCAGACCGGCGCGACCGGCACCGAGTTTCCATTGCAGACGTTTCCACTGAGTCTCAAAGCGGGTCAGGCCTTCGTGTAGAATCTGCGAAGTCTCATCAGGTGGGGTGTGCTCAGTCATGGCTACAATCTCCAGAAAAAATCAGGCTCAGGGGGCTCATGGCATACGCCTCCGGCGACGTAGGCCCCACTCGGTGCTCAACAGGGCCAGCACCAACAAAAGATACAGGGGATGGTTCCACAGTTCGAGATCCTCCCGGCGGGTGTTTTCTTGCTCCACCGGTTCCAGCAGTTCCAGCAAGGCGTCGGGTTTCCACAGGGGCGCCACATGATCGGTAACTTCCTGCAAGGCACCTTCATCATAGGTCAGGCGCACGTACTCACTGGTGGGCAGTTCACCGATACGGAACTGAATTTCCGCCTGTACCTCTTTGCCCCGCAGTTCAAATACCTCCGGACGCGCCGTGTAGGCCCCCTCGGGTAAGCCGGAAAGGGTGGCCTCATAGGCTGCTCCCCCTCCTGAAAGTTCCTTTAATGGAAGCTTTCGGACCTGCTCGCCACGTTCATCAAAAATTTCCACAAAGGCATCCGCCTCGCTGATCGGCCGCCCCTTTTCATCGAGAAGTTTGGCCCGCAGGGTCACCTGTTCCCCGGTCGCATAGCGCAGGCGGTCGGTCATGAGTTTGACATAGCGGTCAGAACCGCTGGTCCGACCCAGGGCCGACCAGAGAATGATCTGTCCCCAAAGCCGTTGATGATAGGTCCACCGGGAACGGTCCCGCCAACGCCAGAAAGAATCGGATCCGATGTAGACCAGTTTGCCCAGGCCCCGATAGGATTTGATCAGCACCGGTGCTTGTTCCTCCCGGGTCTCGGCGGTGCGGTCCGCTAGTGGCAGCGCAGTCACGCCGGTGCGCACCCAAGGCAGCGGAGGCAGTTCCTCCCAGAGGCGGCGGCTGACTTCATCCGAATTGGAGATCAAGGCCATGGGATCATGTTTGCCGGTCTCGGTGAGTTGCACCCGGAACACTTCCTGAGCTTCGCGTTCCTCATCCTCTTCATCCCGTCCTTCCTCCAGGCGGAAGGGAGCCAGATCCCAGAGAGGGGTACTGGGATAGGCGGTGGGCATGTAGCGGGATCCGGCAATCCAAATCAGAGTGCCACCACGCTCTTCCACAAATGCATGCAGATCCTCCAGTTGTCCCCGGGAGAATTGATCCGGATCCACATCCCCCAACACCACCACTTCAAAGCCAAACAGATCTTCACGGGTCTCGGGATATTGATCTTCGCCACTGCGCAATGTTCCGCTCTCGCTGGAACCGTAGAAGATACTGCGGCATTCCACCCGGGGATCCCGCTGCAGCATCATATCCAAATAACGGGTCTCCCAACGCGGCCATGCATCCACCAACAGCACCCGGATGGGGTCATCCAGTACGTTCACCTGCACATTACGGTAGTTGTTGCGCTCGAGCCATTCCTCCTCCTCCACATCCAGTTCAATGCGGTAGTCCCGCTCCCCTTTTTCATCTTCGATGAAGCCCACATCCACCCAGATGCGCTCCAGCTCTCCGGGAGGAATCTTCTGCTCATGCAGCTGCTTTTCTTCATGCATCACCCGCAGCGTCAGTTCCTTTTCGGTGTAGCCGTGACGCGACACACGCACGCGCAGAGAAAGACGGTCATCCACAAACGCCGATTCCGGGGCAATGACGCGTTCGATCACCAAATCATCTGCCGGCTCGCTTTCCCCCACACCCAAAGCCAGCAAGGGCACATTGCGCCCTGTGAACCAGTCGCCAAACTGCCCCAGAGTCATACCCGCATTCTGATTGCCGTCGGAAATCAACAGTACTCCGGTGAGAGGCGTTTCTCCACGGCCTTTGACCGCATCCCGCAAGGCCGTCCCCAGACGGGAGGCGGCATGCTCCGCGTTCAGTTCTTCCAGCAGGGGTTCGGGCAAGGCCTGTTCCCCGGATTCAAGTCCGAAGAGTTTGACCTCCCCCTTTTCCTCCAGCTTGGCGAATAGATCCACGTCCTCCTCCAGCCAGATTTTCTGCAGGAGCTCCATACGGCTCACGTCTTTCAATTGCTCCAATGCGGCATCCACCTCTTCGATCTCCGCTTCCGCCAAGGCCCGGTCCAATTCCCCCTGCAGCTCCGCATAGCCCTCTTCGAGTTCCGTCCAGCGTTCCGCATCCGGGGCGCGGGGCTGTCGTTTCTGATCCGCCTTTCGGGCCTCCTCAACCAAACGAATTTCTTCCTGCATGTCCTTCTGCAGTGCATCAGTCTGTTGCTTCCATTGAGCCAGCAACTCCGGTTCCGGATCGGCAGCGTATGCGAAGTCTTCGAGATCTTTGGCCAGCTGTCTCAGCCATTTCTCCAAGTCATCGGAGGCATCCCGTAGATCCCCCAGACTCAGTTGCTCGCTACTCAAGGCTTCTTTCAGTTCGCCCCAGGCCTCCAGCCGCTCAGCATCCTCAAAGCCGGTAAAACGGAGTCGGCGGGGAAAGAGGTTCAGCGTCCAGGCCAGATCCACGGCGTTTTCAGGCTCATAGCGGTCTGTCACCGACATCGACCCGCTATCATCCACCAGTACCAATAGCTCCCCGCGCTGTAGTTCACGCGAAAATCGCGCCAGCACCGGCTGCAGCAAGGCCAGCACCAGCAGGAGCAGAGCCAGACAGCGAAGCAGCGGCAGGAGGATACGCCAGGGGCTGGGGGCCTGCTGTTTACGATACACCCATACGGTAAAGGCACAAAGCAAGGCCGCCAAGGGCAGCAACAAGGCCCAGTGCCAGATTCCAGTCCATAACAATGTCATTGGGAAAACCTCCAGGCCAACAAGGCCTCCAGGGAAAGCAAGGCCAGACAGAACAGCAGCAACATGCGCCACAGGTCGCGGACCCCGCTCTCTTGTTCCATCAGTCTCCGTAGAGCTTCCAGGCTGTCACAGATCTGAAGATTCGCCGTCTCCTGCAAAGAAGCCTGTTGATCCTCATCCAAAGCCTGCAGCAGCCCTTCGCCTTCCGGCAGGGCCACCGATGCAAAACGGGGGGGCTGCCCGGGAACCGCCACCTGGTAAAGACCGGGTTGCTGAGTGACATTCCATTCCAGAACGCCGCTACGGCGGAAGGCTTCCAACGCCACTTTGTTTTCCTGGGCATCCGGTGTGGTCACCGTTGCAAATTCCGCATCCGCGGGAAGCGTCTCCAGATCCAGAGGGACCACCAGCGTTTCCCCCTGCTGCAGATTCACTGGGGGCAAAGCTCCCCCCGCCAAGCGGAGGATGATGTTTTGGACCAGAGGCACAAAATCGGGGATCACCGGAAAGGTACTTTCTTGAGGGTTAAAGGAACTGCTCCAGATGCCGCAATGCCCTTCTTCCACTTGGCTTACCCATAAAAACAGATCCTCATCAAACTGTCCGACTTCAATGCCTTCGCCCTGAGGAGTCAGCTTGCGGTAGCCGCGTACCTGCACTTCTTCCAGTTGGCGGGTGCGTGAAAGATCAAACACATCGAGAATTTCCGCGGCACGCCCTGCAGGAAAGGTCGGAACCACCGGTGCTTCCTCCAAGCTCACCCAATCCCCCAGCTCCACCGGTAGCCAGCCGCCTGCATCCCGGGTCCAGCGATTGTAACTTCCTACCGATTGTTCCGGCCCCATGCCGATCAGTACACCACCCCCGGCTTTCAGATACTGTTCCATCAAACCACCCAGACGACTAGACAGGGCCGGCACATTGGCGAGGACCACACAACGGTACTTCATGAAATCCTTCAGCTTCAATTCCTCACTTTCAAACTGAGTCATCCGGTCCACGGCAAACAGTGCGGATCCATCCAGAGTGCGCCCGGCCTCCAGCGCCAGTGCCAGCAGGCCGCCATCACTTTCCAGCAACTTCTCCTGTTCCTGTCCCTCGAGAATCAGCACCGGCAGCTGCTCCAACACTTCCAGCGCCAGGGTGGCCCGGTTGTCTATGGGCAGGTCATCACCTCCCAAATCCACCTCCACCTGATGACTGCCCGCCTCGCGGAAACGATGTGTAAAGCTCAGCGCATTTGGGCCGGGTTCCAAGGTCAATTCCCGCACATCCCTACGACGCCCGTTCACGGAAAAGCGAATAGAACGGGTCAGGGCCTCTTCTCCATCATTGCGGATCTCCACGTCAAATTCCACCGGCCGGAAACGGTCAGGCAAGGGGGTGCGGGTCCGTAATCCGGTAATGGCGAGGTAGTTCCCCTCTTCCTCTGCAGCAAAACCAATGCTGTAGAGGGCGGGCGGATTGGGCAGCTCTTCCAACTGACGGGTGACCCGGGTCCAGGACTCCTCTGCGTCCTCCTGCCAGGCCGCCCGCTGTCCATCATCCAACACCACGATGCGCTGACTGGGCAGAGTGGAGAAGCCCAGTAGCCAAGCAGCCTGTTCCAGCGCCGCGGGTAGATCCGAGGCTTCCGGCCCCGCTTCCAGTTGCTCCAGACGCCCACGGAGAAAGGCTTTATCAAACACCGGCCGTGGAAATAAGGCCTCCGGTTTGGCACCCGCACGAATAATCAACATATTGTCCTGCGGCCTCATGTCCTCGACCATCTCCAACGCGGCTTCCCGGGCGGCATCGAAGAGACTGCCTTCGTCACCAATCCGCTGCATGGAGTAAGATGCATCTAAAATCAATACATGCGTGGTGGGCCTCTGATCCTGCCCCGCCTGCTCTCCACGGAACACCGGGCGACTCATGGCCAGAATCAGCAGGAGCAGTGCCAGACAACGCATCGCCATCAGAATCCATTCCTGTAACTGAATGGAACGGGAGCGTGTCTGCAGCGCATCCTCGAGAAAGAGCATCGCCCCCCAAGGTTCCCGCTTGTAACGGGGTTTGTTGAACAAATGCAACAGCAGGGGAATGGAGGCCAGGGGAAGGGCCAGCAGAAAACCGGGAACCAGAAAACTCATGAACGACGGGTCCTTTCCGCCAGGTAGCGCGCCATCACGCGTTCAAACGGATCATCCGTGTAGAGGGGCACAAAATCAATGCGCCGATCAAAGCAGGTGCGACGGATCTGTTCACGATGCGCCTGGAATTTTTCCAGATAGGCTTTGCGGATGCGGGGGGCATCCACGCGGTGCAGTTGCTCGCCTTCCAGAGAATCAAATTCCATGGCGCCCTCAAAGGGAAAGCTTTCTTCTTTGCGGTCCAAGGTTTGAAACACCACCACCTCATGTCGTCGATGGGCAAAATGATTCAGCGCCAGACAAATATCCTCCGGCGTATCAAACAAGTCAGAGATTAAAATAATCAAAGCCCGGCGTTTGATGCGGTCGGCCAACTGATGCAATACGGGTCCCAGCCCCGTATCTTCCCGGGAATCTGCAGCCGCCAGCGTATCGGAAATCCGTTTATACTGTGGTTTGGTGGCCCGGGGCGGCAAGTGAGTACGCAGTTTGGAGTCACAGGTCATCAACCCTACCGAATCCTGCTGCTGAATGAGCAGATAACTCAGTACCTGTGCCGCCATCCGGGCAACCTCCAGTTTGCTGCGCCCAGTGGAGCTGTAATGCATAGAACCGGAGATATCCACCACCAGATACGCGCGCAGGCTGGTATCCTCCTCGTACTGTTTGATGTAGTAACGACTGAGCTTGCCCAGGATTTTCCAATCCAAATGCTTGAGATCGTCGCCGGGCGCATACTGACGATGCTCCTCAAACTCGATAGCAAAGCCTTTATATGGCGAACGATGCCGGCCGCTGATGGATCCCTCCACCACGCCGCGGGCCAGCAGTTCAAACTGCCGGAAGCGCTGTACGACCGCCTGATGATCTTGCCGGGATGAGGCCATGCTCAGTCTTCGCTACGTTTGGGCGTGCCGTCTACAATACGGTTGACCACATCTTCGGAGCTGATCCCTTCGGATTCTGCGTTGAAGTTGGTTACCAAACGGTGACGCAAAACCGGAGCAGCCAAGTGGGCCACATCCTCACAAGTGGCATACATGCGACCATGCATAAGCGCACGTGCCTTGGCGCCCAGCACCAGGTTCTGGCCGGCACGGGGACCGGAACCCACCTCCAGCCACTCTTTCACGTACTCCGGGGAGGAATCATCTTTGGGTCGGGTTTGGCGCACCAAATCCAGAGCATATTCGAAGACATGATCCCCCACCGGCACACGGCGTACGACCTGCTGCAGTTCCATAATTTCATCGGCATGCAGAATCGGAGACAAATCCACCTGCTTTGCACCAGTGGTGGCACGGAGAATGTCCAGTTCTTCAGAGCGGGTTGGGTAATCCACATGAATGCTGAGCATAAAGCGGTCCAACTGCGCTTCAGGCAGAGGATAGGTCCCCTCCTGCTCAATCGGGTTCTGCGTGGCCAGAACAAAGAACGGTTTCGCCAGCGTATAGGTATGCCCCCCGGCGGTCACCTGACGCTCCTGCATAGCCTCCAACAAGGCGGCCTGCGTTTTGGGCGGACAACGGTTGATCTCGTCGGCCAGCAACATGTTGGTAAAAATGGGGCCGTGGGCGAATTCGAAAGTACGGCGGCCGCTCTCCGGATCCTCCTGCATCACATCCGTTCCGGTAATGTCCGAGGGCATCAAGTCGGGTGTAAACTGAATCCGTTTGAAGTTCATATCCAGCAGTTTGGACAAGGTGGAGACCATCAGCGTTTTCGCCAGTCCCGGCACGCCGACCATGAAACAGTGTTGGTTGGCAAAGAGACCGATGAGCAGCTGTTCCACCACATCATGCTGGCCCACGATCACCTGGCCCAGGGCTTCCTTCAGTTTCTCATTCGCCTCCGCCAGGCGTTTGGCGGTCTGGATGTCATCACTCATAACGGTTTCTCTGAAAGCAGAGGCCGGCGCGGGATCAGGGGACAGCCCAGACAAAGGGGCACCCATCACTACTCCGAACACTCCATGGGTTTGAAATACACCTACTCAGCGCAACATGACCCGGCTTTCGTACAAAAAGCTTCAAAAAATTTTTTAGCCTCTTCGGATCGAGCCTCCCCATGAAGGAACTGCGGCTTCCTCCGTTGAAAAAATCCCCAACGACGCGATTCTGGCGCATGGACTGGAATCAACGCTATCTCGATCAGGATATTCCCTGGGATAAAGACGGAGCCTCCCCAGTATTGCAGGAACTGCTCCGGGATCTTCCGGACGCTCTTCCCGCACAGGGACATGCCTTGGTTCCCGGCTGCGGTCTGGGGCATGACGCCTACCTGCTCGCCTCCCAGGGATATCACTGCCGCGGTATAGATCTATCCCAGAAAGCCCTGGACCTGGCCCAACAACGCTATCAGCACCCCCGGCTCAGCTGGCAACAAGGCGATCTCTTCCGCGAACTACCGGAAGAGGCTGTGGATCTCATTTGGGAATACACCTGTTACTGTGCCATTCAGCCCCTGAAGCGGGCCGCCTATGTGCAGGCCATGCACCAGACCTTAAGACCGGAAGGCATCCTCGTAGGCATCTTCCTGCTCGATTCCGGCATGCCTCCAGAGGAGGGCCCTCCCTTTTCCAGCCCCCTGGAGGAGTTGCATACAGAATTCGAAAACCACTTTGAACTCGTATGGGAGCGCTGGCCTCCACATAGCTCCCCCGGTTGGGAGCGACGCGAACGCTTGATGTGCTGGCGGAAAAAACCTTAGGGATCGGCAAGACTGTAACAGCTCCGCCTACAGCGCCTACCGAGGTATGATTCTTGATGCATGGATAAACCATGGGTGCTCGCAGATGAGGCAGGAAGGAAGGGGGTGAAGGCGGAGGACACGAACGGAGGGGCAGCCCCCTTTCTGGGGGGAGAGCCGCAGGGTCTGGCGGAGAGGCCATTAGGCGATGTTATGCGACCTCGCCGCCCCACCCGCAGGAGCCTGCGACGAGGATGGGATCAGCGGCTAGGTGGGAGCTTGCGACCGAAGGCATAACATCTCTTATGGACCAGGGAGTACAGCGGCTGGAACCTGCGAGAGACGAGCGGTGGAGGCCGTGGAACGACCGGCTCCGTCCTGGCCTGAGCTTGTCGAAGGCGGGGTGGGAGCAGGGAGCATGCAAAGTGGTGAACTTTGGAGGGATTTGGGGGAAAGCTGACCACTTGGCGCGATTCCCTGCGCGGCGCTCGGGGTGAGACTGCCCGACCGGAGGGAGGTCCGCCGGGGCTGGGACTGCCGGGAAGGTGATGGGAGTTCGAGGGGATCACCTCGCGGGCAGGCCGGGGTCAGAGGGGGAATAATTCCCAGACATCCGAATAAGGAAAATTCATCAATGCACGGCCTGCTCCTCTCACTCAAGACCCCCAACCACGTACGCGTACTCGTACTCGTACGCGAATCCAAAGGCATTCCGTGAATTCCCCTCAACCCGCGGGCCACAGGTCCGCTCACATATTCAGCCTAGTCCGAAGGAAGGGCTGAAAGCCCTCCGCCGGGCTAGGAACCCAATCAAAAAAAATTCCGCGGGCTGAAGGTCCGCACACATTACCCGAGCATCTGTTCGTCCAAACGCTCATTAACCAAACCGAATATGTACGGCCCTTTTTCCCGCCTTTCGTACAATCAAAGCACGGGAATCAGGCAAAATCGTACGGCGTCAATTTGGGAATGCGAAACGATATCAGCGTGGTCGGTTACATCTATTTTAATATTGGTTGAAAAAACACCAATGCAACGAACATAAACATTAGAATTATTGTCCATGTAGTTAACACGAACCAAAATGCTAAAGGATTATCATCAGCGTATATCGTTTCATTTCGACTTCGAGTAGAACGACTAACGGCAGATAAATGGAGAAAAATATTAAAGACCAAAATTAAAGACAATGCTATAACATGCCTAAGATCAAATATTGAAAAATTTATCAGAAATAAAATCAGCCCAACTACATCTATCAAGTATAATACAATTAAATAAATATAACTGGACTTTTTCATAGTACCTCCATGCTTCGGGTAAAGGTGCAACATATGTAACTTTACCACCGTCACCCGCTTCCATTGAGGCAGCTTTAATACCCCTTGCCAGGGGCAACACTATAGTCTAATGACGGATCTTGCTGCAAGGAATAACTTAGTACCATTCCGGGCTGTGCCTTTTTACTTTTTAGATCTACAGTCGAAGAGTCCAGGGCGTAGATGCTGTGCTCGAGATCGACGTCCAATTCTTCGTTCGCATAGAGCTTACGTGCTTTTTGTATCACACCTTTGGCGACACCCTCCCAAATACGCCAGTCTCTGGACTCGTTCGCATCTGCCAGAGTAGACTTGGCCAATGGGCCGGTGAAGCCGAGATGATGGAGGGCTTCCGGTTGGGCGTTGAGGCAATCCACGATATCCCTCAGCCCTTCTCGCCAAGTCAATTGCGCAAAGGCCATTGCGATGAACTGTTGCCGACATCCGAAATGCTTTACCTTGTAATTACCATTGTACTTCCGAACTTGCCTGTTGAGCGTCTCCCAGTGAATTTTGCTGGTGACCTGGGATATGACATAGGAACCTGTTCTCATGGCCCAGCCTATATCGGCCCCGTTTTTCGTTCAGAAGCCTCACATCCATTTTT
>DIYK01000110.1:75784-99900 GCA_002429005.1 Verrucomicrobia bacterium UBA6056
TTTTCGTTCAGAAGCCTCACATCCATTTTTTAGCTCAAACCTGCTTGCAGCATAACTTTACAACTACCAATCTCTCAAACAACCGGACACTCGTGAAGTCGATATATAAAAACCGAAAAGAAGAGATTAAGGAACGTGGAGATAAAATGTGGAATCTGTTGCCTGAGATGAAGGAGGAATATATTAACGGTGACGATAAAGGGATAACTACCTAGAAAGGAGGGGAGATATGTTGGAAATCCATCATTGTAATTATTTTTTTGACAGGGCTTTTGATGAAGATTGGTTGGAAAAAGCTGCAACTAATCCCTTTAGTGAAAATGCCTCGAGGGAAATTATAAAAAATTGTGAAGTAGAAAAGGGTTTTTTTTCATCCTGTGTGGTGACATTCCACAAGGGGATTGCATCAGCGTATCAATGTGAGGATACATACACAATGTCATTTCAATTTGGTGTGAGTACTTTGCCTCATTGCCCCTTCCCCAATCGAAGATCAATTTATAGGTATTTTATTGATTTTGGAGATCTTAATCCCCTGTATGTAGATGAACTTACATCCATGTGGCTATCTGATTCATGGATGAAGTTGGGGGTTACTGAAGGCGAAATTACTTCATCATTGGACAAACTTGCGGTAGTTTGTAGGGATGTTTACCCTTTGTTTATAGAAAATGGAATTCAAATACTGGCAGCCAAAGATAAATAAATTTTACGATTGGCTAATATCCAGACGCATTCGAGAAATGATACCACATATTTTTCGATTCTCTTGAAGGAAACAGGTATAACTAGTCAGCTCTAGATATTATAGATTTTTCAAGCTTCAATCAACTCCTCCAACAGTTGTTTCCGGATACGCACAGCTTCGTGGTAGAATACATCCACCCCTCCTCAGATAGGATTTACTCGGAAGCAGCTGTAACATTCCCCCTGAAAAATGGAGCGCGCCCTTCCAGGGGGCGAGCGTAGCTGTAAACGGGTTGGCCATACTTCTCCTGAAAACCAAACATCTTGGCAGGCAGCCGGGTGTGGCTTCCCCTCGACAAGCTTAGCATGTACTCCTAAAGAAGTAGCAACCTTCAGACCTCTGACGCTTTGTCAGTATCTCCACCCTCTCACAGGCCCTTCTTGCATGAAAACCCTCGATCAAATCCGGGATGCCTATGAAAACTCCGAGTTTTATTTGGAGTACCTGCCGACGCTCTCGCTCAGCAACGGAACCTGCATCGGTGCAGAGGCACTGATCCGCTGGAGGCACAGTGATGAAGTGATCTCGCCGGATGAGTTTATTCCGCTCATCGAACATACCCCGCTCTCCGGGTTGCTCACCTTCTGGGTCATTGAAGAAATCGCCCGCGAACTTGGTGACTGGCTCCGCGAAAACGAAGGCGTTCATATTGGCATCAATGTTCCGCCCGAGCTGGTCGGCCGGGGCGGGATTGAATACGCGGCCATCAAATCAGGAATCATTGAAGTCATCGATAAATTGATCTTCGAGGTAACCGAACGGGGATTTATGGATGAACAGGGTCTGCAATCCCTGAAGCGTGGCAAGGGCAAAGTGAAGGTGGCGATCGACGATTTCGGCACCGGCGATGCCAACCTCATGCAGATGTCACAGATGGAAGCGAGCATCATCAAGCTGGATAAATATTTTGTAGATCACATCACCGATGCTGAACCCATGCCGAGGATCGTCAAAGGACTGATCGCCTTTGCAGATGCCATGGATTTCGAGGTGATTGCAGAAGGCGTAGAAACCGAGCTTCAGGCCAAGGTACTACACTCCCTTCAGGTCGACATGGCCCAGGGCTGGTTCTTTTCCCGCCCCCTGAGCGCAGAAGCCTTTTTGGAGTTTTATTCACAACGATGTTGAGGCCGGCAGGGCACGGAAATCCCACTTCTTTGTCGGCGTGCTGGTTCCGCAGTGTATCCGCCACCCGCCCGTCTTGACTTTCTGCTCTGCAGGGCCAGCTTAAAGCACAGAAGCGCTACGATTCTCCATCGCTTGCGCTACAGATTCTGAACGTTCCAGACTCCAGGAACGGGAAATATAGATACACCTCCCTTTACCTTAGCGTCATGAGCTACCCTTTCTCTGCTGAACCCACTCGTTTCAGGTTCTCCCCTCTGAAAAAATGGGCCGCAACTTCGCTTCTGATCTTCTCAGCGGGAATGGCTTTCGCAGAAGACAAAGCGGTACAAGCTTCCTTCCGCCTCCATTTGGATCAGATAGAGGCACGGTCGGATCGCCATCGTCTGCTAGGCACCAACCTGGCGATGTGGCATGAACCGGAAGATCTCTTCCACGAAAACACGGTGAAAGCCATTCAGGCGATCTCAGCTTCTTTCCTCCGGATTCCCGGCGGCTCCTGGTCCAACGAAATTTATTGGAATGGAAACGGCGTTCGCAATGGAGATTCCTTTGATCATTCCAAACGGGTACAAGGCGTCTGGCAGATTGATTATACGGACTATGCACCAGGCTTTCGCATCAAAAGTCTGGACGGAGAACTCTCAGACTATCATGGGGTCGTTGATGTAAAACAACTGCATGAAAAAGTGCGTGCGATGGGGGCCGAAACTGTTGTGAGTGTCAATGCCGGTAGCGGTAGCGCAGGCATGGCTGCGGAGTGGGTGCGTTGGGCAAATCTGAAACAACGCTACGGCGTAACCTATTGGGAAATCGGCAACGAACTGGAGGGCGCCTGGGAGCTGGGGCATCGAAAAGAAGACGGCAGCCCTCTCACGGGAAAAGAGTATGCGGAACGCTTCCGCCACTTTGCCAAGGCCATGAAAGCCGTGGATCCAAACATCAAAATCGGTGGACCTGTAGCCTCCAATCTGGATGGCGGCTTTATGGAGGATCTGCTCCGCTATGCCGGAGAGCATGTGGATTTTGTTTCCGTTCACAGCTATCCCGTGGGCAAAGGTTTCGGGGATGAACGCGCCTTCTTTGCAGCCCTGTCTACGTTACAGCCCGCGTTGAAAACGTATCGGGACTGGATCCAGAAATATCAGCCGGAACGCGCAGATCAAATCGGCGTCGCTCTGACCGAGTGGAATTCCAAAGTATTTGAAGACCGCGATACCGGGGATTTATTGAATGGTCTGTGGACAGCAGCCTGGATTGGTGAAATGCTTCAAGGAGGACTTCTGTTTGCCACGCAGTGGGACCTGATGACCCGCACAGAAACCGGAGGACATGGTTTGATGGCCCGAAATGACCAGGGCTGGGCACCGACCTCACAATATTGGGCCACCTATCTCTGGGCCCAACATATGGGAAATGATTGGATCCCGGTTTCCCTCTTCGGAAAAACGGCGTTGCTACATCTTACCGCAACCCGGGATGATCGGGGGATTCATGTTCTGGCGGTCAACTTCAACCGGGATCGACGTATCTCCTTAGCATTACCTCCCGAGTTGGCCGGATGGGAAGGCCCGGTCACCTCAACCACGCTATCCCACGCCAACTACTTCTGGGATTACACTGAGCACAAACCCTTGTGGAGTGAAGCGCCCCGCCGCGCACGCCAACCTCTCTCCGCCCGGGTTTCGGTCCCTGCCTTTTCCGCACGGGTCTTTTCCTTCCACCAGCAGCCCCTTGAAGCCAGCGCAAAAGAGCTCCCCCATGGCAGCCAGCGGAAGCAGGCTCCCCACATACTCTTACCCGAGCAGGCTGCCGCAGACCTCCCGGTTGAAGGGTGGATTTTCAGCGGCTCACCCGTAGCCACCGGAACACAGGCGCTCACGGTAAGCGGTCCTGCCACACTGAAACAGACTGCCATTCGCATCGAAGAAGGCGCCGGAAGATTCACGCTGATTCCAAACGGAACCGGCATCGTGACCGTCCGTGCAGGTATGCTGTCACAACAGATCGAAATCAAGGAGCTTGAAGCGCGTGATGAGCTGCTTTGGTCCTTCGAGGACGAACTGGTGAATTGGAATTTGAAGAGCAGTTTTGCGCTGTCTGCAGATCCAGTGGAACGGCCCAATCAGGGGGTAGCCCGCATTGACTTAAAGGGAGATCTGCCTGTAGCAAACAAAGATCTTTTACTGGGGACGACGCAGCTGCCTGAGTCGCTGGAACCCGAGAGAATTGCCGGCGTGGTGGTCGATCTCAAAATAGCCCCGGGCATGATCTCTCCCCAGGATAAAAGCTTCGTCCAGGTGGTGCTGCAAAGTAAGGCAGATCACTGGATTCCCTTGGGTTCGGTTTCCTTCAAAAAACTCGAAGATTCCTGGCAGCGCATCCGGATTCCCCTCCCCTCTACGGAGCTGATCCCCTTGATGAAAGGCACCTACGCCCTCCGCCTGCAACTGCAGCAGACCCAAGCCGTCAAACAACCGGTCACAGGGACGCTATTTGTAGACAACCTTGGCTTTATATACCGCTAAGGACAAAGCCCATCTGCGCAGCTGTGGTCCTTGAAGCCACAGGCCACACTTCTCAAGCTCTCTCCGCCGGTCGCAAGCTGCAAGCCAGGACAGAAGCTCAGCATGCTCAATCCGTATGGCTCTGCAGCAGACGTTACGCTGGCAAAAGCGACCGAAAAAAAAAGAGAACCCACCATGGTGATGGGCTCCCTTTTCTTTCTGGTATCCGCTGCTATCCGGTAGTCAGACGATCACTTCTTCGGCTGTAACTTCGCGTAATGTGATCTACATCCAATCAACGTATCGTTACACAGCTGCGGCGAGGGAATGATTAATCGAAACGGTACTCGAGATATGCCCGGGCACGTTGCTCATCATAGTCATCGGAGAAAATCCCACCCAGTTCCCCTTTCAGGATCAGCCCGGTGCCGACATCCCAGCCCAACTCAAAGAAGAGACTGCTGAGCGTACTGCTTTCTGTATCCGCACCAATTCCGGCATTGATCCCGTAGTAGAAGGACTGGTCCACGTTGATGGTACGATGCCAGGGAGCATGACGCCAGAGCAGTCCGACCTGTGTGGAGACGAAGGTCCCATCCGGGGTCCAGTACAATAAGTTGTCATTGCTGGTTTCGTACACAAAGGTATTCGCCCACAAATTGAGGTTACGCGGGAAGTAGGAAACCGTCCAGATGGCTTCCAGAACCACATCATAGCCACTATTGCTTTTGAAGGTATCCGCACGCTGGCTGCTCTGGGTGGAAGCCGGAACATTTTCATTATCAGGGAGCGTCGCATCCGAAGAGGGACTATCGATGTTCAGAAAACGAGCCTGGCCAAAGAGTTGCAATCGTTCTACGGGCCACCACTGACCGTACACACCCAGCCAGGAACGGGACAAGCCGTCCTCCAAGGTGTAATAGTTGTCCCGCATCACTTCCCGACCCGCAACAAAAGCCATTTTCCAGCCGTCCAGACCACGGTATCCGATATCTACGACCGCATCCCAGCCAAGTTCAGGCAACAGATCGCTCTCGACCAAGCGGAGCTCGCCCGACCACTCCATGCCATTATGGAACTGTTGGGTCGCATGGGCGCGCAACTGCACGGCGTCTTCGCTCTGCCCCGAATTCGGGGAGTTATCAAAAGACCATTCGAGCAACTCCAGACCCGTGCCCACCTGCAAGCCATCCGGACCACGCGGGAAAAGCACTCCCACCTCGAATCCATCTTCCCCCACGTCCACAGCCCCATCACGGCCTCGGCGCTCCACAGAACTTACTTCACCGTAGAGACCCAGGTTGGTGCGGCGTTCCGCGGCCTTCAAGGAGTCATACGCCTCAGGATCCCGGGGCAATCCGTAGGTAATGAATCGGTATTCCTCTGCAGCGGTCACACTCAAATCGCGTACAAAATAGGTATCCGCACGCTCAAGGCGGGCCTCACGGTTCCCGGGCAGATTTTCCAGCCATTGCGTGTAGTAGTATTCCGCTTTACGATTTCGGCCCAACACCGTGTTCCGTTTGGCTTCATACTCATATTCCAGCAGAATATCATCCGGGTAATCTGCGAGGAGGGTTTGATATACCTCCCAGCCTTCCTTGTGATGATTCATCCACAAGTGCAGTCGGGCCAGGAGCAAGCGAGGCTCCGCCGCCATAGGACGTCGACGCTGCATGGCGCGAAGAATCCCTTTGGTTTCTTCCAGATCATCCATACGGATATAGGTAACCGTAGCACGGTTCAAGAGCCGCTGATCTTCAGGCCATTGCCGTAACAAGGTATCCAACAAGCTACGTGCTTCGGCATATTGGTTGAAATAGATCATCAAATCGATCGCAGGAACAAACGCGTCCAACCCATACGGGCCTTCCTCGGAACGGGCGATATCCATCAATCCATCCACCGCCAGACGGTAGGTCAAATCCTCTTCATCCAGCGCCAGTTGTCCCATCTGAAAGAGCTGATAAATCATAACCCCTTTTTCTGCGGGGGTACCGGTACCATGCTTTGAAAGCAAACGATGCCCCTCCCCCTGGCGGCCTTCCCGAATCAGCCAGGCCGTACGTGCAGCCACGGCTTCTGGGTGGTCGGCAAACTCTTCCGGAATCTGATCCATGAAATAATCGGCATGACTGCCGAGATCGGACTCCAGCAACAGCCTCACCGCCTGAATATTTTGGCGGAAGCCCAAGGGAAGCTCTTTGAGCAGCGACAGCAGGCGAAGGGTTTCCTCCTCGTCCTTCATACGGAGAGCACAGGCAATCAGCCCCAAGAGAGCGTCACTTCGTGATTCCTCGTAACGGGCGGCGGTTTCATACAGTTCCTTCGCCTCTTCAATCCGTCCCTGATCAAAAATGCTATCCGCCCATTTTAACAAGGTGGCATGATTCACTGGATTGAGATCCCAGGCCCGCTCCCAGGAGGGAGCCGGAACTTCTTCCAGCAGGGAAGGACGCACAATATTGAGTCCAGGCTGGAAATCCTGCAAAACGGAACCCAGCTGCAACTCCGCATTTTGCATGGCCAGGGTGCGTCGCTCTTTGGTCGTAGTCAGCGTACGTAAGATCGGAAGGGCAATGTCATTCGGGGCAAAGGTCTCGAACTGCCCCAGGGTAACCCGTGCAGCAGCTGTATCCCCGGCTCGAAGCTGGGCCAGAGAGGTTAGCACAAAGGCCAACCTCCGATTGGTATCGTTCCCATCCAGTTCATCCTGGAGAATCGGCTGCAATAACTTCGGAATTTCCCATTCACGATGCAGGTCGTACAGGACCCCGGCCCGGGTCAGAAGCGTTGGAAACGAATCGTAGCCCTTTTCGGCCATCGTATCCAATTTACGGAGAGCTTCATGGTACAATCCAGCAGCACGGTAGATTTCAGCACGGGTAGCCAAAACTCCTTCATTCCGGGCCGAAAATGGAATACTTTCCAGAATGTCAATGGCTTCAACAATGCGGTTGTCATAGGAGAGAACCAAAGCCAGTCGGCGCAACAACTCCGCATCTGTAGGCTGAGCTTCAGCCATCGGAGTCAGGAAAGCGATCGCCTCTTCCAATTCTCCTGCAGATGCCAGACGGTCTGCAATCAGCAGAGCCCCCTCACGCTTGGCCGGGAAGCGTTCCATTTCTTCAATCAGTGCTTTGGCCTCCAGAACCTCGTTTCCTGCCAGATAGGCACGAATGACCGACAAGCGTACCGAGTCGGTTGCTTCCAGCAGGTTCCTGTTTTCCTCGTAGGAGTTGAGGAGCTTATCCCAATCTTCAGAGGCAACCAAGAGTTGCAAAAACATGGCCCAGTCCGCTGTGGTCCGCACACCTTCACGCGCCCATTGCTCATGCAGGGCCCGCAACTGTTCGGTGTCCCCCTGCATCCCCCGGAATCCCGCGGCTAAGCGCCGGATTTCCATGTCATCCGGAAAGCGTTTTTCCAAAGACTCCGCGATTTCAATCGCCTCCAGCAAGCGCCCTGTGCGACTGAGCGTAACCGCATTCAACTGCAAAGCTGCCGGATTGGCCGGATCGTTTTTAAGCAGCTCTTCCAGAATGGGAAGTGCCGCTTCAAATTCTCCGCCTCGCACCATCACTCCAGCCAGCTCCAGGGCCACCTCGGCATCATTGGGATTCACCGTCAGATAGTTCTGATACAAGGTGAGCGCTCCAGTAATGTTCCCCAAGGCGAGGGCATTCCGTGCCGCAGATAAGGTCGCACGCTGCTGGAGCTCCGGATCGATCGGGGCGGCTTCCTGAGCGGGGGCTCCAGCCGTTATGGCCAGAAACAGCGCCGTCACCATGAGTCTTTTCGGTCGCGAAAAGAAAAGAGATCTGTTTGCGAGGGTATGCGTACGATTCATAAGACGGTTTCGTTTGATGTGGTGTATAAAATACTTTGGTAAAGTTCGTCGGCTTCCTCGAAACGCCCTTGTGCGTGCAGGAGGTCAGCCAGTTCCATTCTTAGATTCAGATCATCCGGAAGCGTTGCGACAACGGACTGCAACAGCCCCACAGCCTTCTCAGGATCACCGGAACGGGTCAGCACCCGGCTCATGGCGGCGAGCATGGTCGGAGGCCAGGTTTGATCCGGGTTCTGTTCGAGATAGGTGTGAATGATCAGGACAGAGTTCAACTCTTCCTCAGAAATCTGAGCCTGCTGGGAAAGAGCCTCCGCATAGCCATGCACCACTTCGGGGTCCTGCATCGATGCAGGATCCAGCATGCGGAACCAGATCAACGCCTGATTGGGTTTTTCGTCCCAGAGGTAGCTTTGTGCCAGTCGTTTCTGCACCAGGGGAACAGGGTTCCGTTCCTCCAGTTTGAGCAGTGCTTCCTGCGCAGAGCCATACTGTTTCATCCACAAATACGCTTCCCCTCTCAGCAAAGCGACTTCGACTTGTTCCGGATCCAGGGCGAGGATGGATGCAGCTTCGTTTGAAGCTTCCTCATAGCGGTTCATGCTCATGAGAATCCGGATGCGCTCTACGCGAATGGGATACTCTTCCGGGAACAGGGAGGCCAGGCGGTCGGTAGCTCTCAGGAATTCATCATACTTCTGTGCATTCAGCAGAAATTGATACCATTCGAGCAGAAATTCGCGGTTGTTGGGGTAGTCGCTAATGAGCGAATCAATTTCCAGCAAGGCCGCCGAGTGCTCTTTGTCCCAGGAAAGATAACGTGCCAGTTTCAGGCGCCATTCGACCCGCTCTTCCACATTCAAGGCGGCTCGGGTATGAAGGGCAGCCGCTTCAAAATTCTGTCCGGCGGCAGCCGCGTTTGCCGCAGACTCCAACCAGCCGGTATTTTCGGGCTCAAGCTCCAACAAGGTGACGTATTCGGCCAGACTTTCCTCGGGACGTTTCATCTGCAGTAGCAGGTTGGCGTAGGCTCCCCGCACATCGTTCGCATCCGGATTCAGGCTTAACGCATAGTTAAAATATCCCTCAGACCGTGCAAACCATGAATCCCGCTCCGTTTCATCTTCGGTATCCATGCCCGCAGACAAGGCATTTTCTCCCAGATGGCGATAGAGATTACTTGGATCAACAGAGATCAACGATACCGGAAGACCCGTACGGCGATTCATCATCACCAAATCCCGGTCGCGGGCACGGGTAAAATCTACGCCTTCATTCTGTTGCCAGAACGATTCCATGCGGGCTGCGATGTCCAGATAGACATTTTCAGCTTCTTCCCACAGATGGTTTTCTCGGAGACTCTCTGCATACCAGAACACAATGCCCGGTACATCTGCATAGCGGGCATGGAGGATTTGAAACACCTGAACGGCATCATCAGAGCGGCCATCACGAAGCAGCATCCGGACAAATTCCAGGGTATCTGCCAAATCGAAACGGTCATCCAGCGTAAAGGTCAGAAGTTGTTCGGTAACCTCCGGATCCATCTTCTCCAGTTGCTGCTGCTCACGCAGGACCAGCACAGGCTCATAGGCATAGTGAAACAGCCACACCAACGGCGCCATGGCCACCAGAAGGACCAGGGCAATACATATATATTTTTTACGTAATTTGCTCATGAGGGATGCCTATCCGTTTGAGACCAGATACTCGAAACGTTTGACATGCTCTGGAGCCATGGACTCCAAGAACACCTTCCACGTAAATTTTCCGCTTTCGGCTTCAGGATCTACGGACAAAATGCGTAAGCGGCCTTCAATGACACCCACGTGGGAACACATGGAAAAATCATGTTCCTCACCTGGTTTGGCCTCAAGGTCAGAGGAAAGCGTCGCATCCCGTCCAGACAGGCTCTCCAATCGGGAGGCACGCCATTCCCCGGGAGCATCGTGGGTACTTAATGGGAGACCCAACCAGGTGGGATAACGGCGACGCGTCAAAGGCAAAAAGCCTCGCAGCATCTCCATGCCCCCTAAGTGCAGCCGGTAGATCCGAGACATCAACGAGGGCAGCGCATGGCGGATAATTTGGTTATTCAACTCATCACGCCCCCGATTATCCAAGTCCGGAAACATCGTTCCGTAATAATAGGTTCCATTTTCCGAATCAGAATCTGCGTGATACAAGGGGCGTACTTTGGTTTCAAATGGACCGGACTCACACATAATCCGGACGGAAACATCCCGCCCCAAATCACTGGCAAGCGGCTCAAAGGTCACCAGACCCAGACCCTGCGTATTGAAGTCCACCGCACAGGCCATATTCCATTCCGCTTCGTCATGAGATCGGTACCACACAGGCAGATGCTGGCGGAAGCGGTAATCAGAACGAACATCGACGCGGCTGAGAGACCCACGCATGGTGACCACGGAAAGAATCAACAAATAGGCAGAGAAAAAGGCCGCAATGGAGGAGCTCAGCAGGTCCACATTGACTCCGTAGAACAACTGCAGGCCCCACCACACCAAGGCAGCGAGGTTAATCCCCGCGAGAATCCACTGCGGAGTAACCACCCGAATGGGAATGTCATCATCCGAGCCGGACTTACTGGTCACCTTGAAGGTGTTCCCCAGACCAAACATCGCAGAGAAATAAGCCTGAATCAAAAACCAGAAGTTGAGCATATTGAAGCGCTCATCCATGAAAATCTTACCCTGCCCTCCGGTCAGCGCTTTGTAGGTAAACAACTGCAAGGCCAGGTTGCCAAAATACAACACGGCAAAGAAGGTGAAGAAACGGTCGATCGGCATCATCTGCGTCAACAGCATCAGAGGGGGCGTCAAATAATAGACAATCTTCTGAAAGCCGATGGTCCAGCCAAACATCGCGCTGAAATAGGAAATACGCTGAGGAAAGCTCAAGCCCTTTTTAAACAAAGGATTACAGATAAACATCACACGCAGGTTGCCCAGAGCCCAGCGCTGACGCTGCACGAAGTAGGTCACCACGTCAGGGGGAGCCATACCTGTAGCCAAATGCTCATCGAGATAAGTGGATTTCCAGCCCTTCGCATGCATTAACACCGAGGTATGAATGTCTTCGGTAATGGTTTCCGTGGCAATGCCCCCTACACCTTCCAGAGCCTCGCGGCGAATCACTGCGCAGGTACCACAGAAAAAAGAGGCATTCCAACGCTGTTTGCCCGGCTGGAGATAGTGGAAGAACATGGACTGCTGCTCCCAGTGTCCATCTTTGTTCTCATCGGCGGAACTTTCAAAACAACCCAGGTTGTAATAAAACTGGGGTGTTTGCACGAAGCCCATCTTGTCATCCGTAAAGAAGCCCAAAGTCCGCTCCAGAAAATTGGGCTGAGGAATATGATCGGCATCAAAAATAGCGATCAGATCCCCTTCCGTACATGTAAGGGCGTGATTGATATTCCCTGCCTTGGCGTGGTTGTGCTCCGCACGGGTAATATACCCGATCCCCAACTCCTTCGCCATGGCCTCGACTTCTTCGCGATCCCCGTCATCCAGAATATAGGTTTTGTGCGGATAGCGCATGTTCAACGCTCCCAGCGCCGTACGACGGAGAACGTTCACATCCTCATTGTAGGTTGGGATAAACACATCGACTTTGAACCCATCCGGAACTTCCGGAGGCTCGGGGCGCACCGGGCTCCACATGTCAAACAGGAAAAGATACAGCGAGATGAGGCCGTGCACTTCTGCCAGATAAAACACCACAGAGAAGGCCAGCTGATCCGGGTTGAACGTGTAAAGAGCTCTATAAACGATGTAATAGAGCGCTAAAGCACCTGTTACCAAAATTAAAAGTTTTCGCATGGTCTTGCTCGGTGAGGGTTAATTTTGAGGCGGTTCCTCAAGAAATCTCACTGTGGAGGTCTAGGTGCACCCCAAGGAAGGTCAATCCGCTCAAGAACCTTTTTTCGGCAAAAAACCCTTAACTACATTTTTGTAGCCCAACTAATTAAGTAGACACAAAAGTTTCCTCTACATAAAACTAACAAAAAACAGGGGAAGCTCCCCTATAGATTCGGATGTCGGTATCTCTGAAAATTAATGCATTTTATATAATGCATATTTAGGATTTGTTAGCCCTTTTTTCGAGGCAGGTCTGAAGCCCAATCCCCCACCAGCTCGATCTCTTCCTGACAAGCTACAAGGGCATCAACAACAACCGGATCAAATTGGGTTCCCCGATGGCGTACGATTTCGGCCAGTGAAATCGCCGCAGGAAGGCTCTTGGAATAGGAACGCTCCGCCCGCATCGCATCATAGGCATCGATCACGGAAAAAATCCGTGCACTGAAAGGGATCTGCTCTTTGTGCAGCCCAAACGGATACCCTTTTCCGTTAATACGTTCGTGGTGATACAAAACCACATTGGAAGCTTCTTTGAGGTCCGGATTTGCCCGAATCATATCGTAGCCAATCTGGGGATGCTTTTGCATCATGAGTTGCTCTTCTTCCGTTAAGGGACCGGTCTTCATCAGGATGGACTTCGGAATCGCAATTTTCCCGATATCGTGGAGTAGAGCCCCAGCCTCCAAGGCTTCAATCTCTTCAGGCAGCATCTGCAGCTTTTCCGCCAGAAGACAGGACAAGCGCGCTACACGTTTGCTGTGCTTTCCAGTATTAAACTCCCAGGCATCCAGCATTCCTGCCATCGTTTCCAGCGCGGATTGAAAAGAGCTGCGAAGACGGGACAGCGTGTGGGTGTGAGCCGCACTTTTTTCCTGCACCATATTTTCCAAATGAGACTGGTATTGGCGGTTTTCAATCAACAGCCGCCGGTAATTTACCGCGCGCTGCAAGGCAACAATGACCTGGGTCGCATCAAAGGGTTTTGGCAGGAAGTCATAGGCACCGGAACGCAACGACGCCACCGCGCTCTCCACGCTGGCCTGACCTGTGATCACAATAGGAATCACCGTATCATCTTTTTCATGCACTTGACGGATCAGTTCAAGGCCACTTTCCATGCCCAGATTGAGATCAACCAATGCGACATCAATCTCCCCCCGCCTCTTTTCAATCAAGTCCAGCGCCAGATCCGCAGAAACCGCATCCAACACATCAAAGCCACTCTGAATGAGCAACTGATGGAGCACTTTCTGAATCGTCTCATCATCATCTATAATCAGAATCCGTCCTTGAGAGGGCAAATAAGCTGGAGGCGCTTCCGCATAAGCCACTTCTGGCCCCTGAGAGGATTCCCCCAAGTTTTCCCACTCGCTGACACGGTTGCGGCCACTTTGTTTGGCGCGGTACAAGGCTTTATCCGCCCGGGTCAAAAAGGCTCCCGGGGTCAAATCCTCCGTGGGCGTCAGGTTGGCCGCGCCAATCGAAGCGGTCACATGAAACTCATGCTTGCCTTTGCAAAAGACGTGTTCCTGGAAGGCTTTGAGGATCCGTTTCGCCACTCGTCGCGTGTTGCTGGGTACCGATCCGGGCAGGATCACGGTCATTTCATCCCCGCCAAAGCGGCAGACCACATCAGAAGCCCGCACGCTGGCCAGAACCAGACGCGCGCTTTCCGCCAACACTTCATCCCCGACCAGATGACCATAGGAATCGTTGAGCGTTTTAAAGCGATCCACATCGATCACCAACATCCCCATGGGAAAAGGCTTCTGCAGGGCTTTATTCCAGAGCCGTTGAAATTCCTCCTCAAAACCCCGTCGATTCATGAGACCCGTCAACGTGTCGTGCAAGGCCATTTCCCGCAACTGCCCCGTCAACACCTCCCGATCCTTATCCGCCTCTTTGAACGCGGTGATATCTGTAATCAGGCCTTCGTAGCCCGTCAGCAGCCCCTGTTTATTCCGCCGAACAACAGAGGTGTTCCGCAACCAGCGCAAACCACCATCCCGATGGGTGATACGATGCTCTACCACAACAGAAGGCGCGCCCCCTTTCAGATCCTGAAAATAGCGGGTAACTTTCTGCACATCATCCGGATGAATCATGCGCCACCATAATTCCTCATCCTGATCATATTCTTCGGCAGTGTAACCCGTCACCAACTCACACCCCGGATAATTCAGAGTGTGAACCACTTCCCCATCCTTCAAGGTAACGGAATACACAAAGCCGTTGGTTGCCTGAACCAAACGCTCATAACAGGCCTGAACCTCCTGCAACTCATGCGTCATGCGCCCCATCTTTTCCAGAGACTCCTCCAGAAGAGCCTCCCGACTCCTCAACTCATCCCGTGAACAAATCAACTCCTGTTCGGCCTGTTTCTGGTCGTTAATTTCCACTGACACCTTGATAAAGGAATCCACTTCTCCCAGCTCAGTACACATGGGAGAAATCGTTGCCCGCTCCCAGTAGAGCTCCCCGTTTTTTTTCCGGTTATGAAACTCACCCGTCCAATCACTCCCACTCAGTACGCATTCCCACATCCCCCGATACTCCGAGGCAGACTGTTTCCCGGATTTTAACAGTCGCGTATGCTCCCCAATTACCTCGTCAGCATGGTATCCCGTCACTTCAGTAAAACGCTGGTTCACGTAGAGAAAGCGCCCCTCCCGGTCCACCAGACAAATCACCGCTGGCCCCTCCTCCAAGACCTTTAACAAGAAGGCTCGCCCTGAAGGGGTTACGAGGTCACTGCTAACTGTTAACGAAGAATCTTCTCGCATATACCGTCCTACCGCAAAGGTCTAGGAGCCCTGCTTGCCTGAGGAGGAAAGCGAACACCAGCTTCATTGCTCAAGAGAATCCAACAGACTTGGTCTACATAATCAGGATAAACACCATGCCAGGGCTGCAGAATCCAATATAAACGCCCGGAAGCTACGCTGAGACAAGCTTCTGTCAACCAACATCTTCGGGATTTAAATAAAGGAATCCCACAAAAGATCTTAGCCTACAAAAATGCAGATTAGATTCAGCAAATATTGGTTAATCTTTTAAAAATACC
This sequence comes from Verrucomicrobia bacterium UBA6056, assembly GCA_002429005.1. GTDB lineage: Bacteria > Verrucomicrobiota > Kiritimatiellia > SS1-B-03-39 > UBA6053 > UBA6056. The sequence goes on from DIYK01000110.1 coordinate 90,963, forward strand.
TAAAAATGACAAGCAGCGCACACCTCAGCCTCATTCTCCAAAAATGCTGAAAAACGCCAATACCGTCCTGAAAATTCTCTGTAGCTGCCCCCAGCCGGGTACCAAGAGAATGAGCATCTTCTAATGAGGATTCTGCGTGTAGATTTTGTCGGAGATGCAGTGAGGCAGGAAAAATATGCATCAAAATAAACGATATATACTTAACGGTAATAAATCCATCTGCCCCGCTGGAGACGGCGCCGCCTACTTAAGAAACGCTCACCCAAGCGCAAGCTGTCCAGCAACAAGGCAAACACCGTTACGTCAGCTTCAATCTACACACTCCTTGATGAGCGTTTCATGTGCAAACTGAACCAAGAAGTCTGAAAGAGAGTCTGCAACCTGCCTTACACAGGAGCCAATCGTTTCAAGATCCGTACCCTCTTCAATTTCCTCGTGCGAGTAGAGGAGGGTCGAATGTCATGACCTACAGAACCCATCCTGGAACAATGGATCAGGTTCTACTCCCGATTCTACGGAGGAAGTCACTTCGTGAAAGGTCTCCCAGTCACAAGCGTAGGCCAGACACAAGGCCACCACGACAGCGATCGTGACCAAAGGCGTCCCATGAATACATTCCACAAGCCCTCGTTTTTCCGCCAACATCATCACAGCTATCGCTATCAGAAAAAACAAAAGAACAAGGCCCTGCAGAGGCAGACCAAGAAAAGCACCCGTTACCAAAAACAACTTCAGCAGCCCAAACCCAATAAACATCTCTCCGCTGCGCTTTTCATAGATGCGCCCCACACTAAACAAAAGCAAGGGAGCAGCCAGCATAGCGATCCAATACGGATACCAAGGCCCACTGCCGTATAGATAGGAGAGCGTAAGACCCGCGACCGTACCAACAACGATCGCAGTATCCGGTACCATAAAGGTGCGAATTTCGAATAGCGTAACTCCTGCGAGTAATACGAGCAGCGGCAGGTGATTCCACAATAGCGTAGCTGACATGCTTTTTTCCTCAGACTAGAATCATTTCGGCGAAGCGCATGATTCGTTCACAGGGCATCCTCTCGCAGGTTCACGGGGGTGGAGCAAGGAGAATGGCGACGGAGGCTGGGAATTCAGCTCAGTTCTGCAGCTAGGTCTTGCTCCAGAAATTGAGTAATAAAGCGGGTCTGGGTTGCATTCAGTCCCAGAGCAGGTCGAACCTCTTTCAAGATTGCGATGCCCTCCTCATAGCCTTCAATCATCCCCACTTGTTTCATATATGCCAGAGCGACCAAGCCCGTACGCCCATGCCCTTGAGCACAATGGATGTAGGTTCTGCCCTCGCTGAGCTTGGATAGGAACTTCAGCAGTGAATCTGCATCCGGAACGCCTCCATCCAACAGCGGAAAGCAAAGATACGATTCCCGGTTCCGGATATGTGCTGTTTCTTGAAATTCCGCAGTCAGGTCTACGTAATGATCAAACTCCTGCTGAAGTTCCTGCTTCAGCAATCTGCGGCCAATCACCAGTTGATCCGATACCTCATTGAAAGGATCCTCTTTTGAAAACAACCGTAGCCCATGCCAGGTCATCCACACGAAGAGTAGATAAGGCAGGTGGAGCAGCAGACTCCAATAGGAAAGTCGGCCGTCATCTTTTTTTCCAAAACCTTTTGCCGAACCGACCAGATATCCGATGGCCACGCTCCCAAAGCTGAAGGCACAGCACAGCAGAGGAAAACCTGCAGCCCCTAACTTCAGCCCTTGGTAAGCAAACAAGGCACTGAGCAAAAGAAAAGGAATGCCGTATTTCATGATCGATGCGGAAGCCACTGAACAAAGATACGCCCCGGCTCAACGGCTTCGGGTCTTTCCTTTTTCATTTGTTTCATGTTTATGAGATCGTAGCGCCCCCTATCCAAGAAGTACAGCGGAAGATGAGCATCCGCACATCCGAACTCCAGACGCCAGAAGCGGACGGATCCCAGCCCAGCCCCTCGAAGTCTGGACCCCAAAGACAGGTTCCGAAGTTCGGAAAAAGAACACAGCCATGTTTCCGACCTTCGGAAGTCCTCTCCTTCCGTTCATCCGCGTCTCTCTACGGAAAACCTCTGCCTTATTGACAGCCTCCTAACTTTGCATCATACACTAGGCATGTCTGATGCGGTTTACCTCACCACCAAAGAGCTTCCCACCCGCCTTCAACCCCGGGACATGTTTGACCGCATTGGCGCAGAGCATGTCCCCGATGAAGTGCTGCTGGCCATTCTCCTGCGTTTTGGTACCAAGGGACACAATGTCGTTGATCTCTCCCGGGAACTCCTGCGTCGTTTTGGTTCTCTGACCGCTCTGGTACGGGCCGAAGCCTCCGAACTAGGTCAGCTCAAAGGCATTGGCCCTACAAAAGCACGGGAATTGAAAAGCGCGTTGGAACTGGCACGACGCCTGAGTCAGGAGCAGAGTGAAGCCAACCCGCATATTCACAGTCCCGAAGATGCCGCACGCCTGTTACGCGAACCAGCCCGTGAGCTGGATCATGAACGTTTCTGGGTCATGATGCTGGATACCCGCAACCGCTTAAAGACCCCGCCGCAACAGGTGAGTCAGGGTACACTGAATGCCAGCCTGGTCCATGCGCGGGAAGTGTTTCATCCTGCCATTCAACACAAAGCGGCCGCAATTGTGCTGGCCCACAATCATCCTTCCGGAGACCCCTCTCCCTCGGCCGAGGATATCAAAATCACCCGCCAGCTGGTGGAAGCGGGAAAGGTTCTGCATATCCGGGTACTGGACCATGTCATCGTTGGACAACTGCGCCCCGGATGTGCCTCGTACTTTCTGAGCCTTCGGGAAAGTGGCCTGGTCAGCTTTGATGCTGCCTGAGCTGAGACCGCGTTAGAGCGCCCAGACCACCAGATTGCGGTATTCTGCGATCAGCGGGGCCATCTGGCGGAAACCGATTCGTCCCTCACCCAGAACCGGACCGAATTCTTTTCCATCATCCTGCCACTGATAACACATCAACTCATTAATAAAGAACGAGATGTTAGCGTCTTGCTTGCGCACACGGATGCGGTACCACAATTGGTTCTGATCTGCATCCGGCAAGGGATCCCCCCCGGAAGCGACCAAGTGAAAGCCTTTACTTTTTCGCAAGTTGCAGGTGTGAAAATTTCGTTCCTCCTCCTGTTTGCGGCGAAAGTAACTGGCGTGATACGAGTTGATGTCGCCATCGAAATACTGGCGGTACTGCCCAGCCCGGGGAGCGAGAGAGGGATCAAACAGATCTTTCCCGTCACGCCCGGTGGCTCCAAACCAGAACATGGCCAGGCCCGGCTCCCGTATCGGACGAAAGTCCCAACTGACCTCCAAATCTGCCGGGAAGATTTCCGGACACCAGATCACATAATTTGCTGCCTGTCCGGCTTCCGCCCCCATGCCATTCTCCAATCGCCACACGCCTTGGGGAAAAGAAAAGATGGGCTGACCCTCACAAATAAAGCCGTCCAGGTCCGAGGCCGATGCCAAGGGATTTTCGTAGATCACAGTTTCGGATTTTGAGCTCATGCCTTCCTTGTTCCATAGGGAATCGAGCTTGGCAAGGTTTGAAATATAGAACAGGAACTTCGTAGGATACTGGATATATTTCCTGTATTTCAGGTGGAGTCCCGCAAACGCTTCTGAGAAGATAAGCCTATGAAATTCATGACCGATCCCCAAAATATTCTCCGCACTGTCGATATCGTTTTCCAGGTATTCCAGAATATCGCTCCACGCTATGATGGACTCTTCCCTTCCGTAGCGGAACGCAGTTTCGGCAGCATTCTCATGGACTGGCCCCTGCCGGCTCCCATTCCCGGACAACGGAATTCCGACCGCTCTCCCCGGGGCAATAATCTCGCTCATGATATTGGCTTACTTCGTTGTCTGGATGGATTGAACCGCGAAAAAGCCTCTGCCCGCTATGACGGTCTCCTCAAAGGCTACATGGAAGGTTTCGCCAGCGTGTGCGCTCCCGCGTCCCCCACCGGACTCCTCCCCTGGGGAGAACATGCCTTCTGGCGTCTGACCGACAATAGCATTGGTAACAGTTACCATCTGCAGTTCCACGAGCGGGCCATTGATGCCGGCGCTCCGATTCACCATCAACTGGGCACCCTGCCCCTGTGGATCTGGGAGGCGATGCATGAACACAATCCAGACATGTTGCCACGTTTTGTGAACGGCCTGGACTGGCATTGGATGAATGAAGAGCGAAGCATGTTCAACCGGCATGCTCCTCTGACTCAGTTTATTCGGGGTTACCCCCTTAAGCGCTACGCAAAGATGACCGGAAAACCCGTCCCTACGAAGGATGCAGGGTCTGATTTCCCGGGCGCCTCCGCAGTATTTATTCACGATTATGCCTGCGCACTGAAGGTAGTGGAGGAGCCGGACCCCGCCTGGCGGGAAGCGATGATGCGTTTTAGTGATAGCTGGTGGAATCGCCGGGTCCCCAGTGGACTCTGCCCCCGCTCCGGAGGCCAGGACGCCGGACCTGCGCTGGGACAAACCCTGCCTCTGGCCTTGTCCAGTATGGAAGTGGGCGAGATGCTCCAGGATGAGTTGCTGCTGGAACGCGGCAAAGCCTACGCAGATGCCATACTCAACGTAGAGCAACCCGACACCGACAAAGGCTGGATCTGGGCGGATCATGCTCCGGATGGCAGCCCCCGCAAACACAGTCAGCTCTGGGCCGGAAACCGGGGAGCCTCTGTAACCGCAGGTCTCCTCTTGCGGATTCTCGAGCTTGGGGACCGTTGCGGCCAAGCAGACCGCGCCCTGGATCTCGCGCTGAAGGCTTCGACCGGCTACCAAAGCGAACCCATGCGTCGGGATTTGATTGTCCGCGCCGGAGACCCCGGCCTGGTCATCGCGCTGTGTACCGAACTACATCGCCGCACGGAAGATGCCGTATGGCTGGATGCAGCCATGCTGCACGCTACCGATGCCATGGAACTGTATTTCGACCTCCCCCTGCCGCGTATGTCTACGGGCCGCAATCATTACGAAGCCCAGCAGGGATCCAGTGTCCTTGTGCACTCCCTGGCCCGTCTGGCCCTTCATGCCGAAGGCCGGGACTTGTTGGGTGGACTGGCCACTCCCGCATTGCGCTAACCACTTTCGGCTTGGGGAGATGACAGGCCGGAGGCCTATCCTCCTTTCAACAGGAGCTTAGGCTTCCAGCCTGAGAGCTGCACTGGCCCCGGCATCCGGCTTGAGTAAGTGACAGGCCGGAGGCCTATCCTCCTTTTCATAGGAACTTAGACCTCCAGCCTGAGATCAGTACCGAACTGAACGACAAGCCGGAGGCCTAGACTCCGGGTAGACGCCTTATTCCATTTCCGCGTTGTATTCGAGAAACAGAATCGAACTGCTGCCGTAATCTTCTCGGCGCAGTTGACTCCAACCCTGCGGGAACTCCGGTTCCTTGAGATAGCCACTGCATTCGATCAGGAGCAGGCCCTCATCGGCCAGTGCACAGCTTTCTGCAATCGACTTCAGCAGCTTGGGCAGCCCTTCTCCTTCTAGATGCTTATAAGGCGGATCCGCAAAAATCAGATCGGCGCCAAATCCGGTGAGGTGTTTGAGCCAGCGCTCCACTTCCATCTGGACGGGGGTCAAGGGTTGCTCCAGCCCGCCTTTGCGGACCCGTTCCAGACTTTCCTGAATACAGGCCACAGCTTCACGGCGCTGCTCCACCCAGGTCACTTCCGCAGCTCCCCGGCTCGCCGCCTCAAATCCCAGTCCTCCAAAGCCGGCAAACAGATCCAATACCCTTGCCCCGGGAAGTAGTTCACGGAGAATGCCAAAGAGGCTTTCCCGTACCCGGTCGGTGGTGGGACGGGTCCGATCTCCCACCTGCACAGCAAGGCGCAGACCGCGAACCTGACCTCCGGTAATCTTCATCAAGAACTGAACCTGTACTTAAAGATGCACCAGATCGCCCGGCAACCGTCTTTCCAGGTGATTTTTTTACCTTCCTCATAACTGCGGCCGTAATAACTGATGGGCACCTCGTAAATCACCGCCCCGCTTCGGGCCACTTTTGCCGTGACCTCGACTTCGAACCCGAAGCGTTTCTCTTTCAAATCAAGATCCATCAACAGTTCCCGCTTGAACAGCTTGTAACACACTTCCATGTCGGTGAGGTTGATGTTGGTCATCATATTGGAAAGCATGGTGAGAAAGCGGTTGCCCAGGTAGTGCCAGTAATAGACGACCCGGTGCGCCCCGGCACCTAGGAAGCGGGAACCATACACCACATCCGCCTTCCCCATGAGAATGGGGCGCAGCAGAGAAGGGTATTCGTTCGGATCATACTCCAAATCTGCATCTTGGATCAGGATCAAATCTCCGGTAGCCATGGCAAAGCCAGTATGCAAGGCTCCCCCTTTTCCGGTATTTTGCTCATGCAACTTGAACTGCACATCCTCGAAGCGTTCTGCCAGCTTGGGGAGTAGATCCCGGGTACCGTCCGTGGATCCATCATCCACGAGCAGGATTTCCCGTTCCAGACCGGTCTCTACCGAGCGGACGGTCTCCACCACTTCCTCCAGCGTGTCTACTTCGTTGTATACAGGAATGACAATAGAGAGTTTTTTCATCCGTTCTTCCACAGGGTCGCGCATTCAAGGGCTGCCCGGGCAGCATAAGCACCCCGGCTTTCTTTACCAGTCAAACAACGCTGTTCTGCGAGATCGATGCTGGGAGCGGAGACCACCGCATCCAAAACGGGGAGCTGATACTGCATAGCCAAGTGATTTAGACTGGAGCTAATACTGCTCATGATATGATGTGCATGCTGCGTCGCCCCATCAATCACCACCCCGCAGGCTAGAGCCGCATCAAAACTACCGGTTGCCAGGAGACGGCTTAGGGCAAAGGGCAGCTCAAAACTGCCGGGAACCCAGCAGATTTCGATGTCAGATTCCTGTACACCCGCTCCCAGAAGTTCTTGCACGGCAGCATCCAGCATGGGCCCGACCAAACCAATATTAAAACGACCGGCAGCAAGACAGACCCGTAAGCCGGTTCCGTCAATACGACCGACGCGCTGGGATATTCCGGCAGCGAACTGCGGCAAGGCTTCTTCCGGGTTTAGGTAAAAATGCTTACTCATATGTCTTCCTTGGCTGCAGATATGACGCTTCGTGAGCTTTCCCCCTCAATGGCTTAGAGGAGATGTCCCATACGGGTGCGTTTGGTTTCCAGATAGGCGGCATTGTAGGGGTTATCCTCAATCAATACCGGAATACGTTCGCTCACATTGATCCCGTTCCGCTTTAACCCCTCTACTTTAGCGGGGTTATTCGTCATCAGACGAACGGTATCGACCCCGAGGTCCTGAAGCATCAGCGCTGAGGTCCGGTACTCCCGCTGATCTGCGCCATAACCCAGAGCCAAGTTGGCCTCCACCGTATCCATGCCCTGCTCCTGAAGCTCATAAGCCTTCAGTTTAGCCACTAGACCAATGCCACGGCCTTCCTGACGCATGTAAAGAATGATCCCCCGGCCGGCTTCCTGGACTTTTTTCATACAGTGATGCAACTGTGGGCCACAGTCGCAGCGTTTGGATCCCATCACATCTCCGGTGAGACACTCGGAGTGCACGCGGATCATAGGAGCTTCGTCCCCTTCCAACTCACCACAAATCAGAGCCAAATGCTCCCGACGATCCAGAGAAGATTCGTAAATCACGCAGCGGAACTCACCAAACTCGGTGGGCAGAGTGATATCGGCCTCCCGGATCACTTCCCCTTCCCGCTCCAAACGGTACTGACGCAACTGTTCAACGGTACAGAGCAATAGACCATGCTTCTTGGCAAACAGGGCGAGATCATCCAAACGGGCCATTTCCCCGTCGGGGTTCATAATCTCACAAATCAACCCGGAGGGACGCCGGCCAGCCAATTTTGCCAGATCGACGGAAGCCTCCGTGTGCCCCTGACGGGCCAGAACTCCATCCGGATGGGATTTGATCGGGAAAATATGTCCGGGACGGACCAGGTCACCTGCCGTGGATTCCTCAGCCGCCATGATGCGGACAGTTTCCGCGCGATCTGCTGCCGAGATGCCGGTCGTGATGTTATGCTTTGCATCTACCGACTCCATAAAGGCCGTGCGCACAGACACATCCTCATCTCCAGCATGTCGCATATCCGCAACGCCCAGACGGGCTAAGTCGGCACCCGGGAGAGTGACACAGATCAGTCCCCGGCCTTCCGTAGCCATAAAATTGATAATCTCCGGGGTCACAGCATCTGCAGCACAGACCAGATCCCCTTCATTTTCACGGTTTTCATCATCCGCCACCACCACCATCTCACCACGGGCGACCGCAGCAAGCACCTCTTCGATGGGCGCGAATTCAATCTTGGCTTGGGATGTCTCTGTATCGGGGGCAGTCATGTTCATGTTCCAGGTGATTCACAGGGCCATGCACAACTGCCGCAGGCTCTAAACGTTCGTTTAGAACCTCCGGTCAGATCTTCTATCATCCCGACTATACGGTCGGCTGCGCATAAACCCCAAGGGGTCTGATCGCATCAGTCCCTGCCGAAGCAAGGAGTCGCGGGCTATCACCGCCGGTCCGGAGTTGCCCGGGAACATCCCGAACGCACCTGGCCCTGAAGATCGTGTTAGATTGGGCCGAGACTATAGGGCAGATTCAGAGCGAGTCAATCACCACAGGGAAGAAGTCGTGGGGTGAGGAGTCATTAGTCACTGGTCACTGGTCAGTAATCCCGCAGTCCCTGCGGGAAACGTTTCTTCGTCAGGAGTCAGCCAGCCACGCCGAAGCCTTGGCGTAGGCGGGGAGTCAGGAGTCAGGGGTCAGGAGTCAGGAGTCAGGAGTCAGGAGTCAGGAGTCAGGAGTCAGGAGTCAGGAGTCAGGAGTCAGGAGTCAGGAGTCAGGAAAAGCT
>DIYK01000001.1 GCA_002429005.1 Verrucomicrobia bacterium UBA6056
CCGCTGTCCGAGAGCATGACGTTCTGCTCAAATATGAATGCGCACGGTAGTTTCGTTAATCACTACCTGGGCGAGTTTCGCTCAGGCAAGCAGGATGACGCCTTTCACAGCTTAATCGAGGCGGACTCAGTGATTATCCCGGAGCTCATTAACGCCTACGAAGACACGAAGGAGGTTGATGAGAAGGTGTTCCTGATCGAGGTGATCTCGGAGTTCCGACTTGATTCGCCTCTCTGTTTCCTTCGCCATGCTTTACGTAGAGACGAACCGAAGATTTGGAAGGCAGCGCTCAACGGAATGGCGATGGCCGAGTCTTCAGAGGCAGTGGATGATATGGATCATGTGCTTTCTTCCGTTCAGGATCCGACAAAGATGGATTGGATTGAGGAAGCAATTACTGATACGAAAGCGGCAATAAATAGGAAACAGAACAAGCCCATATAGCCAACTCGCTAAACGCTCGCGGCTCATGGACGACGTTATCCGACAATGCTACATGAACTGAATTTCTACACATGTTTGCCGTTTCGAACGAAGCGGACAGTGAGGCGTTGCCTAGATGAATTGGAAGCATCTGCTGGGGAGGGAAGGGAGGAGATCAACAGGGTTCAAGAATTGAGGAAGGTAAAAGAGTTCGACTTGCCAGGAATGATTGATCTCGCAACAAAACTGAATCTTGAAGCCGAACAATTCTGGAGCGATTTAGAATGGCTTGCGACGTCCTATAAACGTCGTGATGAGATCGCCCGATTACAGGATAGAAAACCACAACCAGACCACCCGTACGAAAGTTACACATGAGTATCTTTGACTTTCTTGGAGTCTCCATCGCAATAGCCGGCGCTATTTTAGGAATTCTGATTGGCGCCCTCACTGGGACAACGATCATTAGCATCCTGTTATTCGCCACATCAGGTTTGGTTTTGGGTTGGTTAATTGGAGTTGGACTTGGATATCTAATTATTCGATATCAAAGACCTCCTGACTCTAAGAATGTTGAAAAAACCCCATAACCACAACACCCGTCCGAACTCGCTAAAGCGAGTCCGGGCAGCGTAACACGGTATCTCACATGTACATCGATCGAGAATCACCGGAAATTGATAAGCTCTGTTCAGTAATGGAAGTCAAGGAGGTCTCCGCGTTGATGGAAGAAATTATTTCCATTGGATGTACGAACCCAGAAATTTCCAGGAACGACATCGCTGTTGCTTTGGTTGATGCGATCTCCGCTCAAGGGTATAGACCTGGCAAACATTTCGATACATCTGTGGAGTCACGTATTCTAAACTGGATATGTGAAGAATGGCCTGAGGGTGACTTAGAGTTTGCCGATGCTGCGAGTACCGTACTGTGCAACTTACAGACGGTGCCGGTTATGGATGAGCTCCCCAGAATCCTCAATCTTGAACTGCGCGAGGAAGCCAAGGCTTTTCTCAACGAAGTACTTGATGAACACAGAAAAATATAACTAGGCCACTTAGCCGAATCAGCTGACGCTGATCCGGCCAGCGAATTCAGAAAGGACATTGCTATCAAGAAGGAAACCTTTCACTTACCAGTCCACCTGTCGAAGCGCCTTCATTCGAAGGCTTCAGTTCCAAGTCAGCCTCCGCAAGTCGTTCATTTCCCAATAGCTCCAGTACCATTTGCCCGGATCTGTCCTGGGTATGCCCATTTCATTCAATGGAGCTATACTGCTCCCGGATATTCCTGCGTACGCTGTCCGGGATGCTGGGGAGCGGCATCGAGGATCTCTGCCGGGGCTTCTCCGTAGCGATGCATGCGATCGAGTAGCGCCTGTTTCAGTTCTTCCCGTAATTCTCGGTGCGCTTCGGAGCCTGCCAGATTCTGTAACTCATAGGGATCGGCCTGGAGGTCATAGAGGTGAGTCTCCTGGTATTCAGGAGCATCGGGTTTGCCGATGTACTCCTCCGTGGAGCTAACCGCATATTTCCAACGGCTGGAGCGCAGGGCCCGTCCCGGAGACATGCCGCCATCGCCAAACTGGATAAAGGCATACTCCTCCCAATCCTGATTTGGATCCAAGCAGGCTTTCAAGCTGCGGCCTTGGACGGTTTCCGGAATCTCCACCCCTGCACTCTCGAGCAGAGAGGGCATCAGATCCAATAGGCTGGCAGCTTCCTGTCTGTGTCCGCCCCCATTCCATCCGGGTCCCCAGATGGCAAAGGGAACCCGCACAGAACTTTCATGGGGGCTGCGTTTGTATTCGTTGTTTCGTGTTTTGAAATGACAGCCGTGATCGCTGATGAAGACGAGGATGGTCTTTTCGTCCAGGCCGGTGGATTTGAGGTGATCCATGGTGCGGCCGAGGGCTTCGTCCAAACGCTTGATCATTCCGCAGTAGCCTGGCCAGTGTCCGGGGGCTGATCCTCCCAAGGCCTTCAGATCCGGGGGCAGGGGGGCATAGCGGTAGCGATCTTCATATCCATCCGGGGCCGGGTAAGAATCATCGGTGTTCTGATGATGCGGCTCCAGGTAGGAGTGAAAGCAAAGAAAAGGTTTTTCGGGCTGGGCCGCGCGTTCCTGAAGGTAGCTCAGCATGACATCGGTTTGCGCATCTACCCGATATCCGGGAAGGGCATGTCGGATTCCTTGTTCATCCCAAAGGGCTGCAGAGTAGGGGCCACTGGTCAGTTCCACACAATTCGCCGCCATCCAGCGTTCATAGCCAGCCCGGTTTTCTGCCGGTACCGGGCCATCTCCAGTGCCCTCTGATAAATGCCATTTGCCAAAGTAGGCGGTGTCATATCCTGCCGCCTTCAGCAACTCCGCCAGTTTCGGGGCATCCTCTTTCAGACCCGGGCCGTTCCGCCAGACTCCGGTGGTGGTGGCGACCTGTCCGGTCTGTAGACAGCTGCGACAGGGGCCACAGACCGGCTGAGGGGTCACAGCCTGCTGAAAAAAGGTGCCTTGTCGGGCCAGGCGGTCCAGATTCGGAGTCAGTCCTTCGGGATAGCCATTGAGTCCCAGTGTGTCCCAGCGTTGTTGATCGACGAAGAAAACGAGAATATTGGGTCGGGTGTCTGCCATCGTTCTATGGAAGCAGAATCCCGGGAGATGTCTATTCCCGAGTGCTTACGCAGCTCGTTCTCCAGCTCAGGGCTGGATGAACATAAACACCATGGTCCAGATGGCATCGGCAATCACAATCAGCACAATACTGTTCACCACGGCCGCAGTGGTGGCTTCGCCTACGGCAGAAGCGCTGCGGCCGCTGGCCATACCCTGCCGGCAACCGGCAATCGCAACCAAGGCCCCGAAGGTGCTGCCTTTGATCAGCCCTTGGGAAGCATACCAGAGGGTCATGAATTCCATGGTCTGGTTGAAATACACTGCCGGGCTCATTTCCAGAAGCAGTACACCCACAATGGCTCCACCGATAATACCGAGAACATCGGCATACACCACTAAGAGTGGGGTCATGATCATGAGCGCAATCATTCGGGGAACCACGAGGTAATCCATGGGAGGAATTCCCAGAGTTTCCAAGGCGTCGATCTCCTCATTCACCTGCATGGTACCCAATTGAGCGGCAAAGGATGCGCCGGTACGGCCGGCGAGAATAATGCCGGTCATCAAGGCTCCCATTTCCATGACCATGCCCAGGCCTACGAGGTTGGCGACATAGACTTCTGCCCCGAACATTTGCAGCTGAATGGCTCCCACGAAGGCGAGAATGGCGCCAACCAGCATGGAGATGGTGGTGATAATGCCCAAAGCCCGCGGGCCGCATTGCTCAATGATCAACCAAAAATCAGCTTTGCGGTAGGTGGCGCGGCCACTGAGAAAGCGGCCGAAACCCAGCGTCGCTTCCCCCAGAAAGGCCAGTTCCTCACCCATCTGTTTGCTGGTTCGGATCGCCCGGTTCCCAATTTTGGCGAGAAAAGGTTCTTTGGTGGTGTCGGAGGAGCGTTTACCCCGTTCCGGAACAGCCTCGGCAAGATTCAACAGACGCCGTGCTCCTTCGGGCAGACTTTCCAGGTTCAGAGGAATTTCCTTCCGGGCACAGTCCTGACTCAGCTTGCGCAGCATAAGCAGAAGGGAGCTGTCCCAGCCCTCGATGCCCTCATCCCGGATCTCCAAGGCCGCTGGCGCGGGATCTGGAAGACGCAGAGACATGGCCTCAGACGCCAAATGGAAGTTTCCGGAAAGGCGGAGGAGCGAGTGGTCGTCGTTCCATTCGACGCGGGCAGCGGCAGCATTCACTCGGAGCTGTCGTCCTTCTTCAATTTATTGAGAAAGGAACCGGCTTCTTTCATCGCTTTGTCTTTCAGGTCCTGCTTGGCCTGATCCAGATCAAAGCCGGAAAGTTCTTTCATGGCTTTTTTCGAAATGTGCAGGGTGATTTCGGTAGCGATTGCCGCGGCGTCCTTCCCATGCGGAGCCCCCAAATCGTACATTTCCAGAGTTGGAAGGGTGTAGGAGGCATCTGCGGGATCCAAACCCGGAGCCCGTGCCTGAACAGACACTTCGGCAATCCGCAACTTGCGGATGATCATCTTCGGGGATTCTGCCGAATCATCGTTCTGGGGAGCCGCATCGTCTTTGCTTTTGGACTCGGAGTCTGAGCTCTTGATGCCCGCAGCAAAACGGTCGAGGTTGTTTTCTTTCAGCGAAAGCATTTCCACGAAGAGTTCCGGCGATTCAACCGTGACCTCATCGATGATCAGGGGATCACTTTCTTTAATGCTGGCGGGGTCAATGGCCAGGCGAACCGTTCCCAGTTCAAACAGATTGGGGTCGGTAAAGCCCTCCGGGTTTTGGATATGCAAGCCCGTGATTTCGCCAGAGCCTTCTTTCAGCTTAAAGGAGACGGATTGAACGGTAACGTCTTCGCCCAGTTGTGCGGTTCCGACTTTCTCAATCGCTGTTTTTACAATGGCGTCGAGATTGTTGAGGACAAACCAAGCTCCTCCTGCCGCGAGCAGCAGGAGAACGACGATGAAACCCAGTACTTTTTTCATGCCGGTTTTTTCGAGAGAATTCCGGAGAAATACAAGGCGCGGGCATCTGCTTCGCTGGTGATGGCGGGCAGAGCAGGGTAGCTTTCCATCCGGACCTGGCGGGTCTTGAGCAGAGCACGGACTTCAGCAAGGTTGTAGTTGAGGTCGGCTTCACGCAGAATCTCCAGGGCGTCTTCTTCGGACCAGAGCACCAGCCATTCCGCTTCATTTCCTTCGAGAGCCCGGAACTGACAGGGTTCGGTTTTCTTGGGGTGATCGGCCAATTTCTGCAGATCTTTCTGTGTCAGCGCACGACTCAAGCCACGCAGGAGCAGCAGGCCGTCTACCTTTTCACCCAGCTCGGCGAGCAGGCCTTTCAAGCGGCTGCTGGCATCTTCTTCCGGAGAACCGACCAGAGCCACGCCGGAAGGCTGACCCAGGGCCGCGGTGGAGGCTGGACCGCCAATGTAGAACACCTTTTCTACATAGCGGTAGGACTGAAGCAGTCGCAGGTTGATTTCGTTTACCGCATCCAAGCCTTCTTTGAACAGTTCGCTGCCTTCCACTTCACCGAGGGCATCATAGCCGATCAACACCGCGATGGTGCTCTTACGGCGGCTGCGGCCGGCATCAAAAGACTGAGTTTTGCGAAAACGCAGGGCCGCGCTGAAATCTTCTGCAATATCTGCAAACAGATCGCGGTGTTCTGCACCGGGAGCCGGGGTCATCAGCACTTCGTGGGGAATGGCTTTGGCGGTAGCACCGGCTTCTTTTACCCGGTCCACAAAGGCCAGCCATTCAAATTCAGGTACTTCCCGGAATCCATTGATGTCAGCGAAGAGACTGCGGGTTACAGCAATGCCGCTCAATCCGGCAGGACCACCGAGTACCTGATGAGTCCCCTTCAGGAACAGCGAGCGCAAACTGGCAGACCAGGGAGACTCCGGGTTCTCTTCTTTCACCTGAAGGTGACCCGCAGCCGGGCCCTTGGAGAAGAAACTTTCCAGTGCGGCACTCCAGCCACGGGCAGGAATGGCTCCTGGCTGCAGGAAGAGCAGGGCCTCACCGTCACCATGAACCGCGGCATCATTCAGCGTGGCGCTCAACATGCCTTGATCGCTGTTCAGCACCTTCACCCAGTCATAGGAGGCGGCCAGGTCTTGGGAACCATCACTGCTGCCCCGGTCAATCACATAAATTTCGTGAGCGTCTTTTTCGGGAATCAATGCGCGCAGACTGCGGGAAAGTTCCTGGGACTGGTTGAAAACGGGGATAAAAATAGACAGTTTCATGAGACTCCTACGGTGGGTGTACCTTCTCTTTGCTACAGTCAGCAGAAATTTCAATCCCCAGTTGGATAGGTTTCTAACAGGCGGATGTAATTTGCACGTTCAAACAATTCTGGACGATCGTTATATTGACGCTGCATGCTTCCTCTGAGCTCGTCGAGCTCCTGATAGCCTTGAGTTTCCATCCACTGTGTCAGCCCCTGCTGAAGTTCACGGATGCGTCCAGGGCCATGGCGGAGCAGGGCCGAGGCCAGCATGCATACATCGGCGCCAGCCAGAAAGGCTTTCAGCGCATCTTCCACCTCATGCACGCCCCCGCTGCAGGCCAGGGAGGTCTCAAGTTGTCCCCGAAGGATGGCGATCCAACTCAGCGGCAACAGCAGGTCCCGCGAACGGGATAAACCCAGTTTTAAGGAGGTGCTCCGGGTTTGGATTTCAAAATCAGGCTGATAAAAGCGGTTAAACAGCACCAAACCAGAAGCTCCTCTTTCCACAAAGGTTGCAGCCATGTGGGCCAAGGCGCTGTAGTAGGGGCTCAGTTTCACCGAAACCGGGACCTGCACGCTGTCCAGTACCCGAGCGAGCGCTTCCAACTGCTGGGTTTCCAGCTGCTGGCTACTCAGGCTGGGATCTGCTGCGACTTCATAGAGATTTAGCTCGATGGCGGAGGCGCCGGCCGCTTCCAGTTCTTTGGCAAAGCTGCACCAGCCCTCTGCGGAAATGCCGTTCAGGGAGGCAATCACGGGAATATCCAGGGCTTCACGGGCCTGACGAAGTCTGGCTAAGCTCCGAACGCTGACCTGATCGTAGAGCTCCGCTTCCGGGAAAAAGGAATGGGCTTCGGAGAGGGCGTCCATCCCGCTGTGAAGAAATTCACCCACAAAGGCCTCTTCCTGGCGCAGTTGTTCCTCAAAGATGGACGGCAGGACGAGGGCCCCGGCACCGCAATCCTCCAATTCCCTCCATCGATCCGGATCTCCCGTCAGAGGAGAGGAAGAGGCAATAAAGGGGCTGTTGAGTTCAAGTCCGAGGTAGGTCATCTTACATGCGCTGTGGGGAGGGTGGATGGCGACCTGCTTCCGGAGCTGGAGTTACAGTAAGAAATCAGGGAGATCCTCTGCGGCCTCAGCCTGAGGGGGAGGGGGCGGAAGCGGTGCAGGATCCACCAGGGCCTCCGGATCCACCAGCTGTAAATCCAAATGGAGAATATGCAGAACAGAGAGCAGGGTGTTGAGGCGAACGCCGGGATTGCCGTGTTCCAGGTCGAACATGGCTGTTTTGCCAATGCCGGCCAGATCGGCGAGTTGTTTTTGCGTGAGGCCACGGGCTTCACGGGCTTCGCGGATTCGGGTTCCAGTGTCCTGCGGTGAAAAACTCATGCCTTAGCCCTGCCAAAGTGTTGAGCCGGAGTCAATCGGACTCCACGAGAATACGGAGTCCCGTATCTTGGCCGGAGTACCCTTCTGCTACGGTGAGCATGCTGTCCAGCGATAGAAATCGGGGATCCTGTTCGGACCAGGCGGATCCCAGTAACCAGCCTTCTTCACACCATTCCCAGCGACCTCCAGCCAGATCCCGATACCCGGAAGAGAGTTTAGGGCCCGACCTGCGCGGGGCTTCCTCCAGTTCCAGGTGTAGGGAGTCCGGTCTGTGCTTGAGTCCATATCCCCAAGCATACTCTGCGCCTGGGAGATGGCTGCGTGCAGCCATCCGCCATTCCTCGGCGCTGGGAAGCCGAACCCTGCGGCCACTTTCCTGGCTCAACCACTGGCAAAAGGCCTTGGCCTCAGCGAAGGACACCCGCTCTGCCGGTCCGGCATACTCTGGCTGAGAGCTGAAACGGGCCCAGAGCCACTGCGGAATTTCGTCCTGACTCATCCAGCCCCGGTTCTCCGGTAGCGCCAGCAGAGTCAGTGTTTTTCCGCCGGGGAGTCTGAGCGGTTGAGTCTTTGGGCGGTAGCTGCTGACGGGGTTCAGCTGTTGTGCATCTTGTTCCGATGTTCGGAAGATCAGGGCCAGGAACATTCCGAACATCGGAAAGAGGGGCCAGATCCAGAAAGTGTTGCGGATTCGCATAGAGAAGCCAGTAAAGCGGAGTTCCGTCGGGAGCAAGCTTGAGTTGCGAGCCTCTGTCTGGCAGAGACACGGGATGCATTCAAACGCCGTAACTCTGGACCTCTCCATTTTGGATGAAAATATCCACACACTGCAGGAGGCCCTTAGCAGCTCTACCCGTTTGATGTTTGTGGTGAAATCCGATGCCTATGGACACGGCAGTGCCACCGTGGCCGCTCGTGCCGCGGCGCAAGGCGTGGATTTTTTTGCCGTAGCTTATTATGAAGAAGCGCTCGAGGTACGAGTGGCGGCACCGGATGCCGATATTCTTGTTCTGGGTCCGATTGCGCCTCACGAGGTGGCAGGTTGCTTGGAACATCGCATCATTCCGGTTGCCGTAGATCTTGAGAATGCCCGGATGATGGCGGAGGAAGCCCGTCGTGCTGCTGGGGAACTGGAAGTGCATCTGAAAGTCGATACCGGGATGGGCCGTCTGGGCTTTTTGGAAGACGAGAAACGGAATGCAGCTGAATTGGAGGAGATGTTCAAGCTGCCCGGCATTCATATCAGTGGGATCATGAGCCATTTGGCCACAGTGGACATCCGACGCCCCTGGCTGCAGGAAAAACAGCATGAACGTTTTGTGCAGGCGGTCGCGATGGCGGAGCGGATTTGTGGGCGGAGACTCTTTCGTCACTTTTGTAGCTCCCGTGGGATTCAGTTTTATCCGGAATGGGATTTTGATGCCGTCCGCCCCGGCATTTTGCTTTATGGCTACGGCAGCTCTGAACCGGGGATGCGCTTGCGTACGAAACCATTTTTGCAATTGCACAGCCGGGTCATGCAGGTGAAATCGGTTCCGGAAGGCTACCCCATTGGATATTACTCAGCCTACCGCTGTTCCCGGGATACTCAGATTGCTGTGGTGGGCATGGGCTATGCAGATGGCTATTTGCGTTCCTTGAGTAATCGGGGGGAAGCTTTGGTGAACGGCCATTTGGTGCCGGTGGTCGGCCGGATCAGTATGAACTGGATCACCTTGGACCTGGGGCCGGACCTGAAGTGCAAACCCGGGGATGAGGTCGTGCTCATGGGAGCGCAGGGCAATCGGGAAGTCTGGGCGGACCGACTCGGACGCCGAGCCGGAACCATCGCCTACGAAATTCTCACCGCCATTCACCCCCGGATTAAACGCTGCGTTGTTTAGTCTGGCCTGCTGAGCATGCACATGGCGTTACATAGTGCAACGAAACATCCGAAGATGGTGGATCTGTATACAGGCATGCTTGAGAGACGTGAAGAAATGCGTGATACGAAACGCAAGGGTTTGTTTTGAATAATGAATGAATAAAGAGGCGAAATTATAATGAATCACGCAGAGACTGTTTTGAAATATATCGTGACCCACCCTGGTTCGGCTCACAAAGATGATTTTCTGGCCTGTGCTCTGTTAACGGCTGAGTATGGCCTGCCGATATTCCGCCGCGATCCCACAGAGGCCGAGTTGGCGGACCCGGAAATCTGTGTAGTGGATATCGGGGAACAGCATGATGATGCAAAACGAAATTTTGATCATCATCAGTTCCCACCGGAACATGCCCCCAGTTGCTCTATTTCCTTAGTTCTGCAGTACCTGGGTCTATACGAGGATGCCCGGCGATTCTGTCCTTGGTTGGAAACCGCAGAATGGCTGGATGCCCGGGGGGCACGTCAGACGGCGGCCTGGTTAGGGGTCGATCCCTTTGTCGTAGCTCAGTTGAGCTCTCCGATTGATTTTTCGCTGCTCCGTTATTTTGCTGAAGAGAGTGAGTTGCCTTTGGATCATGCCATCACCCAACTGATGAGCCGGATTGGGGGAGACCTGCTTCTCTATCTGCGTTCATTACGTCAGCAATTAGGCCAGTTGGCGGAACGGGTGGAATTCTGGCAGGTGGCGGATCTGGAATTCGTCTTTCTTCCCCGGGCTGAAGATCTGGATCCTAAACTCGCTGGAGCTTTGAATTATTTCGTGCGTGAACAGGAGCGCGACATCGCCGGGATCCTTTCTCCTGACAAACGGGGCAGTGGCTATGGTTTGGCCCGCTTTGATGATGATCTGCGGCTGGATTTTACGCAGATTGCGGATGAAGCCGACGTGCATTTTGCTCATCGGCAGGGCTTCATTGCAAAAAGTACGGCCACGGATCCGGAACGGTTGAAAAGCTTGTTGGCCCAGTCCCGTTCTGCCAAGCAAACTCGTACGGGCTAAGCTTACAGGTGTTCCTGGGAAAAGGACTTGGGCATTAACTCGCTCAACCGGTAACTCCCGCCTTCTTCCTCTACCGAGGCCAGGTGAATGAGCGTGTCTTCGTCCGCAAATTCGGAGATGACCTGCAAGCACAGGCCGCAGGGGGGAATGATCTCTTTGCCGACCACGACCAGTTCTTTTAGGCGGGGTTTAGCTTGGGAACTGGCCGCGACTGCAGAGAAAATGGCAACCCGTTCCGCGCACATCGTGGCACCGTAACTGGCATTCTCTACATTGCAGCCGACGAAGATCTGATCGCTGCCACGCATACGCAAGGCAGCCCCCACAAAGAACGAGGAGTAGGGTGCATAGGCATTCAGGCGTACCGCGCGGGCGGCTTCGAGAAGATCAGAGGGTATGGCCATAATAGTGAATGTAGAGCCAGAGTCCTGCGCTCAGGCTGAGCAGGGACATTAAGGTGGTGCCGGCAATGGCGGCGGCGGTTAAATCCCGGTCTCCATCCAATTGATCGACCAAGACATAGGAGGCTACGGCAGTGGGCGTTGCAGAAAAGACCAGCAAGACCAGGGCTCCCAGTCCTTCCAAGCCCATGAGCACGATACACCCCCATCCGACGAGGACGCCGATCAGGTTTTTGAGCAAGCAGGCCACCAGGACCTGTGGGCCGGCTTTGGCCAGGGAGAGGGAACGGATCCGTGCACCAATCGCCAGCAGTGCCAGAGGGAAGGCGGTGGAGCCGAGAGGGGTGATGCAATCTCCAATCAATTTAGGGACGCTGACATGAAAGAGATTCAGCAACACATTCAGGATGAGCCCCAACACAGAAGCCAAAATCAGGGGATTCCGGCTCGAGGCTTTCAGCCAGGTGGCGACGGGGTGGGATTCCTGTTCGTGACGGCGTTCCCATTCCAGCACCATCACTGCGAGCAGATTATAGAACAAGACCAGCGGCGTCATGATGAGAATGGCCAGACTCTGCGCCTCGAGTTGAATCTCCTGAGGCTCATTCCGTAAAGCAAACGCAATCACCGGCAGCCCCACATAGGCGATGTTTCCCCGAAAGGCTACATGGACCAAAGCGCCCCGGCCCCTGCCTTTGAAGCGAAAGAGAGCTGCCACCACATAGGCGGCCACAATCATCAAGACTGTGATCAGCAGGGAAGCGAGACAGACCTGCAGCGTTTCTGCTTTGGGAATGGGAGCCTGCGCCATTTTGATGGTAATAAACAAGGGCAGGGCCACCCAATAGGCTAGACGATTGAGTGCGGACTCCATGTTCGCATCCAGAAAGCGGATGTGCCGGAGGAAGACTCCGGTGGCAATCAGGAAAAAGACCGGAGTGAGCGTTTGTAGCAGCGTGCCGATCACGGTTGCAGCACCTGACTGAGAAGCAGGCCTGCGGTCAATACAGCCAGGGCAACCCGGTAGAGACCAAAAGCGCGTAATCCGTGTTTTTTGAGAAAACCGACCATCGCTTTCACCGCAATCCAGGCGGAGAGACAGGCCACCACATTGCCAATGATCAGCATATCCAGGCCCAGATGTTCGAGCATCTCTTTCCCGTTGAAGATCAGATCATAGACCGTGGCTGCGGAAAGAGTGACCATACCCAGGAGAAAGCTGAACACCACCGCCGCATTCAGGTTCAAGCCTGCGAGGCGGCCTCCGAGAATGGTGACCAGACTCCGGCTGGTTCCCGGCCATAGCGCCAGGCATTGAAGAAAGCCGATAATCAGAGCTTTTTTGGGGGTGAGCTCACTCATGTCCAAGCCGGGCTGATCCTGGTCCTGAGATTTATTTCCCCAGATCATGAGGGCAGCGCCGCCTACAAACCAGGCAAAGGTGACCGGCCAGAGGCCGAAGAGCAGGCCTTTGATCTGGTCCTCAAAGAGGAGGGCCAGTACTGCCGCAGGAATAAAGGCCACCACGATACAGATGAGAAGGCGAAGTCCATCCGGGTCTTTTCCGAAGACGCCCAGGATCATCGATTTAATATAAGAGGCATACACGGCCACGACGGCCAGGATCGCACCTAGCTGGATCACCACCAGGTAGCTGTTTATGGCCGCAGCTTGTTCCGCGGTGTTTCCCAGTCCAAGGGCCTTGCTGGTGAGGATCAAGTGGCCGGTGCTGCTCACTGGTAGGTATTCGGTAAGACCTTCCACAACCCCAAGCAGAATGGCATGGAGGGCATTCATTTCCTTGGGTGCATCCATCATCTCTTCTGTTCCCCACAGGATCGAAGCGAACAGAAACAGAAAGGGAAGAATGCGTTTCATAAGAAAGTCCGGGGAAAGGTGTCAGGCAAAGACTCTACCTGATATGATAGCGGGATTGGGAGGGAAGACGATGGTCTTTTTTCAGAAAGTCCCTGGCAGTCCTGGCGGACTTTGGAATTCCCGGCACAAACAGGCACATGTTCGTTTCGTAGTCCATAGCCCGACCGACTGCTCGTGGAGTCCGCCTTGCAGATGATGTATTTCATAACGATGATTGTAGCGTGTTGGAGGAGAACCCCTTGTGATTCCTTCTTGCCGTAGCATCAGAGCCATCGCTCTGAAAAGAGCGGGGAAATACCAGCCCCGGGTGAAAGCCGGGGTAAGGGGTGCCCCATCTTTCTGCACGCTGAAGGCGTGTCAGAATACCATGCAGTGATGATTCGTGCGCTCCTACAGAGCGCTGGATCTTTTTACCCATGACCCAGAGCTGCCCTGGCCGTGGCTCGCGCCTTGCGCGGGCAGGCGCTCTGGGCTGATATTTTCGGGATCTTTCAGATCCCTTGTAGCCAATGAGTCTATCTGTAAGACGGACTACACTAGAGCATATTAA
>DIYK01000109.1:0-21892 GCA_002429005.1 Verrucomicrobia bacterium UBA6056
CACCGTAGCCGCCACCGCCACCGCCGCCGTAACCGCCGCCACCACCACGGGGACCGCGCTCTTCACGAGGACGAGCTTCATTCACACGCAGGGGACGCCCGCCAATATCAGAATCATTCAGATTCTCAACAGCCTCGCGGCCACCTTCATCTTCCATTTCCACAAAGCCGAAGCCTTTGGAGCGGTTGGTTTCACGGTCAAAGATCACTTTCGCCGACTGCACTTCACCATATGCGGAGAAGATATCGTTCAACTCATCGTCCGTGATCGAGTAGGGCAGATTGCCCACGTAAATGTTCATTATAATCTCATCTTCAGGCACCTAAACACTCCACCCCTCTCCCGGCACCTGCAGGACAAAAGCAGTTTTCACTATCGTGTGAATACGGCCAAGTTATGCTCCGCCTATG
The DNA here is from genome assembly GCA_002429005.1 of Verrucomicrobia bacterium UBA6056. Classification (GTDB taxonomy): domain Bacteria; phylum Verrucomicrobiota; class Kiritimatiellia; order SS1-B-03-39; family UBA6053; genus UBA6056. Next base: position 411 of record DIYK01000109.1, read on the forward strand.
GGAAAGCAATCGAAGAAAAGGTGTTTTCTCAGTTAATTTTCACTTAGGAATGTCCGGGTTTGTGAAAAAAACGGGTCTCTGTGACACCATTTCCCCGTATTTCCTGCCGGGAGCCGCCCACACATTCGAGCCAGGCATGCCAAGTTCCCTCCCCCTCATCCTCTGCCGTCCAAGGGCCGCGGGTTCCCGGTCCTGCACAGGAACTGGGAAGATAGCGGTTGCTGTTATCCAAAATCAAGCAAGCCCCAGGACATAGGGCCTTCCAGCCTGCCCAGGCCGCGGCCAGACGGTCGCCTCCATCCACCAATACCATATTCATGCTATTCGCTTCGACCGCATCCAGGGAGGAGATCCAGTGCAGGCCGGCCCGTTCCTTCTCCGACAACGCGTTTTCCACACGTCGACGCCATGCCGGGTCTTCTTCCAGCGAATACACGTCCAAGCCATGCGAGAGAAAAAAGCGGGTACTGCTACCTGCGCCAATTTCCAACACCGCCCCTTCCTTGGGAAGCAACGTGGCTAACAACTCATTCGCTGCGGCCGGCAGCCAGGGAAGCTCCGGGTGCCGGGCACGATAGATACTGGATCGAATGCGATCCCACACATATCGGGCTGTCCAGCATTCCGGACTCCACGCCGCAGGCCACTTCATCCGCCCGGCAGCCGATCCTCTAGCAGTTGCCGCAGTTCAGCTTCATCATTCGCCATGCGGAGACAACGGGTCTCTTTATCTTTTAAGGCCTCTAACACCGGGTGGGTGACCGCTTCACCAATCGCAGCTTCAATGGCCGCGGGGAATTTTGCAGGATGCGCGGTCGCCAGACAAATCAAGGGGTCGCTGTTTCGCAGAGCGTCGCCCACCTCCACGCCAACCGCAGTATGCGGATCGAGGACATAATCATGCGCCTCTTTTTCACGGCGGATTACCCGTAGCGTATCTTCCGTATCCGCAGAACCGGCACGGAACAATTGCATCACCGGATTCTGTAATTCAGCAGAAAGATCCAGTGTGCCCTCTTGAACAAATTGAGCCATCGCCGTGCGAACACGGGAGTCATCACGCCCCATCAGTTCAAACAGGAAACGCTCAAAATTGCTGGCCACCTGAATATCCATGGACGGGCTGAGCGTCTGCGCCACGTCACCGCGGCTATAGATTCCGGTATTAAATAAACGGGAAAGGATGTCATTCTCATTGGTCGCCAGAATAAAGCGGCTGACCGGAAGCCCCATACAGGATGCATAGTAGCCCGCCAGGATGTTTCCAAAATTCCCCGTAGGCACCGCAAATTGGAGTGCAGTGGCGCCCGTCTCTTTCATCAACTGTAAGCCGGAATACATGTAATAGGCGATCTGGGCCATCACCCGCACCCAATTCACGGAATTGACCGCACCGAGTTTGTAGGTCTGTTTAAAGGGCAGATCCGCGAAACAGCTTTTCATCATGCGCTGACAGTCATCGAAGGTGCCTTCCACCGCCATGTTGACCACGTTCCCCTCGAGAACCGAGGTCATTTGCAAGGCTTGCAAGGGACTGGTTTTTCCTTCCGGATGCATCATAAAAATCCGTAAGCGTGCTTTCCCGGCAACCCCGTGAATGGCTGCCGAACCGGTATCTCCACTCGTACTGCCCAGAATATTCAGTTCCTCATCCCGTTGCTCCAGAGCCCAGGAGAAAAAAGGTGCCAGAAATTGCATGGCCATATCTTTAAAGGCCAGGGTCGGACCATGGAAGAGTTCGAGAATATAGCGATCGCCCAGAGGATGCAGGGGAGCAATTTCAGGATGCCGGAAGGCCGAGGTGGAAACCCGAACCAACTCCTGCAGCTCCGCATCCGGAATATCATCACAAAAATGACGGTATAGCTCCAGAGCCAGATCCGCGTAGCTCAGCGCTGACAAACGCTCCAACTCCCCGGACAGGTCGGGCAGAGATTCAGGCACCAGTAAGCCCCCATCGGGGGCCAGGCCCATCAAACCGGCATCTGTAAAGGAAACGGGCGCGGTCTCACCGCGGGTGCTGATGTACTTCATAGTAGTCCATTTACCCAGCGCCCCGGGAACATCCAGCCAAAAGGGAGCGGCGCCCCTTTCCGGCTACCCATCCGGAAACTCAAGCTGATGGGCCTCCAATAAACTGGGAGGTTCCCATTTGCGCAGTAAACTCTCCATCGCCGCATCCGGTAGCGCATATTCCCTGGATCGGTTCTGCTGGAGCAACTGAACATAGGGCACTTCCAACGCCACTATGCGAATTTCCGCATGGTAATCGGCAAACAATGAAACCCACTTTCGGCGTAAATCCACGGTCACATTGGTGGCATTGAACACGAAGGACCGCTGTCGGCGTAAATAGAGTTTCGCTTGTTCCAGTGCTTCCTGAATGATCCGGCCATTCTCTTTTTTGTTCCGCGGATCCACGCCCTTCTCCCGGCGCAATTCGTCCAGAGAGAGTTGAGGCCATTCCGGGTACTGACGCTGAATCCAGGTATCTTTCCCCGTTCCCGGCAAGGCGCTGAGCATAATCACCTCCAGTTTCGGTTTTTCGTAGGGTTCATATTCCGGGTGAGCATGCGGATGTGTAAGATAATGGAAACGGCCATATCGGGAAGCAAAGGCACGAGGCTGCCCATAACATCCATGTTCTCTGCACAGCTCCCGGAACAGGTCCACCTGAAGCAACAACTCTTCCTGATCCGGGCAGATCCGCCCCCGTACATCGGCTTCCGCCAACATCGCCAGTAAGCGCGTGTCCACTTGAAGGCTGGCTGTGATCACGGCACGTTGAGGATCAGATTTAGAGAGAGCCCATAGGGGCAGTCCATGAAAACGAACCAGTTTGCAAATCTGTTCCCGCTGAGTTGTTGGAAGAGGATGCTCCCGGTACAACATACTACGAGCGGTCCCCTCCCCTTTGCGGGCATGATGCGGCGAGACAATCCGAAGCCTCCCCGCTTGTTCTTCCTCACGGGTACAGCTTCGTTTCTCGATGTCATGGAGTAGCGCGGCAATCAACAGGATCTGTTTCTGTTCCACAGTCAGCTCGGAATATCCGCGAATGTCCGGCAACGCCTCCAAAACCATTCTGGTATGCACCTGAACATTGCCCTCCGCATGCCACTCAACATCCTGGGGAACATCGGCCATTTCCTGAAACCAGGTGGCCTGAGCCTGCAGGTGCTCCCAGTCAATCTGTTGGCTAGAGGTTATGTAAGGAAAACTCATGATCAGGCCCTCCCCAGGTAGTGGTAACCGTACCAGTGATACCGCTCATAGTCGCAAAGCTGAGCCGCTTTCCAGTTCCGGGTCCAGTGTTCGTCTGTTTGGACATGCCCTTTTCGCACCAGTTTAAACAGAGAATCAAATTCATTCCAGGCCACCGGTAACAAACCGGAATTGGTTTCAAAAGAAGCCGCATTACGGATCACCAAACCTTCACAGGCATCAGCCCCCGTGGCTGGATCATAGCCCTGCAAGGCTCCGGGACTTTGTACATACTGACGCCAGTCCATTCCCAGGATGGCTTGCAACCAGGTCGACAATACCTGATCTTCATCCGCATAGGGCAACTTCTGCTCGGGAAGACGAGTGGATCCAACGATGACAGGAACGGTGGGGAAATCGAACATGGCTGCGGTCAGCTCTACCTCCTCCCAGGAAAGCCAACGGCCCCGTTCACGAACCGCGAACAGGTAAAAATAGGATTCCAACCCACGATAGCCAATAGAATGGAGACCAAACATGTTTTCACCAAACAGTTCAAGATCCCCTAAATCCCCTTTTATACGTTGCCAACGCTCCTGTAGAGGACGGTCCCAGGGGAGCTGGGAAAGGGCGGCATGAGAACGGGCAAACACGCCGTGTTTGGAAAGACAGTTATTCTGCCCATCTAATTTTTCGGTAACCACTAGTTCAGGAAGCGTGGCGAAGGCACTTAAATACCCTTTGGGCATAAAGCGGTCATCACTGGTCGTGCCCAGACTGATACGGGCATGCAAACTACGTGCATATTTTTTCGATGCATTCATGATCATCTCACCGGAGAGCTGAGCTCTCCACAAAATAAACGAGCTTCGTTACGCGGGGCGAAACGAAGGCGAAACGCGTTCAAGACAGCATGCACAGGTTGCTAGACCATGCCTCCTCATTGCTCAGCAGAGTGGGTATACTGTGCTAAAGGGCTGCCAGAGAGCGGAAGGGGTGGGTGAAGGATCAAATACAGTTACATCGCAGGAACTTTCCGGGATCCTTTTAGCATACATGGCATTGCGGGGGCAACCTTGATGATGACGGGCTGGAGAGTCTATCCTCTTTTTGGTACGCCATACTCGGCACCTTGGCAGCGACTAAGCGGGCATCATCCACGGCAGGGCTAGAATCAGGGCCAGATCGGCAATTGCATGACTCAGAACTGGAATCGACAAGCCCTGCTTACGTTCTGCATACCAGCGCCAGATCCAAGAGGCCGCCGTTAACACCCCGCCTGCCAGAAGCGCCCAAGGCCAGTGAACCCATTTGATCAGTACCAGCACATGAAAGGCCGCAAACTGAAGATCGGTCAGCCACGTTTTCGGCATCACGCCCCGCCAGAAGCCTTCCTCCAGCATGGGGTGCAGGGTGAGGGAATAGACAATAAATCCCGCGGTCAACCAGAAGTTGCTGAAGCCCCAGGCCTCCAGCTCAGCACTCAAATCCAGTCCGCCCAGCTGCATCCAGGGCCAGAGGAGGATCACCAGAGGCCAGGTCCCCATACAAAGCAGGCTCATGCCCAGGCCTTCCCGCCCACTCCAGCCCTGCAACAGGCTGCGGGGCTGAAAGTTCCGCCGCCACATCCCCAAAAGGAGTCCACCGTGATACAGGGCCACCGCCAGGAGAGCATTTCCAACAAGCCAAATGCCCACATACACCGCCAGCAGTGGCCAGAACCCCCACAGGGCAGACAAGGAGCTATTTTGGTTCGGCGTGTTCATAGCTCAGGCTTACACAGGGATTATTTTTGACAATCATAATGTCATAAAAAGCATTGCCCAAAAAAAAACTCCCTGCGAAAACAGGGAGTTTAACACATTCCGAAACCGGAAAGCTTAGGCTTCGATGCCTTTGCTCTTCAGGTATTCGATCACACCGCCAACGGTGGTGAGCTTTTCAGCGTCTTCGTCGGGGATTTCAGCGCCGAATTCTTCTTCGAAAGCCATCACGAGTTCCACAGTGTCGAGAGAGTCGGCACCCAGGTCTTCGATGAAGGAGGCTTCTGCTTTGATCTGGTCGGCACTCACACCGAGCTGTTCCACGATGATTTCGTTTACTTTTTCTTCAATGGCCATAGGGATTCTCCAGTTGGAGGGTTGTTAAAAAATACGAGGGGGTCAGGCGGTGACCATGCCCCCGCAGATGGAAAGGGTCTGTCCGGTGACGTAACGGGACATGTCACTGGCGAGGAAGCACACCACATTGGATACATCCTCGGGGAGACCGAAATCTTTCATCGGAATCACGGAGAGCATGGCGTCCCGTGTTTCGTCGGTCAGGGCATCGGTCATTTTGGTTTTGATGAAACCGGGAGCCACGGCGTTGGCGCGAATGCCACGTGCAGCCAACTCTTTTGCAGTGGTTTTGGTGAGGTTGCTCACACCAGCTTTGGAGGCACCATAGTTTGCCTGTCCGGGGTTACCCATGAGGCCAATTACCGAGGCGACGTTTACGAACACGCCACTGCGCTGCTTCATCATGTAGCGGGAAGCCGCTTTGGTCATGAGGAAGGTGCCTTTCAGGTTGATGTTCATCACCAGGTCCCAGTCCTCTTCGCTCATGCGCATGAGCAAACCGTCACGAGTGATCCCGGCATTGTTGACCACGATATCGATGCGGCCGAAGTCTTTCTGAATCTGGTCGACCCCGGCCTGAACCTGGTCGCCCTTGCTCACATCCACGCCGTACACTTCAGCGCGGCGGCCCAGCGCCTCCACTTTTTCCTTGGTTTCGCTCAACCAATCGGCCTGAACATCAGACAGGGCCAGATCGGCGCCTTCCTCTGCCAGTTTGAGCGCGATGGACTGGCCAATACCCCGGGCTGCGCCGGTGACCACTGCAATTTTACCTTCTAAAAGAGCCATAGATGTTTCCTGGGTTCCGCCCCTCCTCTCCAGAGGTGCGTTCTATTAGGAGATTAAGCCCCGAGGGAAGCCAGGGCTTTCTCCAGCGTGTTGAAGTCGGAGACACTAGAAGCCTGAATCGACTTGTCAATGCGTTTCGCCAGCCCGCTCAGCACCTTACCGGGGCCGAATTCGAGAGCCAAATCCGCCCCTAACGGAAGCATGCCTTGATAGTTTTCCACCCAGCGAACCGGGGAGGTAATCTGCTTGGGCATGGCCTCACGAATTGAAGCGGCATCCACATGCGCCGCACCCGTAACATTGGAAAACACCGGGAAAGATGGCTCTTTCAACTCAATATCCTGGAGGAACTCAGCAAAAGCCTGTTCCGCTGGAGCCATCAGTTTGGAATGAAAGGCCCCAGCCACACTCAAGGGCACGGCCAATTTCGCTCCAGCAGCTTTCGCCAATTCCGGAACCCGGGCACAACCTGCAGCCGCGCCACTGACCACCGTCTGCCCAGGGGAGTTGTAGTTCGCCACTTCAATGCCGACATCGGCACAAATGGCTTCAATGTTCTCAACGTCCAAGCCGATAATACTGACCATGCCGCCCTCTTCGGCTTCACAGGCCTGCTGCATCAACTCGCCACGTTTTTTGAGTACACGAATCGCGTCTTCAAAACTGACCACCCCGGCAGCATACAACGCGGCCCACTCACCAGAGCTCAGTCCACCCGCAGCGACACATTCCACTTCACTACGCTCCCGGAGGAGTTCATAGGTGAGAACGGAAAGCACAAAAATCGCAGGTTGAGCCCGGTCGGATCGAGTGAGCTCCTCTTCCGGTCCTGCAAAGCAAACCTGAGCGAGGTCAAAGCCCAATGCCTCCGAAGCCCGATCAAACCAGCGCTGGCTTTCCGGCACCTGTTCCACCACATCCTTACCCATGCCTACAGCCTGAGCCCCCTGCCCGGGGAACATTACCAGCAGCTTTTTCATGCTTTACTCCATTCCAATAAGAAGCCGCCCCAGGTGAACCCCGCTCCGAAAGCGAGCAGCATGACCTTGTCTCCGGGCTGAAGTCGCCCTGACCGTACTGCTTCGTCCAGGGCAATGCCCACTGAGGCGGCAGAAGTGTTGCCCGTGCGATCCACGTTGACAAAAACCTTGTCTTTTTCGACGCCAACTCGACTACGAATGGCCTCGAGAATACGCTGATTCGCCTGATGGGGGATGACCAAAGCCAGTTCATCGGCCTGCCAATCCGCTTCGGCCAGTAGTTGCTTTGCCGTACGGGTCATATGACTCACGGCATGCTTAAATACTTCCTGGCCGGACATTTTAATACAGTTGCGGTGATCCTGGAGAGCTTCTTCACTGAGAGGCTCGCGGCTTCCACCCGCAGGGATATTGAGCAATTCTTTCAGGGCCCCATTCGCCCCCAGACTCGCCAGGCCGAGGCCTCCCGGAGTCTCACGGTATTCCACCACAGCCGCACCGGCACCATCCCCAAACAAAATGCAGGTCGTGCGGTCTTCCCAGTTTACGATACTGGACATGCTTTCCGCACCGATCACCAAGGCTTTGCGATGGCGCCCGGATTCGAGCAAGCCGCGGGCACATTCAAGCGCATACAGAAATCCGGAGCAGGCTGCGTTGAGATCCATCGCAAAGGCGTTCTTTGCGCCCAGTTTATCCTGAACAATGGTGGCCGATCCCGGCATAGGAGAATCCGGGGTGCAGGTAGCCACCAGGAGAACATCCAGTTCTTCGGCAGAAACCCCAGCTGCGTCCAGGGCAGCCTGTGCAGCTTCCAGCGCAAGATCCGACGTCGCCTGATCCTCAGCTTTAATGTGGCGTTGATGAATTCCGGTACGGGTACGGATCCACTCATCACTGGTGTCGACCATGGCTTCCAGGTCGGCGTTCGTGAGCACCCGCTCAGGGGTATAGGATCCGGTTCCAGTGATATGAATGGGCATCAGGCTTCCTTACAGAGTCTTGCGCGCCTCGGCAAGGCGCCCGACATCGTCAATGATATGGTGGTTGATATCGTGCTTATACGAATCGACCACTACCCGCAAGGCATTGAACACTGCACGTCGGGAAGAGGAGCCGTGCCCGATAAACACCAGCCCGTTTACGCCCAGCAAGGGGGCAGCACCAGCGGATTCAGGATCGGATTTTTTCTTCAGACTCTTGAACGCGGAGGTCAGAAAGAGCAAACCGATCTTGCGGAACCAGTTGCGAGTGAACTCCTCTTTAAACCAGGTGCGCATTGCGCGGGCTACCGCCTCCCCGGTTTTCAAAACAACATTCCCGGTAAACCCGTCACAGACCACCACATCCACATCTCCGGCAAACACATCGTGACTTTCCACGTTGCCGATGAAGTTCAGGTGCGAAGCCTGCAAAATCTTGAAAGTCTGTTTGGTGAGGTCGTTGCCCTTGGCATCTTCTTCGCCAATGCTGAGCAGACCGACTCTCGGAGACTGAATGCCCAGAATTTCCCGGGCGTAGACGTCACCCATAATGGCAAACTGATTGAGCATTTTCACGGTGGAATCAGGGTTCGCACCGGCATCCAAGAGCACAATCGGGTGCTTCTGGGTAGGCAGGATGGTCGCGATCGCCGGGCGATCCACCCCTTTCAAAGTTCTTAACTTCAGGGTCGCTCCGGCCACGGCGGCTCCGGTGTTTCCTGCTGAAAACACCGCATCAGCCTCGCCGGCCTTGATCAACTCAATGGCGCGGCCAATGGAAGAGTCTTTTTTGCGACGCAGGGCAAGAGCCGGAGCCTCACCCATTTCAACGATTTGCGAGGCATGGCGAATTTCCAAGGTATCCGGAACCTGCTCATCTTTGAGCTGTTCACGAATTTGGGCTTCGTCCCCTACCAAAATCAGGCGGGTGATCCCTGGAAGTTCACGCAGGGCTTGAAGGCATCCGGGCAGGATTTCATCCGGGGCATGATCCCCGCCCATGGCATCAACTGCGATCCGCATCTAAGTGAGCGCTGGGTCAGACGTTGACTCAGTCGTCCACGGAAATCGTGGCAACCTGACGGCCGGCGTACTGACCGCAGGCGCGGCAGGCACGGTGGGGCTGAGTCGGTTCACCACAAGCGGTACAGATAGCCACCGCAGGAGTCGGGCGCTTGTGAGCACCGCGGCGGAGACGTTTTTTCATTTTGGAGGTACGGCGTTTAGGTTGTGCCATGAGAGGGTCCTCTTAAAATTAAGGGTTAAAGCTTACAGATTCAGGTTGTCCAGACTGTCCCAGGGAGAGCTCCCCGGCTCCTCCGGGTCCTCCGCATCCTGCGGACGGCTCGGAAGTTCCGGTAGACGAAAATCGTCAGAACGCGCCTCCGGGGAAACCGGATAGGCTGGAACATTCAAAAGCACGGATTCCCGAAGCTCCTCGGTGAGATCGATCTCGTGAGGCGAATCTGGAATCGAGTAGTCGCGCAAAAAAGCCGATTCTTCGACGATTGTCGAGTAAAAAAGACCACTTCGTGCGCATTCCAATTCCATTTCCGCTTCGACCTGCCCTCGTACGAGGATCTGTTGCCCCCGTTTTTCGACGCGTAACTCATAGCGCAAAGGGCTTGCGGGCCGGATATCCGGTGCCTCATCCAGCTCAAACACCTGAGGATCTAATTCCCCGGACAGCAACAGGGGCCCTCGCTCGATAGCCTCCTGCGTAAACATCAATTTGCTCTGCATGGGTTCAGCCTCCTGCTGCAGAGCGACGGGGAGTGTCGCGGGTTTCGCGTCGCTCTTCGATCTTGCGCTTCAGCGCTTCTTCGATCTCCGGAGTGACATAAGGACCTACATTCCCCCCCAAGGCAGCAATTTCGCGAACCCGGCTGGAGCTGATGTAGCTGAACTCTTCTGCAGGCATCAAAAACAAGGTCTCCACATCCGGAGCCAGCTTTCGGTTAATCAACGCCATTTGTAGTTCGTATTCAAAATCAGAAAACGCGCGCACCCCCCGAATAAGGAACAAGGCTCCCAATTCCCGGGCAAACTCTACCAGCAGCCCTTCAAAGGGAACCACCTCCACCGTGGGGAGAGAAGCTGTGGCCGTTTTGACCAGGGCCACCCGCTCTTCGAGACTGAACCACACGTTTTTCGGGGTGCTCCGCGCAACCCCGACCACCAAGCGGTCGCAACAGTTCACCGCACGCTGGACCATATCCAAATGGCCATTGGTCATGGGATCAAAGGTGCCGGGATAGATGGCTGTTTTCATGCGGAGTATCTTTAAGAAAGAAAGCAGAGCCTGTCAACCCGCCCCACCCAAGCCCTGCCTCGCAGGTCTTACTCATCTCCTCCCCCTTTCTTATCCCAGCTGAGACCTGGATTCGAAATAGAAAGCAGCAAAGACCACTGAGCCGGGCTCAGGAAAAAAAAACCACGCCCGCTGTGGACGTGGTTTTCCTTAAAAAGCTGGTGAAGGTTAGCCCAGAGCTTTTTCGAGGTCGGCAATCAGATCGTTTGCATCTTCGATCCCCACAGAGAGACGGATCATCTCCGGGGGAATACCGGCATCGACCTGCTGTGCTTCGCTCAACTGGGAATGCGTCGTGCTGGCCGGGTGAATGGCCAGACTCTTCGCATCCCCCACGTTGGCCAGATGGCTGAACAGTTCCAGGGATTCGATGAAGTTACGACCGCTTTCCGCTCCGCCTTCAACACCGAAGACCACCATGGATCCTCCTTTACCACCCAGGTATGTGTCCGCCATCTCTTTGGCAGGATCACCGGCCAGGGCAGGATGTCGTACCCATTTCACTTTCGCATGCCCCTGCAGATACTCAGCAATCTTGAGGGCATTCTGGCAATGCCGCTCCATGCGCAGCGGCAGGGTTTCAATCCCCTGCAGGAACTGCCAGGCATTGTCGGGGGAAATACAAGCCCCCAGGTTACGCAGCGGAATCACACGCATGCGAATCGCGTAGGCTACCGGAGCGAGGAAGTCCGGCAGATCATGCGCCCAACGCACGCCATGGTAGCTGGCTTCCGGCTCGGTCATGAGGGGAAACTTGTCGCTCTTCCAGTCGAATTTCCCGGAGTCTACCACGATCCCGCCAATCCCGGCGTTGTGGCCGCCCAACCATTTGGTCAGAGAGTGCACCACGATGTCCGCACCGTGTTCAATCGGGCGCTGCAGGTAGGGCGTGGTGAAGGTACTGTCCACAATCAACGGCACCCCATGAGCATGGGCCACATCGGAGATGGCTTTGATGTCAGAGACTTCCAGACCGGGGTTAGTCACGGTTTCGCAGAACACCGCTTTGGTTTTGTCCGTGATGGCAGCAGCAAAGGCATCGGGGCTGGTGCCATCCACCAAGTTCACCTTGATCCCAAACTGAGGCAGGATGTCATGGAACATGGTGTAGGTGCCACCGTAGAGATTCCGGGCGGAGACCACTTCATCCCCAGCCTGGCAAATGTTGATGATCGCATAAAAAATCGCAGAGGTACCGGAAGCCAAAGCCAGACCGGCAGCCCCGCCGTCCAGAGCCGCCACGCGCTGCTCGAGCACGTCGGTGGTCGGATTCATCAGACGGGTGTAGATGTTCCCCAGTTCTTTCAGGGCAAAGAGGTTTGCGGCATGCTCGGTGTTTTTGAACACATAGGACGCGGTACGGTACACAGGAACACCACGGGACATAGTGGTGGGATCCGGTTGGGTGCCGCCATGCAAGCAGAGGGTATCAAAATTCATAGGGAATCTCCTTCGGTCGGTCAGGTTGCTAGAGTCTTTGGTGATACGAAGCACTTCCCCGGCGGCAAGGAAAAAAAACCGCCCCAGAACGTATTCAGGCCAAAGCGTTCTTGGAACGAAAAGCTACAGCGACTATGGGAATCGCATGACCACCCCCCCTTCCCGCTCTGTTTGGCTTACTCACCTTGAACGCCTTTCCCGTCCTGTCCTGCAACATCTAGCCTCAGGAAGCCTGCATGAACAGATGCCCCGGGAACACGCCGGAGATTGTCAGGAAGGACGTCTGGTCACCATGCGACTGGAAGCCTTGGGCCGCCTACTCGCCGGGATCGCCCCCTGGTTGGATGCCGAGGTCGATGATGATGAACAGAAACTCCAACAGGAATTTCGTGATCTCCTCTATCAAGGACTGGAACATGCGCTTCATCCCGGTGATGCCGATTACCTGGGCACACAAGGCCATCCGCAGGCCATCGTAGACACGGCCTTTGTCGCCCAGGGAATCCTCCGTGCCCCGCAGACGCTGTGTGACCGGCTACCTGGGCATCTTCGTGATCAACTCGGCCAGTTTCTGCAGTTGCAGGATGATCTTAAACCCTATTTCAACAACTGGCTGCTCTTCTCTGCCTGCATTGAAGCGGCCAAACGCCGCATGGGTCTCCCTTGGGACCCCATGCGGATAGATTATGCCATTCGTCAGCATGAACAATGGTACCTCGGCGACGGCCATTATGGTGATGGCCCTCACTTTCACGCAGACTACTATAACAGCTTCGTGATTCAGCCCATGCAGCTCGATATCCTGGAGGCCTGCCCGGAACAGGATGAACTCTGGGATCGCTTGACGCCACGGGCCCGCGAACGCCTCGGCCGCTATGCCGTCGTCCAGGAGCGCATGATTCATACGGATGGCACCTGGCCTGCAATCGGGCGCAGTATCTGCTACCGTGCCGGAGCCTTTCACGCCCTCTCCAGCGCCGCATGGAAGGGTCTGCTTCCGGAAGAACTTCCCCCGGCTCAAGTACGCTGTGCGCTCAGCGCAGTCATCCAGCAAGGCTTCCGGGACAGCGTCTATGATGAACAAGGCTGGCTCAAAATCGGCCTCAGCGGCTCCCAGCCCGCACTAGGCGAACGCTACATCACCAGCGGCAGCCTCTACCTGGCTTCGTTTGTGTTCCCGGCCCTCGGGCTCCCGGCCTCAGATCCATTCTGGAGCGATGCGGATCTCCCCTGGACCGCAATACGCATCTGGGAACGTGGAGAAAATCTGCCCAACGATCATGCGCTCTACAGTGCCGAAGCCCTGATCTAAACCATCACAGATGCCCACTGGGGGCATCATGGCGGCGAAGCCAGTCGCAGAGGCCGTCCAGACCGGGAAACAACACCCGTTCGGTCACGTTGGCCTGATCCAGCTTGTCGCGGAATTCCCATTTGAGTTCCGCCGGAATGATCAGGCGCCGCCAGAGCTCAGGATGCGGTTTCAGCCAGTCATCCACGGCGCGGGCGTTATTGGAGAGTACCGAAAACAGGGCGAACTGGTTGATCAGGCGTCGGTCGATGGAAGGCGGCTCCAGAAAAAGCAGAAATTCTTCTTCCTCTCCCAGAAGGTCAAAATCCTCCAATGACCGGGCCATGCGGTAAAAGGAGCCCTCCATCTCTTTCCCCGGAGGGGTGGTAATCAGATTAAGCAGCTCCACCGTGAACACTTCAGCGCCTTCTTTTTGGAGGGATTCCTTTAAGCGGGTCGGAAGTAAGTGATGGCATTTGCGGTCATTGAGCATCCAAATGACGCCATCTTCATGAATTCAATTTTGACCCGACCCTGAGTCAGGGAGCCAGCTTCCGGGTGGATATCGCCCAAGATGAAGGTACAACTTTGCTGGCGAAGGAAGAGGTCCGCGATGGACTTGAGACCACTTTCGTGGATTTACGCTTCGAAATCCACGGCGATGACTTCCAAAGAGTGGAACCAAGGGTGTATGTTGCAGGTCTCGGATGCCTCACTCTACGACAAATTCGTGTGAAGAGCGCATCTCCGTCCTACCAATAGTGTTCCAGCCAACCAAAAAGGGTTGTCAATACCTGCTCTTGTCGTAGGGAGATCAGAAAGGAGAACTACATGGCTGATGCTTTCCCCCCTTCGGGCGACCCCTTGCGTGGCGGTCTGGAATATGTTGAATCGTTATACGACGCCTATCTCGACAACCCATCTTCGGTCGACGAGAGCTGGCAGGATTACTTTGCCGCGCGTGAGATTGCGGAAAGCGAAAACTATGTAAATCCGCGTGAGCTGGAAGCGGAGATTACCCGCCGCGCCCGCTGGCCCGAAGCCGGGGGAAATCAGCCCCGCAGTGCAGCCAGTCCCGGCGGAGGCACAGATGCCTCCTGGATGGCCAAGCAAGCTGCGGTGCTGCGCCTCATTCACGCCTATCGCATCCTCGGGCACATTCAGGCAGATATTGACCCGATTCACCTTCGTCAGGTGCCTGCCGTATCCGATCTGGATCCCCGCAACCTGGGTCTGAATGATGCGGATATGGATTTGGTGTTTAACACCGGAAATCTGGAAGCTCCCGATTATCTGAAACTGCGTGAAATCGTTGATCAGCTGAAGGAATCCTACACCGGCCCGGTCGGGGTTCAGTACATGCACATCACCGATGCAGACCAGAAGAACTGGCTGATGAAACGCATCGAGGGAAGCCGCTGCAAAGAGACGCTGAGCGCGGAAGAACGCAAACAGCTTCTGGCCTCCCTGGTTTCCGCTGAGGGCATGGAGCGTTACCTGCACATCAAATTCTCCGGAAAGAAACGCTTTTCCTTGGAGGGGGGCGAGTCCTTTGTTCCCCTGGTGCAGGAAGCGATTCAGCGGGCTGGTGCCCAAAACGTGGATGAAGTGGTGATCGGTATGGCTCACCGCGGCCGCCTGAATCTGCTCACCAACGTCATGGGGAAAGCCCCCAGCCAGCTCTTTTCTGAATTTGCCGATCACGTCGAAGGCATGGACGACCGCATGACCGGTGACGTAAAATATCACCAAGGTTTTTCCTCCGATGTACAAACCCCCGGCGGTATTGTGCACCTGGCCTTGACCTTTAACCCCTCTCACCTGGAAATCATTTCGCCCGTGATCTGCGGAAGCAGTCGGGCCCGTATGGATCGGGCGGGGGACAAAACGCATAACCGGGTCCTGCCGATTATGGTTCACGGAGATGCGGCGATTGCCGGTCAGGGCGTGGTGTACGAAACCCTGCAAATGGCCCAAACGCGTGGCTACAGTGTTGGCGGAACTCTGCATGTGGTCATCAACAACCAGATCGGTTTCACCACCAGCCATCCGCTGGATGCCCGTTCCTCCCTCTATTGTACGGATGTGGGCAAGGTCACCAACTGTCCGATTTTCCATGTAAACGGGGATGATCCCGAGGCCGTTCTCTGGGCCCTGCGTTGTGCCGTCGACTTCCGCATGGCCTTCCATAAGGATGTGTTCATTGACTTGGTGTGTTTCCGCAAACATGGACACAACGAGGGGGATGAACCCTCGGTTACGCAGCCAAAGATGTACAAAGCCGTTCGCCGCCATCCCGGCACTCCCACGGTGTATGCACAGCGCCTGCAACAGGATGGGGTCATCACCGAAAGCGATTTTGACTCCATGATCGAATCCTACCGGGCCCAACTCGATGAAGGGTCTCAGGTCGCACCCAACATTGTCCCCCGTAACCTGCACACCAAATACTACACGGCATGGAAACCGCACTTGAAGGGATCCTGGGACGAACCTGTGGATACCGGAGTGGGCCCCCGCATTCTGAAACGCATTGGGTTGGAAGCCTGTGAAATTCCCTCCGACTTCACCCTGCACCCCGGGGTTCGCAAGCTGATCAATGACCGTATTTCCATGATCAAAGGCGAAACACCCTTGGATTGGGGCTGTGCGGAAACCTTGGCCTATGCCAGTTTGTTACGGGACGGATATCGGGTTCGTATTTCCGGTCAGGACAGCGGCCGGGGTACCTTTTTCCACCGTCATGCCGCCCTGCATGATTACAAAACCGGCGGAAAGGTTGTTCCTCTCACCCACCTGGCCAAAGAGAACAACACCCACTTTGAAGTCTACGATTCGATTCTTTCCGAAGAGGCCGTGCTGGGCTTTGAATATGGCTACAGCATGACGGATCCGGAAAGTCTGGTTATCTGGGAAGCTCAATACGGCGACTTTGCCAATGGCGCTCAGGTGCTGATTGACCAATTCATCAGCTCCTCTCAACAGAAATGGAACCTGTTCTCCGGCTTGGTCATGATGTTGCCCCACGGCTGGGAAGGTCAGGGTCCGGAACACAGTTCCGCCCGACTGGAACGTTTCCTGCAGCTCTGCGCCCAGTACAACATGCAGGTTATCGTCCCGAGTAGCGCAGCCCAGATTTTCCACGCCTTGCGCCGACAGTTGCTACGGAAGGTCCGGATCCCCCTGATCGTGATGTCTCCCAAAAGCATGCTGCGGAAAAAAGAATCCTACTCCGATATGCAGACGCTGAGCAAAGGAAAATTCGAGACCGTGATTGGCGATCCCGAACCGAAGCCGGAGGCAGTCACCCGTATTGTGCTGTGCAGCGGGAAAGTGTTCTATGAACTGCGTCGGAAGCGTGAAGAGGAGAAGGTCGACAACGTAGCGATCCTCCGCATTGAGCAGTTATACCCCTTCGATCAGGACCTGTGCATGGAACTCATGCAGCAGTACAGCAAAGCAACTGAAGTGGTTTGGTGTCAGGAAGAACCCATCAATCAGGGTGCCTGGTATCAAATCCGCCATCGCCTACAACGCTGTTTGAGAGAAGGTCAGAGCCTTGAATTTGCCGGCCGCGTCGCATGCTCGGCACCGGCAGGTGGCAGCCCGCTGCGTCACATGCAGCGCGAGCAGTTGCTGATTCACCAATCCCTCGGTCTGACAGCCCCCAAATTTCATTGATTCCTATAGCGGCTTCCCATAGCACAGTTTGCATTCCCACCCCCTGAACTCCCTCGTTATTTATGAGTACTCCGATCAAGACCCCTGAACTTCCCGAATCTGTGGATGAAGCCACGCTTCTTACCTGGCACGCTGAAGCCGGTGAAGCCGTTAAGCGGGATCAAAAACTGGCCGATGTTGAAACGGACAAGATTGTGCTTGAGCTGTTCGCGCCGGTAGCCGGCGTACTCAGCCAGAAGGTGGAAGAAGGTGGAACGCTGCGCCGTGGGGATGTGGTTGCTGAAATTCTGGAAGGCGAAGGTGCCGCTCCTGCAGCAGCTGCCGCACCTGCAGCAAGCGCAAGCGAAGACACAGCATCTGCAACACCTGCAGCAGATTCCACTCCGGCTGCTCCGCAAGCCGCTGCTGAAGTGATGGAAAACACCAAAGGATTAAGCCCCTCTGTTCGGAAGCTGATTCAGGAACATCACCTGGATCCGAACCAGATTCAGGGAAGTGGCCGTGACGGTCGTATTACCCGCCAGGACGTCCTTCAGTACATGGAAGAAACTCCCGTTGCCAAACGCAACCTGGGCCTGGGCCAAACCGAACGCGCTATCAACGTCACCCCTCCCCCCCAACAGCCTGCGGCTACCAGCACCAAAGAGGATCCGGATTATGTCCGTCGCGTCCCCATGTCCCAGCTGCGGAAACGGGTGGCCAGCCGCTTAAAAGAAGTTCAGAACACCGCAGCCCTGCTCTCGACCTTCAACGAAGTGAACATGAAGCCGGTGATGGACATCCGCAGCACCTACAAAGCCCGTTTCGAAAAAGAATACGGTGTGCGCCTGGGCTTTATGTCCTTCTTCGTGAAAGCTACGGTGGAAGCCCTCAAAAAGTTCCCCATCGTCAATGCCCAGCTGGATGGCAACGACATTCTTTACCAGGAAGCCTATCACATTGGTGTCGCAGTGGACTCCCCCCGTGGATTGGTGGTTCCTGTGCTCCGGAATGCCGAAGACATGAGCTTTGCAGAAGTTGAGCAGGGGATTCGCGATCTCGCCGGGAAAGCCAAAGAAGCCAAACTCGCTTATGAAGATCTGGTCGGTGGCACCTTCACCATCACCAACGGTGGGGTTTTTGGCTCCATGCTCTCCACCCCAATCATCAATGCCCCTCAGAGTGGCATTCTCGGAATGCACAGCATTCAACAACGCCCCTGGGTTGAAGACGGCGAAGTGGTGGTACGCCCGGTCATGAATCTTGCCCTGACCTATGACCACCGCATCATTGACGGACGTGACGCGGTACAATTCCTGGGAAGCATCAAAGAATCCCTTGAAGATCCCGCACAACTCATGCTGCAACTCTGATCTGAAGAGTTGATTCCACAAAAACCGCTTCCCACCGAAGCGGTTTTTTTTAGTCTATCCATGACGCACACATCTGAAACTGGAGGAGAAGATGAACGGAGCGATCTTTGTGGCTGGTCACCGCGGCATGGTAGGGTCAGCGCTTTGCCGTGCCTTGGAGGCCAAAGGCCTGGGCCCGGTTCTCACTCGAACCCGAAGCGAACTCGATCTCTGTAACCAGGCAGCGGTAGAGGCGTTTTTCGCGGAGCAACAGCCCCAAACGGTGATTCATTGTGCAGCAAAGGTAGGCGGGATTCATGCGAATCGAAGCTACCCTGCAGATTTTATTCACGACAATCTCGCCATGGCTCTGAACGTCATCCATAGCGCATGGCGTCATGGTTGTCAGCGCCTCCTCTACCTGGGAAGCTCCTGTATCTACCCACGCATGGCCCCGCAACCGCTACAGGAGGAGGCTCTGCTCACGGGCCCCCTGGAAGAGACCAACGAAGCGTATGCTCTAGCGAAAATTGCCGGGCTGAAACTCTGTGAGCACTACCGCAGTCAGTATGGGGTCATTTTTCACAGTGCCATGCCTACCAATCTCTATGGCCCCGGGGACAATTACCACCCCGAACACAGTCATGTCATTCCCGGTCTCATCCGCCGTTTTCATGAAGCCAAGGCCGCGGCTCTCCCCTCTGTGAGCATATGGGGGACCGGTAGGCCCCGCAGAGAGTTTTTGCATGCAGATGATCTTGCCGCGGGCCTGATTTGTTTGCTCGAGGCAGAGAATCCTCCCGACCTGGTGAATATCGGTTCCGGAGAAGATTTGCCCATCCTCGAACTGGCCAAGCTCATTGCCCAAACGGTTGGCTATGAGGGTGAGATTCTAACCAACCCGGAGATGCCGGATGGAACACCACGTAAACTCATGGATATCTCCAACATCCGCAGCCTCGGTTGGGAGCCCCGCATGGGTTTGGAAGAAGGTCTCGCGGCAGCCTATGAAGATTTTTTAGGGGCAGAATGCCGTGTGCGGAGCGCGAACTGAATCACACGGAGAGGGGCCTCGTATACTAGGCTTAATAATAGCCGCCGCGTTCTTCCTGAAGGACACCGCTGCCCAGTTCGGCGACAAAGCGTGAGGGAGCGTAATAAACCACGCCGCCATCCCGTTGTCGGCGCATCTGCGGAGCACACAGCGTCAGTACATCCTTGGCCCGTGTGGTCACCACATAAAACAGGCGCCGCTCCTCCGACTCTCCGCCATCGGCATCTTCCAGGGAGCGCCCGGCAGGAAACATCCCATCCGAACACCAGAGAACAAATACGACGGGAAATTCGAGCCCTTTGGACTGATGGATGGTACCCAGGCGAAGCACATCCTGTTCATCATCCGCTTCCCCCCGTTCGTCGAGGTTCGTTTGCAGGGCCACGTCATTGAGGAAGGCCTCCACAGAAGGGAAACCTCCAGCGAAATCCATCATCCCGTTGATGTCTTCTAAGCGGGAGTCGTAGCGATCAAAGGTTTCGACCGCATACTCATCATAGAAACTATCCAAATACAGCTGCACCGCTTCAGCAGCATTCCGTTTCAACATAGCCGGATCTGCAGCCTCCAAAGCGGCATGCACTTGGGCCCAGGTCTCTCTTCCGCGCTTCGGAACTTTCTCCATGAGCAGGTTCCGATCTTCGGAAAGGCCGGGATCAAAGCGTCGACTCAGCAGGCCCCAGAGTTTGGCCGCGCCTTTGTTGCCCACACCCGGAAGCAGGCACATCATCCGCACAAAGGCGAGCTCATCCCGGGGGTTCTGAATCAGACGGAGCAGACAGAGCACATCTTTAATGTGAGCCTGCTCAAAGAAACGCACGCCGGAGGTAATCTGATAGGGTACACCCTCCCGTTGCAGCTCGAGCTGCAACTCCAGGGCATGATAATGGGCGCGATAGAGAATGGTCATGTCTGCCCACTGATAGCCCTGGCGACGAAGCAGCCGCATACGGCTAATAATGTAACGGGCCTGATGCGTGCCATCCTGAAGCATCGCGAGGGTCGGCTTCACTCCGGCTTCGCGCACAGCCAGCAGTTCCTTTTGAAACTGCTCCGGGTTTCCGGCAATACAACGGTTGGCCACGTCCAGAATCCCAGGAACCGAGCGATAATTGGTGACCAGTTTAAACACCTGAGCATTGGGATGCTGTTCCGGGAAATCGAGAATGTTGCGATAATCCGCTCCCCGCCATCCATAGATACTCTGAAAGTCATCCCCCACGACCAGCAGGTTGCCATTTTCGCCGGATAAGAGACGAACAAAGGAATACTGGACCGGGTTGGTGTCCTGATATTCATCCACCATCACATAGCGGAAACGATGCTGATAATACTCCCGGGTTCCCTCATGTTCTTCCAGCAAGCGCATGGCATTGATGAGAAGGTCATCAAAATCCATGGCGTTCAGAGACTTTTTCCGTTCCTCATACAGGTTGCCAATCCGCAGGACCGCTTCCACGTCTACCTTGGTGTCCCGAAAGCGATCCACCACCATATCCCGGGGATCCTGGTTTTTGTTTGCCGCCAGGGAAAACAGGCTCAGCAACACTTCCGGTTTGGGAAAAGTTTTGTCGCCCTTGTGACCCTGCTCTTCGTAGATTTGTTTGATCAGGCTTTTCTGATCATCGGAGTCCAAAATACTGTAATCCCGACGATACCCGATGCGCTCGGCGTGTTCGCGCAACATGCGATTGGCCACATGGTGGAAGGTCCCGCCCCACATTCCGGTCAGTTTTTCGCCCCCCACCAGTTCACGGGCACGCTCCATCATTTCCGCAGCAGCTTTGTTGGTGAAGGTCAGCAACAGGATGTTTTCACCCCGCACATCATGCTGCACCAGGTAGGCCACCCGGTATACCAGCGTCCGGGTCTTCCCGGTACCCGCTGCAGCGATAATCAACACAGCACCATCTTCTGCCTGCACAGCAGCCAGTTGTTCTCCATTTAGTTCGGCTTCAAAATCAATCGTTCTCATTAAATCAACCCCTTGCTTTGTGCCAACGCCCAGGCGGCAATGCTTTTGCTATCGCGAATGTCGTTCTGTTGCATCGCTTCTGTGAAACGTTCCAGGGAAAGAGCCTCCACCTGGACGCGTTCATCCTGATCTAGATTCATGGCCCCCGCCTCCATCTCCGTTTCTGCAAAAAACAATTCAACCACTTCATCGGTATAGCCCGGAGAAGCGTAGCTCTGTCCAAGATATTCCATGTGGGCGGCTTTGAAACCGGTTTCCTCCTCGAGTTCGCGATGCGCCGTGCGCTCCGGCGCCTCGCCTGGCTCGCGCATCCCCGCCACGAT
>DIYK01000109.1:21967-186650 GCA_002429005.1 Verrucomicrobia bacterium UBA6056
CATCCCCGCCACGATTTCCAGCACATCCTGATCCAGCGCTTTGCGGAATTGGCGAACCAGTAAGATCTCCCCATTGGGATGGCGGGCCAAAACCCCTACCCCGCCGGCATGACGCAACAGATCCCGACGGGAAACACTCCCGTCCGCAAGTTCAACCTCTTGTTGTTCGATCCAGAAGACCCGGCCCTCCCAGGCCCGTTCGGATGAACGCGTTCGTTCGTAGAGCTCCATGCCCGTTCCATGTCAGAAAAGCAGAGCCTTGCCAAGAGTGGGAGGAGTCCGTAATGCATACGTATGTCCATGTTGCAGTATCTCTACGAACGTCAGCCTCAGGTAGCCATGGCGATGGCCGCCACGCTTCTGGTCATATACGGGAACGACATCAACCGATTTTTCCGTCGACGGGTAAAGCAATGGGAATTCCCGTTGCGGGTCCTGTTTTTCGTCTGCCTCTGCGCCTTTGGTTACGGATACGCCAGCCTGATGCTCACCCGCTTTTTGCAGTACATCTTCGCCCAGTTGGACATTTGGACCTTTAGCGGAGCCACCCTCATTTGCTTCATTGCGCTTGGGCTCCTGGCGGAACACAAAAAGCAGCTTTGAGCTCAGGCTTTTTTAGTCTGCACCGGAGTGCGCCGACGCGGGTACAGGCTTCGGCACATTTCACAGGTCGTGCCATCGCAGCCCCGGGCGCTGCAGTATTCCCGACCATAGAAAATGATCTGTAGATGCAGCCGGTTCCAAGCTTCTCTCGGGAAAAGTTTTTTTAAATCGGCCTCGGTCTGTTCAACCGATTTACCGGAACTAAGGCCCCAACGCTGTGCCAACCGGTGGATATGAGTATCCACAGGAAAGGCGGGGACACCAAAGGCCTGGGACATGACGACAGATGCCGTTTTATGCCCTACACCGGGTAAACGCTCCAAGGCGTCCATGTCCTCTGGCACCTCACCACGATGCTCCTCCAGGAGAATCTCCGAGAGGCGATGGATGGCTTTGGATTTTCGCGGGGAAAGCCCACAGGGTTTAATCAGTTCCCGAATTTCCTCTACCTGCAAGGTCACCATGTCCTGCGGAGTCGAAGCCCTCGCGAATAATGCAGGGGTAATTTGATTCACCCGGGCATCGGTGCATTGAGCAGAAAGCAGCACCGCTATGAGCAAGGTATAGGCGTCAGAGTGATCCAGGGGCACCGGAGTTTCCGGATACAATTCCTGCAAGCGATGCAGGACAAACTCAGCTCGCTCCGCTTTTCTCATCGACGGGAACGATCCCAGCGGGGCTGGTCAGCATACAGAACCTGCTCTCCATTCCGGATGGGCACCACATGCTCCAAGGGAAAGCCCTGCGGCAAACGGGTTGCACTAAGCAAGGGCATCCAGGTACGCAAGGGACCGGAGACCAACATCCGATGCATGGGCTGATCTTTGGTGATGAGGGTAATATACAATCCCTGAACCGGAGTATAGCGGTCATGAATTTCGTAAAAATCCTCAATATCCATAGGCATCCAGATGGAACTGTTGCCGCCATACCAGGCCGTAGCCCAGGGCATATCGCTGACGAGCACCTCATCCTTGGCAAAGAACTGGGTAACCAAGCCTACATCTCCAGCTACGTACGGTGGATAGCTGGAGGGACGAGGCGGTAGAATTTTGGCGATAAAGGGCAAGGCATGAACCAGCACAAAGCCCGTGAGCAATGCCAGACGCACCACATTCACCTGAATCTGCAGCCGTTCCACCAACAGGAAGAGGAAGGCCACCGAGTAGAGCAAGATAAAGGGAAGCAGGACATGCAGGTAGACCGTCAATTGACGACCAAAGAGCCCTGCCCCCAGCAATAGACCCGCACTCATCAGCAGCAAAGCCCACCGGAAAATCCGGGGCGAACTTTTCTGGAAGCGGTACACCAAGGCGGCAATAAACAGTCCGCTGATCAATCCAAAGCCAACGCCACTGTCCTCCAATGAGAAGAAGGCTTCCACCATGCCCAGGATATTCGCCTGGATAGACTGAACCACTTCTCCGGCTTCCATGCTCCAGTGCAGGCTACGTTGGGCAACATGTTCCCCGCCATCCACGGCCGCCATATGAGCCAGCCCAAACGGAGAGCCACTGGTCTGAAACAGATAAGCCATCCAGCCGGCCATGCCTAGAGCAGGCAAGAGGAGCAGCACACTGAGGCTGATCCAGCGGGCACGTTTCATCCCCGCGAAGATCATCAGCAGAATCCCCGGGATCAGCCAGGCAGAAAGGTAATTGGTCAGCAACAGCCCCAGCAAGCACGCTCCGATCCACACCGACCAGAGCAGGTAGGGCAGCAGGAATTTCAGCTCCTGCTGGCTACGCCGCATCAGACGCAAGAGGGCAAAAAACAGAAAGCTGCTCAAACAGAGGAACAGGGAGAATTCAGTCCCCGCCACCGCCAGTCCCCAGATCCGTTCGGTAAGAAAGAATAAACTGACCGTCATTAAGGCGATGCTGGGATCAAACAGCGTACGGCCGCTTAGATACAACATCAGCCCCGCCAACATCACCAGAAGCAGATTCAGCGGGACAATCCGTAGGTTTTCCGCCGGGACTTTCCGGTTATTCGGATATGCAAAGTCCTCCGCTTTCCCCGCCCGAAAGGCTCCGGCCAGGAGGGCCGGATACAGAGGCGGTTCTCTCAGTTCGGGCAGCGTTAGAATCCGGCCGGAAGAGTCAGCGCTTAACTTCCCCTGTTCCTGGAGAAACTTAAGCGACTGAGGAGTAATGACCCGGGTACGGTAGGAACCTGTTTCCGACAAGGTGCGACCCAGCTGAGCCTGATTCATGGCCCGGGGAGAATTGAAGCCCACATACTGCGTGGCCATGTACAAAAAGCCCATCAACAGGACAAACAGGATATACAAAAAGCCTTTAAGAATCCGTGCCCCGAGGCCGACCTCGAGGGCATAAACTATATTCTGAACACGATGGGGATTGTTCGTACCGGCCATAGGTCTCCAGGTGGCGGGCTCAGAAGGCGTCTTGAAGCCCGAACAGACTTAGCAGCCGGTCCAGATCATCATTGTTGTAGAAGTCGATCTCCAGACGTCCACGGGACTTGCTGCCATCTTTGCGGGTTTGGGTGGGAATCAGTTTTACCTGGGTGCCAAAGTGCTGGTGAAGGGTATCGACCAGATGCTTTAGATGTTCAGGAGGGATATCCGTCAGACCAGGAGGGCTTGCGGTGACCGGACCACGCGGGGTGAGCCGGAGCCGGACTTGCCGCTCGGTCTCGCGTACGCTCCAGCCAGCTTTGACGCATTCCAAGGCCAGCAGTTCCTGTTCTTCCGGCAGTTCAAGTCCCATCAAAGCTTTGGCATGGCCTTGACTGAGGGTGCCGTCGGCGACCAGTTTGCGAACCGGGGGAACCAGCTTGAGCAGACGGAGCGCATTCGCAACCGAAGCACGGGCTTTCCCCACTCGCTGCGCTACGGATTCCTGCGTTAGTCCAAATTCATCGATGAGGCGCTGATACCCCTCAGCTTCCTCAATGGCGTTGAGGTCCTGGCGCTGCAGGTTTTCGACCAAGGCCACTTCCAGGCTTTCCAAATCCGTGAATTCGCGCACCAGGACAGGAACCTGTTTCAATCCGGCTTTTTGAGCGGCCCGGTAGCGGCGCTCGCCTGCGACCAATTCGAATCCGCCTGCGCTACGTTTCCGCACCAACAAGGGTGAAAGAATCCCCAGTTCGGCCACAGAGGCACTGAGTTCTTCCAGCGCTTCCTCCTCAAAGCGGTTCCGGGGCTGATAGGGATTCACGCTGATCTCCGTCAGCAAAATCTCCCGGGCCCCTTCTTGAGTCGCGGCCTCGGCTACAGCGCCCTCAGCCTTGGCCGCACTGCCAGCTTTTTTCGTTGCTGTCTTGGACGAGCTACGGCTACCGCTACGGGCCGAGCTTTTCTCTGCAGCGTGATCAACGGCCTCACCCGGCTGTGCATTCATGAGGGCGTTCAGCCCACGTCCTAATCCAGTTTTACGTCCTGCCATCGATGGACTATGCCAGAAGGACGGCAAAAAACAATCCCATAGCCCGCTTCCAGAATGCAAGAGTCCGCTTTAGGCCATGCCTTAGGCCTTTTTGGCATAGGATTTATGGTAGTCGCTGGAGAATTCGCGATAGTGGAGATCCTGGGAATCTGCCGCACGTTTCACATTAAAATCATTCACGATAATGCCATGCACTTCTGCTCCCACGCCCTTGAACTGCATCATCACATGACGGAGGGCACGATGTCGGGTCTGTCCCGAGCGGCAAATCACCACCACGCCATCAGAAAGCCCTGCAATCACCAATCCATCTGAGATGACCCCGATGGGCGGAGTATCCACAATCACCCGGTCGTAGTGTTGTCGGGCCCAGTGAATCAGTGCTTTGAAATCCTCCCCACCCAGGAGATCTGAGGGATTAATGTCTGACGAAGGTAAGGAAGTCATCAGTTCTAAATTCTCCACCGGACCGGGGATGATCACATCTTCAAACTGCTTGCCGCCTTTGCGGCTGAGGTGATGCAGCAAACTTTTCTCCTCTGGATGGGTCTCAAATTCCTGCAAGGCCTCTGCGAACACGGAAGCCAAACGGGGACGCCGCATATCGCCATCAATCAACAGCGTTCGCTGACCGGCCCGGGCGGAAGTCACCCCCACATTGGCAGAGTTGATGGTTTTCCCTTCACTGGGCGAAGCGGAACAGAACATGACCACATGCGCTCCCGCGGGAAGCCTCCCCTGTTGCTCCAACTCCTTAATCCGTTTTGCATTCACATGATCCAGCAACACGCGCACGGCGTTAAAGGCTTCGGTCACCTGACCAAACTTTTGGTTCATGGAAATCAGCCCCATATCCGGGCGTTTCCGCCCGGGAACATGAGGAATCACCCCAATGATGCGACTGGACAGGCTTTCCTCTAACTCCGACACCGAGAAAATCCGATCCTCTAGCGCCTCCAGGAGCAGAGCCAACAGCAAGCCCAAGCCCATCCCGCCGATTACTCCCAGAGGGAGCAACAACAGAAATCGAGGATGAACGGGGAACATCGCAGCCAAGGCAGGCTCCACTACTTTCAAGGTAGCGGTTTCCTCATCCGCAGCCTGCCTAGCCACAGACATCCGCTGCAGGGTTTCTTTGTATTCCCCGTTCGCAATGGCCCGTTTTTCCTCCAAGGCTTTGAGCTTCCCTTCGGTCTCAACAATCTTTTCCCCACGTTCGGTTACCCGTTCTGTGGTTTTCTGAATTTCCACGTCCACGGCGTTTTGCTGATCCTCCAGCATCTTGATCTGCTGAAGAAAACTGCTTCGGGCCATTCGAATTTCCAAGCGAATCGAATCTCCCAAATCGCTAATCCTCCGGGAGAGCTCAACCACCGAGGGATGTCGTTCCGTATACTTCTGAAGGAGCACCTCCTTCTCGGCAACCGTATCCCGGTAGAGCCTCGCCTCCTCCAAAATGCTTTCCTGATTCGGCAGCGAACTGGGCAGCTCTACTCCCCCTTGAAGGTCAATCGAATCCGTATCCAGTTGATTGATACTATTGAGAAATTCGCGGGCCTGTAGCAATTGGGTCGCCTGCTCCACCCGCATTTCATTCAATTTGAGCAAGGTCTGACGCTCAGCCTCCTGCTCATAATTCAGGGTTTCTACCTGATTCTTGGAACGATAGCCCATGAGTTCAGCATCCATCCGCTCCACGGCCTCGAGCTGGAGAACGGACTGGCGTTGCAACCATTCCACGGCATTGTCCGACATTTCCTGATTTTCCATCTGGAAAAAGGCTTCAGCAGCATTCGCGGCAGAATTCGCGGCCAGTGCAGCCAGGTTGGGCTCATTTGCCTCCGCGGTGACTTTGACCAGGCTGGAAAGACGGATGAGAGAATACGAAATCTCAGGGAGTTCCGGCACCGGACCGGATAAGCTTCCAGCCTCCACTTCCTTCGCCCAATTCCGTGCGAATTCCTCAGCCGCAATTTTCTCAAAACTTGGGCCACGTAGTCGCTCGAGGCGGGTGTTAAACACCTCTTCGCGTTTACCGAGATCCTGGCTCACCACATCCTGGTTGATCTGCGGTCCCCGCACCGTCATTTCAATCTTCGCCTCAGAGCGATATACGGGTTCCGCTTTGGTGAAATAGACATAGGCCGCCGCAGCACCCAAACCCGTCAGAAAGAAAATCAAAAACCAGCGCCGTCGCAGTGTCTTCAGTAGACGGCGGGGAGAAAGAAACTCCGGTGTACCGGAACCATATCCGTAACCGCCACCATAACCCCCGTAGCCATTCCCATAGTATCCATAACCTTGCGGGTAAGCAGAGCCATAACCCGGGTATCCGCCACCGGGTGGCAGATCCCCCTGGGAAGGGGGCTCGGACGGATGAGGCGCCGGAGGAACGTCTCCTGGAGAAGGCCTTGGAAAGTTCGGGTCCATAGGTATCCAAAAAAAGGGTGTGGAGCGGTCGAAATGACTACTCAGCCGTTAATTGACCGCCATGGGGCATGGAAGAAAAAATTTCGCCTTGCCTCGGGATTCATCAGTTTCTCACACTCCAAAGAATCTATTGGCCAAACCTTTACACAACATTTAATGTATCCAATAAAATGCAGAAGCCACTAGGGGGACTTTCCCTCAGAACCATCAGGGAATTTCCCTTATCCCTCAACCCATCCAAGACAGCCGCCTTCCTCTTTTTCGATGTGTATGAATAGCGCAAGCCCTGAGTGTAGTCCCGGAAACGATCGCCCCCGCCCCCAGCTCTGGAAAGAGGAGCAGCTATTGCCGCCTTTCGTTCCTCAGAATATCCTGTGGGTGGATCAGTGTGATTCCAGCAACCGTCAGGTGATGAAACTCGGTGCTGAGGGAGCCCCTCACGGTTTTGTGTTCGGTATCGAGCAACAAGATCAGGGCCGGGGCCGCCGAGGCCGCAGTTGGTTCAGTCCTCCCGGAGAAAATCTCCTCTTCTCCATTCTGTTACGCCCCGGATTTTCTGCAGAACGCATCGGCTTGCTCCCGTTACTCTGCGCAACCACTCTATGGGAATGCCTGAAAGAGGAGGGGCTGGAGTCGATCGGAATCAAATGGCCCAACGATCTCCTGCTTCAGGATAAAAAGATCTGTGGCATCCTCACCGAGATGCAGAGCCGTGGCGGCAAACTCTCCTACCTGGTCCTGGGTATTGGCCTCAATGTCCACAGCAGCCTGGAGAGTTTTCCGGAGGAGCTGCAAAGTCAGGCCAGTTCCTTGTTTGCCGCTACGGGGCGACGTTTTTCCCGCGATCAGCTGCTGCAATCCTTTCTCCGGGAACTGGCTCGCCGACTCCCGGAGCTGAATGGCAACGCAGCCCCTGCCTTTTTGTCCCGCTGGAGGGAGGCTTCCGCCACCCTCGGCCGGGAAGTCGCCTTACAGATGCCGGATGGATCGGAACTGGAGGGGATCGCAGAGGACATTGATGACAACGGAGCCTTACTTCTTCGCAGTGCCGATCAGAAGCTTCATCGTCTCCACAGTGGGGAAATCACGCGCCTGCGCCCTCGCTAAGCGACGCTTTGTTTCGATTTACGCTCAGATTTCCCCTATAGGAACTGGATGCCCCGTCTTCGCCATCACGTCGAGTTTCAAGCCCTGCGAGTGATCCGCCTCTTGATCCGTGCCCTGCCGGAGCAGGCAGCCGCCCGGACCATGAAAGGCCTGTTGAGGCTGGCACAAAATGGATTCGGATGGCGGAAAGACGAAACCCAGCGACGACTGGCACAGGTTTTTCCGGAGAAAAGCGAACCGGAACGAGAGCAGATCCGGGAAGAGGCACTGGGCAATCTGGCCTGGAATGTCACGGAACTGCTTCGGGGAGATGAGCAGAATCCCGATTGGGTGGAGCATCAGATTGATGGCGACGCCGCCTTCGCTTCGCTGGAAGAAGCCCGGCAGGCCGGCAAGGGCGTCCTCTTGGTGATTGCACATGCAGGGAATTGGGACCAGGCAGGTATCCTTTGTGCCCGGCGCGGAATCCCCATGTGCTTTATTGCCAGACAACAAAAGAACCCGCTGACCTACGGAGAACTGGTACGGACCCGCGAACAAAGTGGCGGCCAGGTCCTAGACCGGGATGACCCGAAGTTATTGCGCAAACTGCTGGCCTTTCTCAAAGAAAACGGCGTGGTGGCCATTCTCATTGATATCCGGGCCCGACAGGCCGCTACACCCACTCATTTCCTCGGCCACCCCGCCCACATCGCCAATGGCCTGGGCCTGCTTGCTGCCAAAAGCGGTGCGGAAGTCTTACCCGTCTTCCTGGGTCGCAAGGCGGATGGGAAACAGTTCTGGATCGCCGAGCCTGCGCAGCGCCTGAGCGCGACGGACCCCAAAGAAGCACGAGCCCAGCTCTTGCAGGACATGCTTGATGCGTTATCTCCACATATCCTGAAACATCCCGGCTGCTATTTCTGGTACAACAAACGCTGGGTGTTGGATCTGCATACATGAATGATTCCCCTCCTTCCCTCGCTGCCGTATGGTGGATGACCGCCCGCCCCAAAACCTTGTTTGCTGCATTTGCGCCTGTGGCGATGGGAGCTGCCATGGTTCAGGCCGAACAACCGGTCGAAGGGCTCATCCTGCTTTGGACTCTCCTGGCAGCCATGGGCGTCCAAGTGGGAACCAATTTCTGCAATGACGTGTTTGATCACCGCCAGGGAGCAGACACAGAACAACGACAGGGCCCTCGCCGCGGCCTGCAAAGTGGACGAATATCCGTTCCGGCACTCAGCTTGGCCACAGCCCTGGCCTTTGCGGTCCCCTTACTTTGCTGCATTCCCCTCGCCGCCCGCGCGGGAAACTGGATCTGGGGTTTGGGAATCATCTCGGTTGCCTGCGGTGTGGCCTACACCGCAGGACGGCGCTCCCTGGCCTACACCGGGCTTGCGGATATCTTTGTCATTATCTTCTTTGGCCCCGTGGCGCTGGCCGGCACCTATGTATTGCAAATCCCGGGAAGCTGGCCCCCACCCGAGGTATGGATTGCCGGACTGGCTCCTGGATGTATCGCTACAGCCCTCTTGAGCGTGAACAATCTACGGGATGTGGATGAGGACCGCGTGAATAACAAGCGAACCCTGGCGGTTCGCTTTGGTTCCAGCTTCGCCCGGAGCGAATATCGGGTGTGTATTGCCATCGCATTACTCTGCCCCCTGCCGGCCGCCCTTCTCGCTGGACGCGGTTGGGGCTCCCTGCTGGTTTGGTTGCTCTTGCCCCTATATGTACCCCTGCTTAAGCAGATCCGCATCGCCAGCAGTGGAAAAGAGCTCAACCCCATGCTGGGGAAAACGGGACTGAGTCTCCTGCTCTTCTCCCTGCTGTTTTCCTTGGGCTGGCAATGGTGACGCCCAGACTGCACCACTACCGCCTTCCCTTGAAGGCTCCACTCTATCTGGCCAGAAACATCACCCTGCAGGATCGACAGGGACTCATTCTGGAAGATCCTGAACGGGGAATCCGGAGCGAAGCCGCACCCCTGCCCGGCTTTTCCGGGGAAAGCCTCGATGAGGTGATCCATGCGGCCCTTGCAGAGGAGTGGCAGCGCTACCCCAGTCTGGCTCTGGCTTACGAACAGCTGAGCCATCCCCTGCCTCCCCCGAAAGCTCCCCCACGTAGCAACCACCTCTGGTTCGCAGCCAAAGAGTCTCCTCAACACCTGATGCAACGCGTGGCCGGAGAAGAACGTCCCGTGGTGAAAATCAAACCCGGTCCTGAACCCGACGTCCCAAGCTGGCTAAAGCTGATCGAGCTCTGCCCCGGGATCCGCTTCCGCATTGACCCCAATCGCAGCTGGGACCTCGAACGCTGTCTTCGCCTGGCAGAACAGATTCCCCTGCAACACATCGATTATGTGGAGGAACCTCTCCCCGATGCTCAGAAGCTGCCGGAACTCTTCGAACAATGCCCCCTTCCCATTGCCTTGGACGAAAGCCTCCTGGAACCCGGGTGGGAGCAGTTGGCTCAATCTCAGCAGATTCGAGCCTTGGTCATCAAGCCCACCTTGCTCGGGCCCACACATGCGGCAATGCAGCCGACAGAGCTGCCCCAGATACTCAGCAGCTGCTTCGAAAGCCCACTGGGTCTGGAACTGCTTGAGCGGCGGGCAGATCCGTCGGAAATTCACGGTCTGAACACCGCACACATTTTCGCGACTACAGACTTGACCCTCCGCCCTGTGATGTCGTATAAGTCCTGACCCACTTTTTGGAACCCCAATTTCAGGTTTTTCTCATGAGCACGTATGCAGTCATTGAAACAGGCGGCAAACAGTACAAAGTCTCCGAAGGCGACGTACTGAATGTTGAGCGCCTCGCAGCCGAAGCCGGTTCTGCCATCTCTTTTGACAAAGTGATCGCAGTGAGCGGCGACAACGGCCTGACCCTGGGCGGCTCCGCCGTTCAGGCAGAGATCGTTGAGCATTTCCGCGGCCCCAAACTGGTTGTCTTTAAGCGCAAGCGCCGTAAAGGCTACCGCCGGAGCATGGGCCATCGTCAGGAACTCACTAAGGTAAAAATCACCGGCCTCGCCTGAGGTCGCGCTGAAAGGATTTCATCATGGCACATAAAAAAGGTCAGGGTACCAGTAAGAACGGCCGCGATTCAAACGCACAGCGCCGTGGCGTAAAAAAATTCGGTGGCCAGAAGGTTATCGCCGGAAACATTCTCGTTCGCCAGCTTGGCACCAAATTCCACGCCGGACGCAATGTCGGCATGGGTAAAGACTTCACCCTATTCGCTCTGAAAGACGGCGAAGTGGTGTTTGACCGTGACGGACGTCGCATCAATGTGATGGAGCCCGTAGCGGAAACCGCTGAGCAGAACTAAGTTCACTCAGTTTGGTGACAAGGCGCGGTTCAGCCGCGCCTTTTTTGTTTTTCCACGTTCTGGTATCCCTGAACTGCTTATGGGATACTACAGTTGAGCTCTGAAAAGCGAGGTCCGGCAGCGGCTGCCGGGCAAGATATGCCATGAAAGCGATTGTCTTCCGAGATCAGGTAAAACTCTATGTCCAGGCCGGTGACGGCGGGGACGGATCCGCGTATTTCCGTCGCGAAAAATTTGTGCCCTTCGGCGGCCCAAGTGGAGGCGATGGCGGAGATGGAGGTTCTGTGATCCTGAAAGGGAATGTGCAGACCGATTCCCTGCTCGAGCTCTACGATCATCCGCATCAACGAGCCAAACATGGCGACAAAGGCGGTACAAATCAATCCACCGGGAAACGGGGTGCCAGCCTCTATGTGAATGTGCCCTGCGGCACAGTGGTACGGTTGGAAGAAAAAGACGGACCGATTCTGGGGGAAGTCTTGGAGGATCAGGAAGAACTGCTGGTCGCCCAAGGTGGAAAAGGTGGTTTGGGTAATATTCATTTCAAGACGCCATCGCTACAGGCCCCCACGGAATGCACACCGGGAACCGAAGGGGAAAAACGCGTGTTGTGGCTGGAACTGAAGATGATTGCCGATGTGGGTTTGGTCGGCTACCCGAATGCCGGAAAATCCACTCTGATCACTCAGTTAAGCCACGCACATCCCAAAATTGCAGCCTACCCTTTCACCACCCTGCACCCCATCATTGGTACGCTCGAATACCCGGATTTCAGTCGCATCCGCATGGCGGATATTCCTGGATTAATTGACGGAGCACATGACGGCGTGGGCTTGGGTCATGATTTCCTTCGGCACATTGAGCGGACGCGTCTATTACTCTTTGTGATCGATATGTCCGGCTCGGATGGCCGAAACCCTTTGGAAGACTTCAGACATCTCCGCGAAGAACTGCATCTCTATAACCCTGAACTCGATGAACGCCCTTACCTGATTGCGGCCAACAAAATGGATGGCCCGGAATCTGATGCCCATCTCGAGGAATTCCGCAAAGAAAGCGGCGAAGAGGTGATTCCGCTCATTGCGGAATTGGGCGAAGGTGTGGAAGAGATTAAAGAGGCCCTGCACGGGAAAGTGAAACTCATCCGAGAGCAAGACCAGAAGGGTTGACCTCCAGCCCCGGGCAAACGTATGGCTCTCTTTCATAGCAATTTCTTTTCCGAAACGCTGGGGATGCAGTGCCAGGCACATGTCATTCTACCCCAACCCGCCTCGGAACTGCAAATCGGGGTAAGCTCCGCCCCCAAACGCGAGCGATGGCCCTGCTTGTGGCTGCTGCACGGCCTCTCCGACGACCATAGCATCTGGTGCCGCAACACCTCGATCGAACGCTACGCCAATGAAGCCGGCGTTGCGGTGGTCATGCCGAACGCTCATCGCAGTTTCTACGTGAATATGAAACAAGGTGAAGCCTTTGGCAGCTACCTTCACGAGGAACTGCCTCGCTTGATGCGCAGCTTTTTCCCTCTGTCAGATCGCAAAGAAGATAACGCTGTAGCCGGCTTGTCTATGGGCGGATATGGTGCAAGCCGCTGGCTCTTAACTAAACCGGAAGCCTTTCAGGCCGGGGTCAGCCTTTCCGGCGTTTTGGATATTTCCAGCCGCCACCAGCGAGCCATGGACAATCCGGATGAAGCCCTGCGTCACGACACCATGCTTCGCTGTTTTGGGGAAGAACCGATCGCAGGCACACAAGTGGACCTGTTCCATCTGCTCGACAAGGCGGACAGCCCTAGCGCCCCTCCCCTGTTACAGATCTGCGGCACAGAAGACTTCCTCTACGAGGACAACCTCCGTTTCCGTGACCATGCCCAAGCCTGCAAGTACCCCTTGAGCTATGAGGAACGTTCCGGCGCTCACGATTGGGCCTTTTGGGATC
Organism: Verrucomicrobia bacterium UBA6056; assembly: GCA_002429005.1. GTDB lineage: Bacteria > Verrucomicrobiota > Kiritimatiellia > SS1-B-03-39 > UBA6053 > UBA6056. The sequence goes on from DIYK01000109.1 coordinate 34,779, forward strand.
GAGAAATCCAAGTCGCATTAGGCTGGCTGAAGCAACAGGGTTTCGCCAACTCACTTAGCTGAGCGACTCCAAAGGGTACACCACCACATGAATGGAGGGAGACAGATAGGTCTCCGGGTGACGATCCCCGATCTCAAAGGGGCCAAACATCTCCTCATGTTCCATCTCGACTTCCGCCCGCTGCAAAGGCCAGGGAGCATGATGAATTTCGCCACGATACACTCTTCCCGCCTTACTCTGACAATAGAGACAGTAGCGTTCGGTTGACCAACGGGCAAAGGATCCAGGGAGCGCCTCCACCTCTTCCATGCCACGGTAGCGGATGTCCAAACTCCGATCAGGCCGCTGGTGACGCATGCGGATCCAGTCTCCTTCATGCGTTACCGCCATCTCCGCCTTGAAGTAGGGTAAATGGAAAAAGGTGCGTGCGCCCCACACCGCGTGCGCTTTGGGCACATCCAAGCTGAAAAACCACACGCCGGGCTTTCCGTCGCGCAACACATAGGTGCGAATGTTCAACTCCGGAAAATCACAGAGCGAGCTGGGTGCAGGGCAGCCTCTCAAGGTGACCCCTTTCATATCAAAAGGAACCAAACCCAGCCAGGCCTTGCCCTCAAACAGGTCCAATTCCAACTCCTTGGGAATACGGTCCCGAATCGAATCCGGAGAAACCTCGACATGCAGAAACAACAAATCTCTCCACTCCTGCCGCATCATCCAGGGGCGCTGAGGACGCGGCCAGGGACGATGTTCCTGAGAACGCAACGAGGGATGAGGAAAGGAAGCTTGGGAAGGGTTCATATTCAGATAGATCCATTTGATCCAGGAATCCTTACGCAGCTTCAACAGGATCTCCAGTCCGGCATCCTCTCCTTTCAGGACTTGCATGGTTCGCTAACACGGATATAAGATAGCTTCTCCCAGCAAATGAGCTTTCTGGAAAGGCGTCCATGCAGTTGACTGTCCCAAATTTGAACCGCTTCGCCCCGTTTTGTTCCTGCGACAGCCTGCTGTCCGTAGCACAGGGCATGGCACGGACCACAAAACAGAACCACCTCTTTACAGCTCAGGTTGTGCGCATGAATTCCTGTGACCCTGCGCAGGCTCATCATCATAGACAGGAGGCCTGAGTATGTGTGGTATTGCCGGAGTTGTCACCCGCCCAGAAGACAGAGCAGCGCTCACGCTCTATGATGCCTTGCTGATGATTCAGCATCGCGGCCAGGATGCCGCCGGCATAGCCAGTTCGGATGGCAACCGTCTCTACCTGCAAAAAGACAATGGCCTGGTTCGGGATGTCTTCGAAAGCTCCCAGATGCAGGAACTGGTTGGCAACATGGGTGTTTCCCATTGTCGTTACCCCACGGCTGGATCTGCAGCCTGTGCGGAGGCCCAACCCTTTTATGTGAATTCTCCCTACGGCATTGTTCTGGCCCACAATGGGAATCTCACCAATGCCCGCGAGCTCACCGAAGAACTGTTCACCAATGACCTGCGCCATCTGAATACCAACAGCGACTCCGAGGTCCTGCTCAATGTCTTTGCCCATGAGCTGGCCGTTCGAGGTCAGGTACGTCACAAACATGAAGATGTGTTTGAGGCCGTGCGCACGGTACATAAACGCTGTCATGGGGCCTATGCCGCCGTCGGGATGATTCTGGGTCATGGCGTATTTGCTTTCCGCGATCCGCGTGGCATCCGCCCCTTGATTCTGGGTCGTCGGCAGGAACCCGGCGGCTTCATCAGTCACATGGTGGCCAGTGAAAGTGTTGGCCTGACCGCAAACGGCTATGAGGTGGTTCGCGACGTCGAACCGGGTGAATGCATCATTATCGATTTGATGGGAAATCTCATCTGCGAACAATGCGCCGAAAAACCGGAGCTGACTCCCTGCGTTTTCGAATTTGTGTATCTGGCCCGACCAGACAGCATCATTGACGAAGTATCCGTCTATAAGGCCCGTTTGCGCATGGGCGAAACGCTTGCCGAGAAAATCGCCCGCGAATGGGGTCACTTGGATTTGGATGTGGTCATCCCGATTCCGGACACCAGTCGGACCTCGGCCCTACCCATTTCCCATCAACTCGGGGTGAAGTACCGCGAAGGATTCATCAAAAACCGATACATTGGTCGAACCTTCATTATGCCGGGCCAAACCGAGCGCCGGAAAAATATCCGCAAAAAGCTCAGCCCCATTCCCCTCGAATTTGAGGGCAAGAATGTGCTGCTGGTGGATGACAGTATTGTCCGTGGCAACACCAGTCAGCAGATTGTGCAGATGGCCCGGGAGGCTGGAGCTAAAAAAGTCTACGTCGCTTCTGCAGCTCCCCCTGTTCGTTTCCCCAACGTGTACGGGATTGATATGCCGGCTTCATACGAATTGATTGCCCACGGACGTGATGAAGAACAGATTGCTAAAGAGATTGGCGCAGATGCAGTCCTTTACCAAGACATCGATGCGCTCATCGAAGCCATCCGACGAGGGAACCCCAAGATCAAAAACTGCGAAGCCTCCTGTTTCAACGGCGAATACGTGACCGGGGATGTCACTCCGGAATATCTTCGCAACATCGAGATGGAACGCAATGACAGCGCAAAATCTCAGAAGCAACTTCCGCTCCCCATGGCGAAGTAATTCAGCAACGCAACCAACGAATCCAATCCTGGAAGCCTAAAACAAAAAAGCCCCGCACTGCGGGGCTTTTTCGTATAGCTAAGCTCTGATCTGGGCTTAGTTCGGCAGCTGCTGAGGCGCAGGCTCATCCATCTTTTTTTCCATCTCAGGAGCTTTTTCCATGTCCCCGGCTTTGGCGGCGGCATCATGACGGGCCAGCACCTGCTGCTGTGCATCCAGACGCTGCAGTTCCTGACCGAGGCGAATGCCCAGCTGGCGGAGCTGGTTATTGGTCACCCTCAGATCCTGTACGGCATTGTTGAGCTGGCGCTCGATTTCCATCGCCCGCTGGCGGCTGCCCACAGATTCTGTGGCTACGCCTTTTCCTTCCAGGACTTCCATTTTCTTGGACTTCAGAATATTGAGCAATTCCTCTTTTTCCTCCACCTGTTTTGCCTGGGCGGGGGGGAGTTCCTGCAGATTGGCACGCACCATTTCCGCTTTGATATGGTTGATCTCGTTGGTGATCCGCTTTTCAGCAGCTTCAATCTGTTCGATCAGATCGCCGCGCTGCATTTCCGCATTGATGGTCTGCTGACGGTTCGATTTCCATTCGTCCGATTTGCGGCGGCGTACCCGGACATCGTTGCTGCCGTAATAATCTGTATCGAAGGTGTAGGTATATTTCCGAACGTCTTTATGCTGATGCAAAGAACCAGCCATGGTCATCACCTGGTCGATACGCAGCTTGAGTTTATCATCCAGAAATTCTACGGCACGCCCCTGGACAGCGCCTTCCTGGCGGTAAGCCGGAAGGCGGGCCAAGGTCGCCGCATTGGCATTGCGCCGCTGCTGCAGGGCATGAATCCCTTTTTTAAGATCTTCAATCACCCGTTTTTTCATGTGGCTAACCCGGGTACCGGAGGCATCACTGTCCTCCAGTTTCGCAATACCGTCCACAATGTTCTGGATGCGGGTTTCAATCTCTTCGTTCAGAGAGAAAAACTGTTCACTGAGGGCCTCCACAACCGTTTCCTGCTGCGCGAGCATTTCCACCATTTGTTCACGGGTGTATTTCTGCTCAGGGGCAAGATTCTGCGGTTCGACCCGGCCCTGAGGGGCGGGAGCGGCCTGCTGTGCAAACAGCGACATGGGAAGGAGGGCGAGAAGTGGGATGAATTTATGCATGATACGAATCTCCGTATGAATGTGTACTAGGCCTGAATTTCAATAGCTTGTCAATGCGACATTTGGGCTTCCAACCAGCTTTCAATCTGCTCCAGCCGGTTGAATTCCGCATCCGCTTCGAGATCCCCGGAGCGGCGCTGCAGCACTTCATAGGGTTGGTACTCCGATATGTATAGAGCTTGCATGCCCAGTTGTTTAGCGCCTTGAATGTCCCCAGGCCAATTATCTCCGATCATGAGACATTCCCCCGCCTCCAGCGACAACCCTTTCAGGGTTTGCTCAAAGGGAAAGGGATGGGGTTTAGCGAAACCGTTTTCCCCCGAAACCACCACGGCTTGAAAAAAGGATTTCAGGCCACATCGCTCCAGAGACTGATACACCGACTCCGGGTCCGGATAATTCGACAACAAGGCCAGAGCATAATTCCCGGACAGACGCTCCAACAGGCTCCGCGTTTCCGGACGGGCCTGAACCGCAGCTACAAACGCCTCACGACGGGCCATCATCAGCTCCGTGGTGACAGGCTCCGGTTCTTCCGCAGCGGCCAGCAGGGCGATTTCCTCACAGACTTCCCTGAAATCGTTTTCCCGCCCACCGTTTTCATAGGGGCGCAGCACCTGTTGTTTGCGCAGCTGCTCCAGCCGGGAAAGATCCACCTGCAGGCCCCTGTTCTCCAGGACCTGAAGAATGGCCTGTTTTTGCAGACGCTGCTGCTCCGGGCCGAAGGCAACCAGGGTATTCCCGTAGTCAAAAATCAGCCCCCGGATCATGACAGCGGCTTAGACCGGACTCTGATACAAGACATGCCCGGTGAAGAAGGGGCCGAGATGCTCAATGTAGGTGGAGGTCTGAATGGTTCCGCGCATGATTTCGACAATCTTACTGAGTGAGCGAAGCTCTTCCCCCACCAGAGCCACCACAAAATCATTGTCTGCCCGATCCATGCCGAAACAGGCCAAGCGGATATCGTGAGCGTAGCCCCCCTCACCCCAGGCGCGGCCGATGGTGCCATGCTCGCCAAGAATTTTCATCTTTTCACGTTTAGGCAGTTTGGCAAAGTCCCCGCTTCGGCGGAGGGGGTACCAAACCACCCAGGGCCACTCGGGATTAAGAGCCCGGTGACGCGGACGGGTGACCAAGGTCGATTCTAAATCACCTTCATAGCCAATGCTGTAACTGCGAGCAAACAAGGTCATTTCCGGACGAGGGGTCAACGCCGAAAAGAACTCATCCGACCGCAAGGCCGGAGCAGCCGTTTGAACGAAAAAAGTCGGGTCCACATCCATGAGCAACAGGCCCACGCCCCAGGGATCTGACGCATCCTGATAAAGGACCGCGTCCCAGCCCCAGCTTTGCAAGCGTTCGATCAGGGGTTGAGGATCACGACAGCCACTGAAGGCAAGCAGCTGCATGTAAATACGGCGATCGCTCAGAAGCTCGGAACCATCCGCGGCCCGGCCATGTTCATGAATATCCGGTTCGATCGGAACCGGCTCCCGGGAGGGCGCAGGCGCCCCGGATGATGCGGAAGCGCCAGCTTGATCCGCAGCCATCAGGAATTGCGTTTGATTTTGATCGCCGTGGGTTTGCGGCGGACCACTTTGGAACCAGGCGCAACGGACACCTTGGAGTCCTTACGAACAACCACTTTGCTGCCATCAAGATCCCCATCTTCAGCCAGGCGAGCGGTTTTCCGCTTGGGTTCTTCTTCCAACTGGGTCACATCCTGATCAAGTTCAATGCCGTCACCGGATTTGATTTCAGGAGCTACAGCAACCGGTTTCGCTTTAATCACGGGTTTTCCCGGAGCCGGCTTCCGTGTCACTTCGGTACCACTGCTCCCACCGGAGTTTTCAACGATTTCGCGAAGAATGGTTTTGTAGCCTTTGCCCTCACTCATCTCATCCTCAATGGAGTCGATGGTCGTGGAGGTTCCGGGAGATTTTTTATCATCCACGGTGATAATAGTGTTCCCCAGACGGATTTTATCCCCAGGCTTAACCTTGGCCATTTCCACGCGCTGGTTATTGAGGAAGGTCCCATTTTTGGACTTCAGATCTTTCACGTAATATTCCCCGTCCCAAATGCGGATGCCGCAATGCATACGGGAGGCACGCTCGTCGAGGGTGACGATCTCCGCCTCGGGGCTACGACCAATGGTTACAGGCTTGTCAGCCAGTACCAGCTCGGTCAATTCACCATCAGGGTCGGTGTAGCGCAGGCGGAGTCGCTCCGAAGGGATATCACTCATAATGTCCAGGGGGTTGAAGGTTCAAATCTACTTCAGCCTATTCAAAGCCAAGGCATCGAATCAATGCAAATTCGGTAAACCATAAGCTTTTTTTACACGAAGATGGCCGAAAGTTTAGGAAGAAGCGTAGGAAGATCGTCTGCGGCCAATTCCGCTTCAGGGGCCTGAGCCGCGGCATCGATGCCAATACAGCGACATCCTGCAGCGGCTCCCGCCTGAAGATCACGTCGCTGATCCCCCAGCATCCAGGAGCGATGCGTATCGATATTCAACACTTCTGCCGCACGAAAAAGCATCCCCGGCAAGGGCTTACGACAATCGCAACCCGCATATTCATCACAGGGACAGTATTGGATGTTCTCTACATGAACGCCTGCTTCCGCAAACAGTTCCTGCATCCGTTCATGAATGAGATGAAGGCCCTCTTCACTTAAGAGTCCCAGGGCCACACATTTTTGATTCGTCACCACGGCCACCGGCCATTCCGCATCATTTGCCATACGGATCAGCTCTACAATGCCAGGCATCAAACGAAATTCGTCCGGAGAGAGCAGATAACGCTGCTCTGGTGGCGGGGGAACATTGATCACCCCATCCCGGTCTAAAAATAACCCGGGACGCTTCATAGCTCTTCCGGTTCAATGCGAATTACAGGATAGAGCCCCTGCACGACTTCACGGATTTCATCGTGATGCAGGCTGGAGTCTTCTGCATCCCGGGAACCACTGACAATGATGTATGCCCAACGATGGGATACATTTCGAATCAAGCGGTCTAGACCCATCCACAGCATGCGCTCATGATGATGAGGCGTCTCACGATCCACGCCCACAAACCAATAGGCAAAGTAGCTGTGTTCCATTTGCTTACGTTGAGCATCTTCCCTACTCAAATTCAATACCATCAGCTGCAAAGGCTCACGCCCAGCCAAGGGGACATCCAGGATTTCTGTGGAAACAATCGTATTCCCCTGGGAGGGCATGCACACTTCCGGACGATGGATCGAGGAGCGGTCGCGGCCCGAAAGAACCATGGACACCAGAACCTGCCTGGGCGTCAGCTTGCTTTCATTCCGGTAGATCATCTTCACGATATCCGTATCTTCGGGCAGAGCCATGGCTTCGCCGTAGGCTTTCACAGACAGCTCCGAACCACAAGGCTCTCCCCGAAGGGTAACCGGACAAAGCCCGGGCTCTGCCGTTCCGGCTTCCTGCATGGCTTCCAGGTCTTTGAGGAACCAACTGCGCGTACACCTCGGGTTTTGACAGAAGCGGAGCTCCAAGCCCTTCCAGTCACCGGGTAGTTTTGCAGGCAGGATATCCCGAACCCCCGCCTGATCCGTCAGACTCACATCCACGGTGAAAGCTAACAACATGCCGCTTAGAGCAAAGAGGAGCAGGAGAATCAGGTAAGGCCGTTGTTTGCGGAAGCTATTCATATCCGTCTCCTTTGTGACCAGTCACGATTTAACAGGATGCCCAGCATGACCATCAAGAAGATGGCCATACCAAACACCAGGAAACCTGCATAATCATGAGGAAGCCCTGCTGCTAAATCTGAATCAAAAGCAAAAGATAGAATGCCAATACTCACAATACGGAAAATGTTGCCAGCCATCGCCAAGGGGATGGAACAAAAAAACAGGGCCCAGGCCCGCCAGGCGGATTTCATCGCTAAATATGAATACACCGCGGTTAACGCCATCATCGCAGTCAGCGAGCGAATGCCGGAACAAGGGTCAGCAACATCCAGTCGAATCTTTGCGGTCTGGTCAAAGGGAGGGCCAATGATGGCGGTTCCCTGTTTTTGCACCTCCATACCCAATCCGTTGAGTATCCAAACCGACACCTCGCTGTTCAGATGACGAAGCGGGTTCGTCAGCTGCTCCAAAAAATTCAGGGGTACGGCAAAAATCAGGAATGCACAGGGAAAGAGCAAACGTCGGGCGACCTGCCAGCCCATCAGATAAAAGGGGATACTCCAGATCAATCCGATCATGGCCACGAGAGACAAACGCGTTTGCTGCATTTTCACACCCAAATAATGCAACAGCAAGGAGCCCACAACAAAGAGGAGCGCCCATGCACAGCGTTTTTTGGGCAGGAGAATCAGTGCATCCCGCTGTCGCCAGATCAGATAGGCACTGGCCAACGGAACCAGAAAACCGTGGGAATAATCTCCAGAGCCCATAGCAATCCCGCTGTCCTGCCAGCGTTGCACCATCCAGACCACCGCAGAGTTGCCCCAACGTCCTGCATCAGCCGTATTGCCCAGAATATGAAAGAGAGCAAATCCGCAACCTATTACCAAGGCCGGCCAGAACAAAGAGGGCCAGTCCTTCTGCTCGAGGGGTTCCCCGGCAAAAAAGAGTTTCACGCCCCAGGCTCCTTGGGCTCCTTAGGCTCCTTCGCCTCTACAGGCTGGTCGGGCATGGAAAAGCTGCGCTTGATCAAAAAATAGCTCCCGGCGAGACTCAGCAACAGGGCGGCAATGCCCAGCATTTGATTGGCCTGCATTTCTTTCATATCAATGATGATCACCTTTCGGGCCACAGCGATCATCGCCACCAGCAGCACGATTTCTACATGGAGCGAGTTTTGGGTCAGGTAGTTTTTGATCGTTTCCAGCAGTTCCAGTCCGATCAACACCATCATAAAGAAACCTAATACCGTTAACAACTCTTGAAGACCCAACAGCAGGAAGGGTTCGCTCATCAGCTCCTGCCAAAGGATCATTCCCAACTCCACCGTGGACAAAGCCACTGCGATCATCATCAGGAAAATCAAAATCACCACCACCGTAATTTCAAAGGCATGAATCACGGAAGTGAGGCGGCGAACAACCTGGGGAACGTTATGATCAGACTTGGGAGAAGGCATCATTTCAACATGCACTGGGAAATGGGGCTCCGCAAGTGAAAATCCCTGTTCTGCTACAGGCAATCCGATTTTGACGTTGCAATCCTACCCGGGATCCGACACAGGTCTGCGGTATCCTTTCATGCCTGCATACACTGTACAACAAGAGATGATCCTCCAGGTTTCTCCAGAAGACCTGTTTGCTCATGTACGGAATTTCCATCATTGGCCCATCTGGTCCCCTTGGACCAGTCTGGATCCGGATATTGAGTTGAGCATTTCCGACTCTGGGGAATCCTACTCCTGGAAGTCCGATCTGGTGGGCATCGGATCGATCGAACTGAGCAGTGAGGTCCCGGGATCCGAGTTGCGTCACCGCCTGCGCTTTGAGAAACCCTTCAAAGCGGAATGCAGCACTCACTTTAGTTTTCATCCACACGATGCTGCATGCCTCATCCGCTGGCGCATGGAGGGCTCCCTGCCCTTCTTTCTGTTCTGGATGAAACAACAGATGGTCTGCGGAATGGAAATGGATTTTCAACGAGGACTTCTTCGTTTGAAAAGCCTGGTCGAAACCGGGCAGGTCCCTAGCCACCTCAGCTATCCCGGAGAAGAGCAGCTTCCCGCTCAGCCCTATTTTGCCATGGAACGCCGTTGTGCCATGTCGGAGATCGGGGATATGATGCCCAAAGATTTCGCCGCCCTCCATGAAGAAATGCAACGTCGCAAGCTGGAAGCGACCGGCCCTGCATTTTGTTCCTATCTGGATTGGTCTGCGACCCGGAAAGAATGCGTCTACCGGGTGTGCATGCCATTAAACGAGCCGCTTGAGGATGCCCAAGCCCCCTGGGTCAGCGCAACCCGTCCCGCGGCCCGCTGTTTCCGGATTCGTCATGAAGGCGCCTACCCCTTCCTCGGAGATGCCTGGGCTGCAGGCTTTAACCGAATCCGAGGCGGCTCCCTCAAACAAAATAAATCCGTGCCCCCCTTTGAGGTCTATGAACGCATGGCCACAGACGAAGCGGAGCTCAGCCCCCAAACCCTGATCCATTTTCCCATTCGGTAATCACATGCACAGCCTTCAGGATCTCTTAGACAATGCTCTGGCCGTTCTGAACGGCTGCCGAATGGATAAAGCCGGCCAATTCCGCCAGGTACAGGAGGCCGTTCAGGATGAAGCCACCCCGATGGCCTCGGCCGCTGCAGCCGGTATTCTCTACAGCCTCGGCATCCTGCCGGCACAAAGCTCGGAGCGCGACGCCTGGGTCCACTACCTGCAATCCACCCAGAATCCTGAAAGCGGTCTCTGCCATCAACCCGGACAACATGACTGGCATTGCACCGCAGCCGTGGCCTGCGCTCTGGAGCTATTTGAAGCACGGCTCCCCCATCCACCTCATGCTGTCATGGAACACAGCGAACCGGAACGGCTCCCCGATTTTCTGCACAGTCTGAACTGGAGCGAGCATCCCAAACAGTCCTGCAGCCATATCAGTGCCCTGTTTAATATTCTCCGGCTTACCGAAGAAGCCGGCCCCGCCTGGTCAAACCAACTCTTTGGCTGGGTCGCCAAGGAGACCGATGAAAACACCGGCCTACTTCGCAAAGAATGCATCGCTCCAGTCGAAGTGGATGGACAATGGACGCTACTCCCCAATTTTATCGCGACCTATTATTTGCTCACAGCACAAATACATAGCAGCCATCCCCATCCCATGCCTTGGCGTCTGATTGATACCGGCCTGGAGATCATGGAATATCACAGTAGCCTCTTCTGCAAAGATATGGGCGGACGTCACCTCCCCTGGGTCTATACTCTGCACCGCTGCCGTCACCTCTCCCCGCACCGCTTTGAAGAAATTCAGCAACATCTTCAGCATTTTTCACGACGCTATCTGGATTTTCTGCGCAGCCGTCAGAACAGCGCCAAATTCCATGATCTGCACTATCTGCAGTGGACTCTGAATACGCTGGCCGAACTGCAGATGGCTCTTCCCGGTCAATTCTTTAGCCGCCGTCCCTTACGCAGCTCCCTCGATCGTTGCGTGTTCCTGGTGTAACCCGCTGAAGTACTACACCCGGAGGCGCGGCCCCCGGGTGCAGATACCTAACTTACTCTCCCTGGCCCAGAGAGTAGGCCGCCTTCCCTCCAATTTGGTAGAGGTTTTCCGTTTTGATGATCTCAAAGCCCTGAGCCATCAACTGTCCCTGCAGCAGCAAAATCTCCCGCGGCAATAAGCTACCCCCATCCTTTGGTAGGAAGCGACAACGCCAGTGATCCGTGCAGGTGGTCACAGGATGTCCATTCGGGAAAACCTTGGTTCCACGATTACTGATCATTTTCAAGATCCAGACTTCGGAAAGGGCAGCCTGCAGACACAGTCCCAGCACTTCTGGATCCCGGCCGGCTTCATCCCAATCCAGAAAGATGTCCACTCCAACCAAGCGTTTTGCCTGTTTTTCAGGATGAGCAGGAGACTTGGAAGCCGCAGGCAGCTCCACCGGAAGCACCTCATCATCCAAGCGGGAACCCGAGGGCAACTCAAGCGACTCAAATCGCTCGATCACTGCATCCGCAAATTCCTGAGTACCCACCTGACGCGTGGTATGCTGCGCTCCGGTACTGTCTACCGTATGCACGCCATCCTGCAAGGTCTGCAACCAGGCGGCTTCAATCCGTGCTGCTATGGAGCCCTGCCCCACATGAGAGAGCATCATGCATGTTGCCCGCAACAGGGCCGAGGGATTCGCCACTTTCTGACCGGCAATATCCGGGGCCGATCCGTGAATGGCCTCGAACATGGATGCCTGCGTTCCGATATTAGCTGACCCCACCAAGCCAACAGAGCCCGCAACTTCCGCAGCGATGTCCGAAAGAATATCTCCGTACAGATTCGGAGTTACAATCACATCGAACGGCTCTGGATCCGCCGCCAATTTTGCAGCGCCGATATCAATAATGCGATGTTCCATTTCCAGTTCCGGGTATTCGGCTGCCAATTCCTCAAACACAGAGGCAAACAATCCATCCGTGATTTTCATGATGTTGTTTTTGGTCATACAGGTGACCTTGCGCCGCCCTTCCACCCGGGCAAATTCCAACGCATAGCGAATAATCCGTTCGCAACCAGGCCGGGTAATTAGTTTGAGACACTGCGCCACTTCCCGGGTCTGCACATGCTCGATTCCTCCCTAGGTGTCTTCTTCATTTTCGCGGATGATCACGACATCCATTTGTGGAAAGTGACTTTTCACAAAGGGAGTAAACGAGTTGCAGGGACGTACATTTGCATAGAGCCCCAGGGTCTTCCGCAGCGTCACATTCAAACTCTTTACCCCCCCGCCCAAGGGCGTGCTGATGGGCACCTTTAGAATCAGACCGGTTTTGGCAATGGAGTCCCAGGCTTCTGGAGAAATCCCGGAACTTTCCCCGGACTGATAAACATCCAGTCCCATACTGACTTCATGGAAATTCAGCCGCGCGCCCGCCGCCTTCAAGACCTTGAGGGTTGCATCCATAATTTCCGGACCAATCCCATCCCCTCGCACCAGGGTTACATCCACTGCTCCGGGCAGTTGCTGTTGTTCATTCAAGCTTTTTGATTCAGTCATGGCAATCATTTCAAGCTCCTTGTACGATTTAAATTACACGATACACACTTCGTGTATAATCGTAAAAGGTTTTACGCACCTGATTGCACGAATATTTTTTTGTACTTTTATTCAGCTTGCTATGGGTTGAGCCTGCAGTTCTTTGCCACGCAGCTCCAAATGACGAATCGACAGCATAAACATCAGCGTGGAGACGACAATGAACGCTACACCCGCGTAGGCCACCTGCACCGGAGCAAAACGGCTAAGCAGTAAGTATCCCAGGAAGGGGGCCAAACTGCCGCGCAACCCGGTACAGAGCATATGCACACTCATATAAGCCGAACTTTTCTCGGAGGGGGCAATTTTCGTCACCCACAGAGACCAGGCGATCCGCCCACCCGCCATGGCCGTCCCCAACAAAGCCATTCCCAAGCCCAGAAGCCATAGATTTTTACTGCAGAAGAAGAACAGGAGAGAGAGCATAAACATGCTGTTGAGCAGCATACGCAGATGTGCGAGGTTCCAGTGATCAAACAAACGGCCCCAGATCCGGGTTGCCAACAACTTGCAGATCATGGGAACCGTTGCCGTAATCAAGAGGATTTGAGAATTACTGGCCTCGATCCCGTAGCGAGGGTCGGCCATATATTCGGTTCGCAAAGGAAGGGTCATCAGGTTGCCTAAGCCCAGCAGCATCCAGGAAGAGAGAATCCACCCAAAGAGACGGTCTTTCCAGGCCAGTGAGATATTATGCCAAGGGTTGCCCAGTTGCTTATGATCCAAGGGTTCCGAGGGAATGCGCACAATACACACACTCGAAAAGAAGGCCGCCAAGGCGACGATGCCAAAAAAGATCCGAAAGTGCTCCAGATCTATTCCCAACGCCCAACTGACCATCAGGCTGGTCAGAACGGATACTACACCGGAGAGCAAAAACACCGAAGAGATCCGCTTCCCTCTCTGTTGAGTGGTAAAGTGAGAGGAATACATGGCCGTGTACATAGGCACATGCTGCACCAGAATCACATGGGCCAACACCGTCAAGGCGCAGAAAGCCAAGAGCCCGGTTGAAAACGATGCTGCCAGCAAGAGGAAGGCACTGGTCCTCATCAATGCCGCCATAAGCCAGGTACTGTCTTTATGACTGCGGGAAAGAAGACTCAGCACCAGCGGGGTGAGCAGAAATCCAATAAAGCCAGAGGCACTTAAGATACTTTTGACCCACAGAGGCGCCTCAAAATAGCGAATAGCAATCAACAACAACACCGAGGCCCCAGGTTGCCATAACCCTTCGATCACCCCGGTAAAGGGGGCACGGACCCTCTCCCAGAAATAGGTGCGTTTTGCCAGTTCATCTGTAGGGAGAGCCGTCATCGCATTCCTCTTACGCTGGATGCCCATAAATGAAAAAAGAAAAGCGGAGCCCATCGGGCTCCGCTTTTCGATCTACCAAGATCAACAGGAGACTTAGTCGTCTTCTTTGAGCTTGCTCTGACGCTTCGCGATCACGTCTTCCGCGATGTTGCGCGGTGCGGGATCGTAGCGTTCGAATTCCATGGAGTAGGTTGCTTTACCTGCTGTGAGCGAACGCAGCGCGGTGGAGTAGCCGAACATTTCAGCCAGAGGCACCAGCGAGTTCACCACATTGGTATCGCCACGGGCTTCCATGGTACCGATAATACCACGACGGGAACTCAAGTCACCAATCACAGAACCCTGGTACTCTTCGGGAGTCTCGACTTCCACCTTCATCAGCGGTTCAAGGATCTGCGGGTTAGCCTGACGAATCGCAGTACGCATCGCGTTACGGGCAGCGATACGGAAGGCCATATCGCTGGAGTCCACCTCGTGGTATTTCCCGTCCGTCAGGAACACTTTGATGCCCACCACCGGGAAGGCACCCAGAGGACCTTCGTCCATCACGTCACGGAAACCTTTATCCACAGCCGGAATGTACTCGGAAGGAATGTTCCCCCCTTTGATCTGGTCTACGAACTCGTAGACATCCTCAGAGTTGGCTTCCATCGGTTCGATTTTACCTTGAACCACAGCGAACTGACCGGAACCACCAGACTGTTTCTTGTGGGTGTAGCTGAAGTCGGTGGGGTTGGTCACCGCTTCGCGGTAGTTCACCTGAGGCGGGCCAACATTCACGACGGCGCCGTACTCACGTTTGATACGCTCGATATAAATCTCGAGGTGAAGCTCACCCATACCGGAAATAATGGTCTCGCCGGACTCTTCATCGGTGTGTACGCGGAAGGTCGGGTCTTCCTTCATGAAACGCTGCAGAGCTTTGGACATTTTCTCGTAGTCCTTGCTCTCATCGCAGGTCACGGAGAAGGAAATCACCGGTTCCGGAACGAACATGGACTCACAGGTCACGGAGATGTTCTCATCACAGAAGGTGTCACCGGAGGCGCAGTCAATACCGACCATGGCGACAATGTCACCGGCGCCAGCGGAATCAATGTTCTCGCGGTCATCGGAGTGCATGCGCAACAGACGGCCCAAACGAACGCGTTTGCCGGTACGGCTGTTTACAATGGTCATCCCTTTACTCAGGGTCCCCTGATAAATACGGGTGTAGGTCAGCTGGCCGAACTGTTCGTCCGTCAGTTTGAAGGCCATGGAAACCAGGGGCTTGTTGTCATCTGCTTCAAGCTCAACGACCACATCCTCGTTACCAACTTCTTTGGCCGTGTTGGGCACTTCCATCGGAGCAGGCAGGTAGCGGTTCACCGCATCCATGAGCAACTGAACGCCTTTGTTTTTGAAAGCAGAGCCCATGAACACAGGAACCAGCTCATTCGCCAGAACCCCTTTACGCACTGCAGCGTGGAAGGCTTCGGGAGTGGGGTCCTGGTCTTCGAGCAGGCCTTCCATGATAGCCTCGTCGAACATGGAAACGGTTTCCAGCATTTCGAGACGCTTTTCTTCAACTACATCGACCAGGTTTGCGGGGATTTCACCCTCTTCCAGGGTCTCACCTTTTTCGCCTTTGTTGTAAATGGCTTTACGGGTGAACAGATCGATAGAACCCTCGAGGTCCCCTTCCAATCCAATGGGTACCTGGAAAGCGACCGCATTGAGACCCAGTTTATCGCAGAGGTCAGCAACCACTTTGTCGGGGTTGGAACCGGTACGGTCCAATTTGTTGATGAAAGCCAAACGAGGCACCTTGTAGCGCTTCATCTGACGGTCCACGGTAATGGACTGGGACTGAACGCCGGCCACACCACAGAGCACCAGGATGGCGCCGTCGAGAACGCGCAAGGAACGCTCCACTTCCACGGTGAAGTCCACGTGGCCGGGGGTGTCGATGATATTAATCTTGTGATCCTTCCAACCCACGGTGGTCGCGGCGGAAGTAATGGTGATCCCTTTTTCTTTTTCCAGCTCCATGTGGTCCATGGTTGCGCCGTCGCCGCCGCCACGGACGTCTTCGATCTTGTGGATCCGTCCGGTGTAATAAAGAATGCGCTCGGTCAGGGTCGTTTTACCACTGTCGATGTGCGCGGAGATACCAATATTTCGTGTTTTACTGAGGTCTTTGTTCATTCGAATGCACCGGGAAGGAGGCTTCAGGGACAAAAAGGCCTGCAAAAATGCAGGGCGGCATCCTATGTCTGAAAAATCCGGGAAAGACAAGGTTATACTTTCGACAGCCTCTCGGCTTTCACGAGCCCCATCCCCCTTTCGGGTTGAAAGTTCGCTAGCCTCTTCGTAGCAGGCTCGTTATCAAGCTTACTCTTCTAGCCTATTCACCCCTCCACCCTTTGAATCCTATGAGTATATTCACCAAAATTATCGCCGGCGACATCCCCTGCCATCGCCTCTATGAAGACGAACGTTTTTTCAGTTTTCTGGACATTCGCCCAATCAGCGCAGGGCACGCCTTGGTCATTCCTAAGCAGGAAGTGGATTACATCTTCGATCTCCCGGATGAGCTCCTTCGGGACCTGCACCTGGTGGCCCGCCCCATTGCCCGCGCTATCGAAGCGGTGGTCCCCTGTAAACGGATAGGCTTAATGGTTGCGGGTCTCGAAGTCCCTCACTGCCACCTTCATCTGGTTCCCATCCAGGATGTGGGCGATTTAAATTTCGCCAACGCAGGCGCAGCAGATTCACAAGAACTGGCCTCACTGGCGGAACAGATCCGAGCAAAACTCAGCTAAGCCCCCTTTATAAAAAAAAACACCCCTGCATCTGCAGGGGTGATAGGGAGGCAAAGGCCTCGGGGAACGGGGTTGTGGATCAACCACCGCCAGCGCCACCGCCGCCGCCGTCACCATCACCATCAGGAATTTCAGGGATGAAGTTCGTGAACACACCTGCAGCAACCGCATCTACACGGGCAGTAGGACCACCAACTTCGGACCAGGTACCGCGCATGCGCAACTGAGTGTTGGTATCAGTCAACTGGAAGTTGACAGTATCCGTGCTGGTTACATTGCTTCCAGAATTGTTCGTGGTGTCATCGTTGGTGGTAATCGTCCGGGTGGTTACCGTACCCACTTCGTTGGTGGTGACGATCGTGGAAGTGGTCTCATCGCTGGTTTCGCTGATGATGCTGTTATCACGGGTGTTGGTCACCGTGCTGGCATCGCCGACGATATCGTTTACAGCAACCAGATTAATCGTACCAGTGAACTGGATATCACGTGCAGCCACGCCGTCACGGCCCTGGAAGTTGATCTGATAGGCAGCCAGCAAAGCCCCGTCCACGATGGTGGTGTTGTTGGGAATGGCTACCGAAGCAGGCGATCCAACGGAACCGCTGTAGGTAGAGCCCTGGTTATCTGTAACCTGAACGCGGTTGCCAGACTGCTGAATCGAAAGGCCGGTGATGTTTCCGCGGCTGTTGCCCTGTACAGCAAGTCCGCCGAGAATCCCTTCATAGAACCCGGAAATGTTCGTGATGGAAGAACCTCCCGAGGTATTGAAATTGGATTGCGAACCACTTGACCAGTCGCAGGATGTCAGCAGGGCGGTTGCCAGCACAGATGCTGTCACAACCGTTGTCAAAAGCATGTTCTTCATCAGATCTCCAGAAAGGTTAAATAGTCTGAAAGGCGGACTATTTCAGAGTACAGGGGTTATGGTCAATCCAATTCTAACCAGAGGCTAGACTTTTTTTAAGGGTTTTCTTCAATCCATGGACATTTTGGCAATGCCTTTACGAACCAGTGCCGATACCAACGGTGCCGAATGCGCGAATCCAGCAAAACGACCTCGCCTTCATCCTCTCGACTGCGGATCAAACGGCCCACGCCCTGCTTGAATCGGAGCACCGCTTCCGGCAGGGAATATTCTTTGAAGGGGTTGCCGCCATGGCGCTGAATTTCCTCCAGGCGAGCCTCGGTCAGGGGATGGTCTGGAACTGCGAAAGGCAAGCGGGTAATCATCACCATCCGCAAGGCATCCCCAGGCACATCCACTCCCGTCCAGAAAGAGTTCAATCCAAAAAGTACTCCCTTGGGACTGTCACGAAATCCCTGCAGCAAGCTATGGCGGGCCTGTCCGCGCCCTTGGACAAAGAGATCAAAGCCTTCTTCCAACAACGGCGCTTCGATTTCCTTCAAAACATCCTTCAGGGTTTTCGAAGAGGTGAACAGGACAAAGGCCCCGCCCTCACTGCGGCGAAGCTGTCGAAGTACTTCTTCCGAGGCAGCCTCCACATAACCCGCCTGGTTCGGCTCCGGGATTCCTTCAGGAAGCAGCACCCGCATCTGACGTTCGTAATCAAAGGGACTACCCACCTGAAGCTCTTCCGCATCCAACGCCCCCACCCGTTTTTTGAAGTAGCTCATATCCTCACCTACGGCCAGGGTCGCGCTGCACAACACCACGGAATGAAGAGGCTCAAACAGGATTTCGCGCAATAAAGGCGCCAGATCAATGGGGGCCGCATTCAAGGTCACCCGCGAACGACCTCCACGCCCCTCTTCCTCCATCCAGTACACCTCTCCCTCAGCACGCTGCTCCAGGAAATGAAGCAAGGAGGTGGATAGCTCCCCCCCTTTGCGGCGGGCGCTACGCAACTCCTGCCGCAGATCCTCGCTCTCCACCTCATCTTCTAATTCACGCAGCGTTTGCGCAAGTTCCTCGATCATGCCGGGCAAGGAGGTGCGAAGATGCATGGGTTCCCGAAGCCGCAATTGTTCCGCTCCTCCGGCATGCTCAAATAAGTAGCGCTGCACTTGTTGAAAGAGCAGCTCCACCTGCTCCTGGATCCGGGTCACCTGATGTGCGGCCCCACCAGCTTTGAGGGAACTCAACAGCCCTTTTTTTCCTTCCGGTTGATAGAGACTCCGCGTCCATCGTAAAAAGCTCCATGGACTCAAGCGCAAGCCCAAAGCTCGCCCGGCCATATCCTCGATATGATGTGCCTCATCCATGACGGCGACATCGAACTCAGGCAACAATCCGGCTCCCCGGCTACGCAGCGAAAGGTCCGCAAAAAACAGGGAGTGATTTACGATCAGCAATTCGGCCTCCTGCATGCGGGCCCGGGCTTTCGGAAAGAAACAGTCCCGATGAGAGGCGGCGGAAGCCGTGCAGCTACCTTCCTCTGCACAGACCTGCTGCCAGATCTCCAACGGGGGAGCCTCGTCCAATTCCTGTAAACTGCCATCCCCGCCGCCTTCTTCCGACCAGCGGTGCAAACGCTCCACCCAGCTGCGCTGCTCCGGTCGGAATAAATCCCCACCCATACGCCGGGCCAGCGCCAGACGCCGCTTGCACAGATAATTACTACGCCCCTTCACCAGAACCGCTTTGACCGGACGCCCCAGGCAGGCTTCCAGTCGCGGGACATCCGAATGAAGTAACTGCTCCTGCAGACTGATGGTACAACTACTGACAACCACCTTCTGCCCGGCTTCCAATGCCGCCATGAGCGTGGGAACCAAATAAGCGAAACTCTTGCCCACGCCGGTTCCAGCCTCCACCACCAGATGCTCTCCACGATGCACCGCAGAAGCAATCGATGCGGCCATCTCCAGCTGTTGAGGGCGATGTTCATAGGCTTTGCCTGCCGAAGCAAACACCTCGGACATGCGCCCCCCCTCCCCCAGTAACTCCGTCAGTTCTGCAGAAACATCCGGATAACAAGGGCGATCCTCGGGATCCGGTTCGTCCGGTACAAACGGAGAGATCATAGTGTACGTCCGTCAGGCAGAGGCAGATCCCGCTTCCGCGGAATGAACACTGCCTCGTGCCCGGCTCAGGGCCGCGGGGCTCCAGGCGTCTGGGCCGGGGGCTTCACCGTGCTGGTGCCCTCCAAAGAGAGCAACAGCGTGACCGGACGGGGAGGACGTTCAGGATCCGGCTGTTCCCTGAGAAATCGTGCATAATAGACATTTTTGGAAAGCATGGCGCCCAGATCATTGTACTCATCTCCCCGGATCAGTAGATCCATGGCCATATCCTCCCGACGGATCACCTCATAAGGAGGCACTACACCAAAGGCAATGGCAGGGACCACTCGCAGTCGGGCCACCGGAGGATCCTCTCGAAGCAGAGAGAGATGCGTTTCGAAGGCCGCACCCTGTACGGGCAGCTCCCGCAATTCCGGTGCCAACTGAGTTCGGGCCAAAGCCACCAAATCTTCCGGCGGATGGGAGGTCACGGACAAGGTGCCGGGTGCTCCACTGAGCCATTCCAGATCCTGCCATTCCTCATTACGACGCAAGCGAACCTTCAAAGAGGGAACAGGCCGATCCAACCGCTCCATCATCCGGGCAATTTTTACATGGATTTCCGGCTCGGCAATCACCATCACCTGTCCACGCTCCCGATTCATCAGCACCCGAGCCCGTTCCGGGACCCACTGCCGAATCCGGGCTTCCACCAGATCCGGGGAAAGACTGGAAAAAGAGTACATCCGTTGTTCCGGAGCCGCCCAGAGCATCGGGACCAGGGCACACATGAGCAAAAATGGTTTCCACATAGCTGCAAGACTATGCCGCAAAAGCCCTGCCAGTACGAGTGTACAGTTTGACTTTCGACCCGATTTCGGTAAGGGCACGCCCATGTCTGAACACGCCCCCGCACCCGAGGCCTCTGGAGAAGAGGCCGTTTTTGATTGGCAGAAGTCCCTCAACTGGATCACGCCCGCCTTTACCGCCATCCTGCTGGCGGCCACTGTGTACTTGTGGACCCAGAGCCGTTCTACCCGGAAGCAACTCGAGCGCTTCAACGCCATCGAAGAGGCTCAGGGGGACGCTGAAGCCCTTGGCCAGGTCGCTCAGGCCTACCCCGAATCTGCGGAAGCCCCGAATGCCCTTGCACTGGCCGTAGCCGAACGCCTGCGGGACGGAAATGCCGCCTCCGCGATCGAATTGGCAGATCAGTACCTGAGCCTCTATCCTGAGCATCCGCTCAACGAGAGTGTCAGTCAGAACCGCAACCTCGCCCTTGAGCAGGAAGGAAAACTCGAAGAGGCCCTCCAAGGCTTCAAAAGCGTGCCTGAGAGCTCCATCATTTACCCCCAGAGCCTGCTCAACCAGGCCCGTGTGCTGGAAAACATGGACAAAGCCGATGAAGCTCTCGCTATCTACGAGAATATCGAGCGTGAGTTCTCCGGCGACGTCTGGGCCAATCAGGCTGAACTGGCCAAACTTGAGCTGGAGCGCCGCCAGCGCCTGGCTGCCCCCGCAGACAGTGAGTAACGCGGCGGACATCTTCTGACTTGAAGTTTCGGCGGAGCCTGTTTACAAGCTCCGCCGATTTTTTTTTGAAAAAACCCCACCCTGTAGGAGACAACACCTGATATGAGTACCCAAACCAAAAGCTTCCAGACCGAGGTCAGCCAGCTGCTCGACCTGGTCATCCATTCCCTCTACTCCAACAAGGATATTTTCCTTCGTGAGTTGATTTCCAACGCCTCGGATGCCATTGACCGCGCCCGCTTCGAGACCCTCTCGAATGATGAACTGGTCGAACCCAGCGAAGGCTGGAAGATCAAACTCGAGACCGACAAAGAGCAGCAGCTTGTCCGCATCATCGATAACGGCATCGGCATGAATCAGGAGGAGCTGGAAAAGAACATTGGCACCATCGCCAACTCCGGCACCAAAGCCTTCCTGAAACAATTGGGCGAAGCCGAAGCCAAGGAACGCCCGGAACTGATCGGTCAGTTCGGGGTTGGATTCTACGCCTCCTTCATGGTGGCTGACAAAGTCGAACTCAGCACCCGCCGCATGGGCGAACAGGAGGCCTGGCACTGGAGTTCTGCCGGTGACGGCACCTATGAGATCTCCGAAACAGAGAAAGCCAGCCATGGCACCACCATCACCCTGCACCTGCGTGAAGGGGACGAGGAGTCCACTGACTTCACCCAGGAGTATAAACTGCGCCAGATCGTGAAGCAGTACTCCGACTACATTGCCTTCCCTGTGGTAATGGACGTGACCCGTCAGGAAAAAGACGAGGAAGCCTCCGTGGAAGGCGAAGATCCGGTGATGAAAGAAGTCACCAGCGAAGAAACCCTGAACTCCATGAAAGCCATCTGGACCCGTTCCAAGTCCGATGTCAGCGAAGAGGAGTACAACCAGTTCTACAAGGGAGCCTTTCATGAATATGAAGATCCCCGCTCCGTCATTCACTGGGCGGCTGAAGGCACCACCGAATTCAAAGGGCTGCTCTTTCTTCCCAAACATGCTCCCCACGACCTCTTCTACAACGAAGATGCCAAAGGACTGCATCTCTATGTCAAACGCGTGTTCATCATGGACGATTGCAAAGAGCTGCTGCCCGGTTACCTGCGCTTCGTAAAAGGCGTGGTCGACAGTGCCGACCTCGACCTCAATGTCTCCCGCGAAATTCTCCAGGACAACCCCCTGGTACGCCGCATCGGAAAAAACGTGGTCAGCAAAGTCCTGAGCACCCTCAAAAGCATGCAGAGCAAAGAGGCCGAGGCCTACGAAGAGTTCTATGCGGAATTCGGCCGGGTCCTCAAAGAAGGCATGCACACCGATCACGGAAACCGTGAGAAAATCAGCAAATTGCTGCGGTATGAATCCAGCAAAACCGAAGCCGGCAAAACCATCAGCCTGCAGAATTATGTGGATCGGATGCAGCCGGATCAAAAAGAGATCTACTACCTCAATGGTGACAGTCGGGAGATCGTGGAGAACTCTCCGTTGCTGGAAGCCTTCAAAGAACGTAATCTCGAAGTCCTGTTCTTTACCGATACCATCGATGAGTGGGTGATTCCAGCCCTGGACAGCTTCGACGAAAAACCGCTCAAAGGCATCCATCGTGGCGAAGTCAACCTGGACTCTGAGGAAGAGAAACAGGAAAAAGAAGAGCAGCGCAAAGCCGCTGAAGAAGAATACCAGGATCTGCTGAATGCCCTTCAGAACGGCCTGGGAGACAAAGTCAAAGCGGTACGTCTCTCCGACCGTCTCACCGACTCCGCCTCCGTGTTGGTGGCTGATGAAGGCGGCATTGATGCCCACATGGCTCAGATGATGAAATCCATGGGTCAGGTGGTTCCCGAAACCAAACGTACTCTGGAACTGAATCCCAGCCACCCGGTGCTCAGTCGCCTGAAGAACATGCACGCTGAAAAAGCCGATGACGAACGCCTCGGTGAATTCGCCGAACTGCTGCATGATCAAGCTCTGCTCACGGAAGGCTCTCCCCTGCCCAATCCCGCACAATTCGCACAGCGGGTCAGCAAACTGATGGCAGAAGTTTAAGCCTTCTCCCAGTTAGACTCAACAGGCCTTCAGCACTGCTGGAGGCCTGTTTTGTATCAGCCAACTTCAATGGACCGCGCCCATCTTGAGGGCGTCCCTCTACACGCCGGCAGGATGCCCGCGCTCCATTTACGCAACACCCAATGGACCGCGCCCATCTTGGGGGCGTCCCTCCGCACGCCGGCAGGATGCCCGCGCTCCATTTATGCAACACCCAATGGACCGCGCCCATCTTGGGGGCGACCCTCTGCACGCCGGCAGGATGCCCGCGCTCCATTTATGCAACACCCAATGGACCGCGCCCATCTTAGGGGAGCCCCTCTGCACGCCGGCAGGATGCCCGCGCTCCATTTATGCAACACCCAATGGACCGCGCCCATCTTGGGGGCGTCCCTCTACACGCCGGCAGGATGCCCGCGCTCCATTCATGCAACACCCAATGGACCGCGCCCATCTTGGGGGCGTCCCTCTGCACGCCGGCAGGATGCCCGCGCTCCATTTACGCAACACCCAATGGACCGCGCCCATCTTGGGGGCGTCCCTCTACACGCCGGCAGGATGCCCGCGCTCCATTTATGCAACACCCAATGGACCGCGCCCATCTTGGGGGCGAACCTCCGCACGCCGGCAGGATGCCCGCGCTCCATTTATGCAACACCCAATGGACCGCGCCCATCTTGGGGGCGTCCCTCTGCACGCCGGCAGGATGCCCGCGCTCAATTTACGCAACACCCAATGGACCGCGCCCATCTTGGGGGCGCCCCTCTGCACGCCGGCAGGATGCCCGCGCTCCACAAGCACGAGCACTTAGCGCAACTGCAAGCCTTCCAGTTGCGCATTCGGATCCAGATCCCAAGCGGAGTCCCCCCGTGCGTGATCCCGCAGCAAAGGAACTGCCGCAATCATCGCGGCATTGTCCGTGCAGTATTCCAAGGGCACTGCTAACAAAGGCAAGCCGTTGCGCTCCGCCAGTTCCTCCAGGCGATTGCGCAAGTTAAGATTCTTCGCCACACCGCCCACTACGGCCAGACTTTTCCAATCGGTCGCCGATGCGAGGCCTTCTTCGGCGCGTTGCACCAGACTGCTCATCACCGCCTCCTGATAGGCCGCGGCCAGCTCGGCAGGGGCATATTCGTTGGAGGATTCCAGTTGGGTGCGCAAGGCGGTTTTTAATCCACTAAAGCTGAAGGCACAGGTCCCACCCCGTCGCTTGGCTTCATCACTGCGGGGGCAGCCCCGCGGAAACCGCAGCGAAGTGGCGGATGCCTCCTTGGCCAGCTTTTCGATTTCCGGGCCGCCCGGATAGGGCAGTCCCAACAAACGCGCACCCTTATCCAGGGCTTCCCCCGCAGCATCATCAATGGAACGCCCCAATAAGTGATAATGCCCCGGAGCTTCCAAGCGCAATAATGCGGTATGCCCTCCCGTCACCAGCAAGACTAAGGCCGGGCAGGATTGCAGAGGGTCCGCATCCGGGCGTGCCAGAAAAAGACTACACAGATGACCTTCCATGTGATGAACCGGCTTCAGAGGTATACCCAGTCGACGACTCAAGCCCCGGGCCGCAGCCAAACCGGAAAGCAGAGAACTCGACAAGCCAGGGCCGCGGGTGACCGCCACTGCGTCCAACTCACCCCAGGAAGCTCCACCTTCGGCCATGGCCGCTTCCAACACCGGCCCAAGAGCTTGCACATGTGCCCGTGCAGCCAGTTCAGGAACTACGCCCCCGAAAGGCCGATGAGCCGCAATCTGCGAAGAGACGACAGAACTCCGAACCCGCAGCGGGGCTTCCAGGAGCGCCGCTGCGGTTTCATCACAGGAACTTTCAATGCCAAGAACGAGCCGCATTAGTTGCTGCTATCATCCGCACGCAACCATTCCAGCGCTTTCTGCACCTGAGGATCTCCAGCCCAGTCCCGCTCCGATGCCGGAATCATCTGCAACTGGCGTAAGCGGCCCAGGGAAAAACGAACCCGTTCATCCGGCTCAATGCCTTTCCCGTGAATTTCCCGGGCAGATGGGGTGTAATAGGTGGCCGTGGTCAAACGCAATGCTGAGCCGTCCGGCAGGGGTAAGATGCTTTGCACCGAGGCTTTGCCAAAACTCTTTTCCCCGATGATCTCTGCACGGTCACTGTCCTGTAAGGCCCCGGATACGATTTCGGATGCACTGGCAGATCCCCGGTTAATCAGCACGACCAGCTTGGGGTCCAGACGATGTGGACGGGTTTGTGTCCGGTATTCCGATTTCACCTCCCCTTCGCGGCCTTTGGTCTTCACCACCAAACTGTCTTTCGGCAAAAACAGCGCGGACACTTCCACCGCAGCCCGTAAGAGTCCGCCGGGGTTTCCTCGCAAATCCAAAATCAGGGATTCCGCTCCGGCTTTATCCAAAGCGGTCAGTTCGCGGCGAAGCAGATCGGCCGTAGGGTCGGCAAACGAGCTCACCCGCACGTATCCGATGCCCGGTTCCAACAACACATGTTTGCGAACGGAACGGGTACGAATCACCTGACGGGCCAGGCTGACTTCAAACACCCGATTTTCACCAGGCCGTCGCAGACGTAATTTTACTTCCGATCCAGGAGGTCCCCGCAATTTATCCACCGCCTGTTGCACCGTCCATCCGCGCACCGATTCCCCATCAATTTCGATCACCTGATCCTGAGGCTGAAGTCCTGCATCCCAGGAGGGCCCCTCTTCAATCGCAGATACAATGCGAATCCAGCGGCCATCCGATGAGACCACCGCACCAATCCCCCCGAACTCCCCTTGGGTCTCCACTTTCAAATCTTCCACATCCCGCCCGGAAACATAGGAAGAAAAGCGGTCCAGACGTCCCATCATGCCGGCGATCGCGGCATCCACTAATTCTTTGTAGCCCAGGTCTTCCTGCCCCCCGCCTTCCACATGCAGGCGGCGAATCTGTTCCATGGCCACGGTAAAGCGGGCCATTTCTTCCAAGGCTTCTTTATGATCTTCAGAAAGCGCGTCCTCCATACTGGAGGTCGTTGAAGCTTCCGCAGCCGGAGCAGCGGGTTCCTGTGCAGCAAGCAGTCCGGCACAGAACAGAGCGGACATGATGTAGTATTTCAGCGTCATGATGCGTTATTCTCCCACATTTTCCGCAGGAGGCAACTCTGCTTCCGGCGGCCAGGAAATCCGGTACAGCTTTTTCCAGAGCTTTCCGGTGACCCAGACAGATTGATTTTGCTCGTCCCATGCGATGCCGTTGAGCACATCCATCTCCTCGTAGCGATCCGCTTTCAGCGGGAGATGACGCAGATCCACGTAGCCCAACACCTGGCCTTCCCTATCAAAACGAACTATCCATCCCGTCTGAAAGATATTCGCCCAAATCTCATTCCCTACCCATTCCAGCTCGTTAAGCATCTTCACCTGGCCCCGCTCACCTCGCACCACAAAACTGCGGAGTTCCTTGAAATTTTCCGGATCCAGCACCCGGATACGGCTGCTGCCATCACTTAAGAACAGATGAGTGCCATCTGTACACAAGCCCCAACCTTCTCCGGGATAGGTGAAACGTTTGACCTCCTGAAAGCTTTTCCGATCGTAAACGATACAGGTGCGCTCCCGCCAGGTGAGCTGAAAGAGGTACTCACCGTGCCAAGCCAGTCCCTCGCCAAAAAAGTGTTCTGGAAGATCCACCGACCGCAGAAGCTCTCCGCTATCCCGCTTCAGCTCCCGGAGTTGGGATTTGCCGTAGAGTCCGGTACTTTCCAACCAACGATCCCCATCCAACAGCAATCCCTGGGTAAAAGCAGCCGGATCATGAGGCAAGGATTCCAGAATCTTCGGTTGATAGACCTGCTCCTCGGCTGAAGGCCGCTCTTCTGTGCAGCCCATGGCCAACAGAAACAGGATCATTGTAGAGCGCCAAAGGGATATCATGGCCAAAATTCAAGCACAGGCGACCTGAAGCACAAGTGCAATCCGTGTTCAGCTGCTGTTCTTTAAGTTTTCTTTCCTTTCCAGAAAATGCCGATAGAAGAGGACCCATGAAAACGGTAGGAATCATTGGTTGGCGTGGCATGGTGGGTTCAGTGTTGCTGGAGCGTTTCCGTCAGGAAAACGATCTCGAAGGTGTCGATGTGCACTTTTTCAGCACCTCCCAGGCAGGTCAACCCGGCCCCGATCTCGGGGGAGGAGCTCCCCTGCTGGATGCAAACTCTGCGGATCAACTAGCCCAAATGGACATCCTCATCTCCTGTCAGGGAGGGGACTACACGAAGGAAATTCACCCGCAACTCCGTGCTTCCGGCTGGGAAGGGGCCTGGATTGATGCCGCCAGCAGCCTGCGCATGATGCCGGACAGCTGCGTGATTCTGGATCCCGTGAACCGTCCTCTCATCGATCAGGCCCTCCAAGACGGCATTCGTGATTTCATTGGCGGCAACTGCACCGTCAGCCTGATGCTGATGGCCCTGCAGGGGCTGTTTGACGCGGGCTACGTGCAATGGGTATCCAGTTCCACCTATCAATCCGCCTCCGGAGCCGGAGCCCGCAACATGATTGAACTCTGTAAGCAGTTCCAGGATCTCGGAAACGCCGCAGCCGCACAGCCTGCCGCGACCGCGTTGGAGCTGGATCGTAGTCTGCAACAGCGCTTACAGGATCCATCCTTTCCACAGGAAGCTTTTGGCGCCCCGCTGGCAGCCAGCCTCATTCCCTGGATCGATCGGGCCATGCCCGGGGGACAGACCCGTGAGGAATGGAAAGGGATGGCCGAGTGTAACCGGATTATCGGTCGGGAAGAAAATCCGGTCCCCGTGGACGGCACCTGCGTCCGCGTAGGCAGCATGCGCTGTCATGCCCAGGCCTTCACCATCAAGCTCACCCGCAATGTCCTCCTGGACGAAGCCGAAGCACTGATTCGCGACGCCAATGATTGGGTGGAATTGATTCCCAATGAAAAGGAGGACACCCTGCAGCGCCTCAGCCCCGCCGCCGTCTCCGGAGGGCTCACCGTTCCCATCGGCCGCCTGCGCAGCTCCCTGCTCGAACCCAACATGCTGCACGCCTTCAGCGTCGGCGATCAACTACTCTGGGGCGCAGCCGAACCTCTCCGCCGCATGCTCCTTATCCTTCTGGAACGGATTTAATCCCACACCACAGGAGGATGGGCTTTCCAGCCCGTCATTTTCTCAGGCTGGAAGCCTAAGCTCCTATCAACAGGAGGATAGGCCTCCGGCCTGTCATCTTCTCAGGCTGGAAGCCCAAGCTCCTATCAACAGAAGGATAGGCCTCCAGCCTGTCATCTTCTCAGGCTGGAAGCCCAAGCTCCGTTACCTCTTCCCGACTCAACCCCACCCTACTCAGAGCCATCTTCCGCATCGGGGTCAAATCCCACGACCAAGGGTACCCGCAGAATCGCTTCTCGCTCATAGCCCTGCTCCACCGCAAAATCGATCAAGGCCTGTAAGCGCTCCTCCGCAACCTCCTGATCTCGGAACATAATCCACAAATAATCCCGTTTCCGACGGCCAATTACAGTTTCCGTGTAGTCTTCGTCCACGTACAGAATCCGGTATTCCGCCTTAATCGGCCAGATAAACTGCATATCCCACACAGCATTGCTCTCTGTATCCCGAACAAAGCCTTTGGGGTAATAGGTCTTCCGCGGACCATCTGCTGCGCCCTTGTTGAACGAAAAGGTGGTGGCCACCGTTCCATCTTCATTCAATTCATACTGTTCCAGGGCATTCCACACCCCTTTTTCAATGAAGGTCGGCACATTGGCATGAACCCACCAATCCCCCATAAACCGCTCAAGATCAACAGAGTCTTCGGTTTGGATCGGTGGCGGGGTACGACAGGAAGTCATAAACAAAACTCCAAGCAGAAACAGGGTGAGGGTCAGAAGCTTTTTCATACCCAAATTAACGTCAGATCGCAAAGAACCTTACGAAATCTATACGGAGGATTGTAAATCCTGCACGATTCGTCTTTTCCGTTTGAAAGAATTTTGTTCTAACTAATAAATAAACAAAGCCATTTTGATGCTGTAAGGTCATCCATCACCTTCAGGGAACTCCCAAGTCTCATGCAACAATCGATCCCAGAGCCTATTTTTCTGTCCGCACCCAAAGCCGCAAACCTCTGCGGGGTCAGCCGCAATACCATTTGCTGTTGGATCCGGGATGAACGGTTACCCTCCTACCGTACGGCGGGAGGAAAATATCTGATCCGGCCCACGGACTTAATTACCTTCATGAAAGGGAACGATATGTTCGTGCCTCCCTCTCTGGAGGAAATTGCGGCGGAGGATGAGGCCAATCAGAAACAAGGTACCGACAATCGGGAAACCTCACAGGAGCCTTCTATTCTCATTGTGGACGACGATCCGGAAATGCGTCGCCTGACCACCCGCGTGCTCAAACCCTTGAGCCTGCCCCTGCTGGAAGCAGAAAACGGATACGAAGCTCTGTCCCAACTCACCAAGCACACCAATATTGCCTTGGTGATCCTCGATTTGATTATGCCGGGTCAACCTGGCGACGAAGCCTTTAAGGAAATCCGCAAGCATTTCCCCGTGTTGCCTGTGATTGTTTGCACCGGACAAAGCATGGAAGAAGCTGAGGCGGTATTCCAGGATCCCAAACCGGACCTGATTATCACCAAACCCTACCAGCCGAACCATCTGCTGGGGGCTTGCTCAGCCTATCTCGAAGACCTCGGGATTTAAGCCATGAACAGCCTACTTGCCTTCTCCGGTTCCGGGCGAAGTCACTCCCTGAACGCCAGCCTCCTGGAAAAGGCGGTGGACATGGCACGCGCAGCCGGAGCCGTCGTAGAAACGATTGAACTCCGGGATCTGGATCTTCCTCTTTATGATGGCGATTACGAAGCCGCAAATGGTCTTCCGGCCTCTGCACTTAGCCTCAAGGAGTCCATGCGTAATGCGGATGGGTTTCTCATCGCGTCCCCGGAGTACAACTCCTTCCCGACCCCTCTGCTGCTAAACGCCCTGGACTGGGCCTCCCGTCCTGCGCCGGGTGATGAACAACCCATGAGTGCCTTCCGCGGTAAAAAAGCTGCTCTGTTGGCCACCTCTCCCGGAGCCCTGGGCGGCATGCGTAGTTTATGGAACCTGCGGACCTTCCTGCAAAACGTAGGCGTCACCGTCTGCCCCACCATGGCCGCAGTGGGCGGGGCGACGCTGGATCTCTTTGCAGATGAGGAGTTCGCCAGCTCCAATAACGGCCGCCGCCTGCAGCACATGATCGACGAGTTGCTCCACCTCTCCGTCTGACCCTTTTATGTCCACTCCTCCCACACTTCTCTTTCAGGGCGACAGCATCACGGATGCCGGTCGTTTTAAGCAAGATCCTGTTCACTTGGGCAGCGGTTACGCCATGATCACCGGCGGGCTGCTCCAGTCCGCCCACCCCGAACGTCCCTACCAGATCTACAACCGGGGCATCTCCGGCAACCGAACCAAAGATCTGCTCGGACGCTGGGGCGAAGACTGTCTGGACCTGAACCCAAGCTTTCTTTCCATCCTCATCGGCATCAATAATACTTGGCGCCGTTACGACAAGGATGATCCCACCCCTGTGGAGCAGTTCGATTCCGAACTACGCAAGCTCATCCAACGCTCCCTCTTGGAAGGCGGTCTGGATCCGCATAACGTCGTGCTCCTCGAACCCTTTCTGCTGGATTCCCCCAGCGGCACCAAAAACAGCTGGTACGAAGACCTCATCCCCAAACAGCAGGCCGTGCGGCAGGCTGCAGATGATTTCAAACTGCATTTCATTCCCCTTCAGGCCCTGTTCAACGATGCGGCTGACCGAGCCCCGGCTGAGTTCTGGCTCCCGGACGGCGTGCACCCCTCTCCCGCCGGTCATGCCTTGATCGCCAAGGCCTGGGTGCAGAAAATGGAACCCCTGCTTTACGCCTAAGCAGGCATGTGCCGTCTGCGCTCTACGGCTTTCTTTCCCCTGAGCCCCTCCCGCACTCACAGGAAGGGCTCTATACGGTTGAAGCTTCCCTTTTTGAACAGTTTCCGACCAAAGCCTGTCTGTATTCGTATTCCAATCGCTGACAGGTGATCCCCCTGTAGCGTCACCCCTTAGAGACCCGCCCAGTTCTATGTCCAACATTGATCTTATTCAGGAACGTGTTGATGCCGAGCGTGGCATCATTGATTTAATTCGTACCCAAATGGCCCGCGCGGTGGTCGGCCAGTCCTACCTGGTGGACCGCTTAATTCTCGGCTTGCTCTGTGATGGCCACGTGCTGCTGGAAGGGGTCCCCGGTCTGGCCAAAACCCTGTCTGTCAAAAGTCTGGCTTCCCTGTTCCATACCAAATTTTCCAGGGTCCAGTTCACTCCCGATCTCCTGCCTGCAGACATCCTCGGCACCCAGATTTATAATCCCCGGGAAGGCAACTTCTCGATTCGCAAAGGTCCAGTATTCGCCAACCTTATCCTTGCAGACGAAATCAACCGCGCTCCGGCCAAAGTGCAATCCGCGCTGCTGGAGGCCATGCAGGAACGTCAGGTGACCATCGGAGATGAAACCTACGACCTACCCGAGCCCTTCCTGGTATTGGCCACCGAAAACCCCATCGAGCAGGAAGGAACCTATCCCCTGCCTGAAGCCCAGGTGGACCGTTTCTTTTTCAAACTGCGGGTGAGCTACCCCACGATAGATGAAGAGCGACAGATCATGGAACTGCATGCTTCCACCTCACATAGCGCCCCTTTGGAGCCGGTAGCCAGCCCGGAGAAAATTCTCGAGGCCCGCAAGGTGGTGAACCAGATCTATCTGGATGATAAGATCAAAGACTACATTCTCTCCATTATTTTCGCGACCCGCGATCCAGCGGCCTATCAGCTTGATCTAAAAGACTATCTCCGCTTTGGAGCCTCTCCCCGGGCGACCATTGCTCTCGCCCTCGCCTCCCGGGCCCATGCCTTTTTGCAGGGACGCGCCTATGTCACTCCGCAGGACGTGAAACGGATTGCTCCGGATGTACTGCGCCACCGCGTCCTGGTCACCTACGAAGCGGAGGCCGAGGAACTGGATTCCGACGATCTCATCACCCGCATTCTCGACCAACTGCCCGTTCCCTGATCCGGATGATTTCCCGTGAACTTCTGCGGAAAATACGGGGCATCGAACTCCGCACCCGTCATATCGTCAACGAGGTCTTCGCCGGCCAGTATCATTCCGCCTTCAAAGGCTCCGGAATGGAGTTTGAAGAAGTGCGGGAATATCAGCCCGGTGATGATGTGCGTGCGATTGATTGGAACGTCACTGCGCGAAGCGGCGTGCCTCATTTAAAAACCTTTCGGGAGGAACGCGAACTCAATGTGGTACTGGTGGTCGACTTAAGCGCCTCTCTGCTCTTCGGCTCCCAGCAGCAGCGAAAGCGGGAGGTGGCCGCCGAAGTAGCAGCTCTGCTCGCGCTGGCGGCGATTCGCAACCAGGATAAGGTAGCGGTGCTGCTACACAGCGATCAAAAAGAACGCTGGATCCCACCGGGAAAAGGGCCACGACATGTCCTACGCATCATCCGGGAAATTCTCGGGACCGAAGCGGAATCCCCCCGTAGCGGTCTGGAAGAACCTCTGAGCTTTCTCACTCGGGTGCTGCACCGGAAATCTCTGGTCTTTATGATCGGAGATGCAGAATACAGTGAAAAGGATCTCGATGCTCTCCGCCTGTCTGCACGCCGCCATGATCTGATTGTGCTACGCATCGACGACCCCAGGGACAGCGACTGGCCGGATGCAGGGTTATTGGACTTTATCGACCCAGAAACGGGAGCCCTGTTCAGCGTGGACAGCTCGGATCCAGCCTTGAGGCACGAGATCCTTGCCCAGCGCCAGGCCTGGGAGGAAAACCAGGCCCGTCACTGCCGCCGACACAACATTGACTTACTCCCCCTGGCCATCGAAGAAGCCTGGGAGAGCGACATCGCCCGGTTTTTCCGCAGCCGTGCTGCCCGGAGGGGCCGCTGATGCGTAAGCTATTCTGCTCCCTCCTCCTGCTTCTGCTCTGTGGCTGCGTTCCCGATGCCGGCTTGGAGGATTTCCCCGAAGCTGAGGACGTACCTGAGCTGCAGCTCCGTGGTGGTGTGGAAGCCCCGCACATTGGCGATCCGATGATCTTTGAACTGCGGCTGATGGCTGAGGAACGTCTCCCGCTCCCTCCTTGGCCGGAGTTACTGCATCCCAGCTTGGTGCTGATCGACGCCGAACCCCGGAAGACCGAAGCTGAACTCGAACAATTCCGGCATCGCATTGAAGTGGTCGCCTCGGCCGTCACCAACATCACCCTCTTTGCCGAAAACCAGATTCAGGTGGGGGATCAGCAACTGCAATTGCCCTTCTACAGCATCGAGGTGCAGTCCATTCTCCGCGACGAAGACACCGTTCCGATGTTCGGAAACCGCAGCCTGCCCGAGTTCCGAAGTTCGGAAGCCCTGGCCCGGGCCCGTAGAAACCAACTGATTTCGCTGGGACTCTTCTTGCTACTGATCGCGGCTTTCGCCTACGCCATGTATCGGATTTCAAAACGACCCAAAGCGCCGCCACCGCCTCCGGAATGGGACCGACTGGCTCTCGAGGCCATGCAGCAGCTCTGCCAGTCTCCTGCCTGGTTGCAGGAAGATGCGGACGCGGTCGCAGTGGAACTCAGCCGAATTCTCAGAACCTACATCGAAGGCCGTTTTCTGATTCAGGCCCCCGACCGGACCACCGAAGAGTTTCTCCGGGAAACCGCTGAACACCCCCTCTGGCCTCAGGAAGATCAGCAGGGCCTGGCTGAATTCTTTTCTGCACTGGACCGCATCAAATTCGCAGCACATCGCCCGGGTATTGAGGAATTGGAACGATTGCTCAAAGCTGGAGAAGTGTTTGTACGCATGCATGGCAATGGCCGCGGAGGCCAGACATGATCGACCGCCTGGCACATCCTTATGCGTTGTTGCTGCTCCTGCTCCTGCCCGCCTTACTCTACGTTCGGCTGCGACGTCCGGCTGGCTCCCGCCTGCTGCGCCCCGGCAATCTCGCCTTAGCCACACTCAAGCCTTCCTGGGCTCAACGCCTCAGCCCACTGCTTTCAGTACTCGAAGCCCTGGGACTCCTGCTACTAATCGTGGCCTTGGCCCGGCCGCAGGACGGCCTCACCCAGCGCAATGTGCAGAAGGACAGTGTGGACATTGTACTTGTACTCGATTTGTCCACGAGTATGCGGGCAGTGGATTTTTCAGATGAAAAAAGCCGTCGCAATCGCCTCGATGCCGTCAAAGAGGTTGCCAAGACGTTCATCAAAGGGCGGGAGATGGACCGCATTGGCCTAATTGGTTTTGCCGCCATGCCCTACAGTTTCAGTCCACTCACCCTGGATCACGCCTGGCTGGAGGAACGGCTGGAAGGACTCAAAACCGGTGAACTTCCCGACGGTACGGCCATTGGTACGGCTGTGGTCTCCGGGGTAAATCGCTTGCGTGAATCCGAAGCCGAGTCCAAGGTCTTGGTACTACTCACCGACGGCATGAATACCGCCGGGGAAGTCTCTCCGCAACAAGCCCTGCCCTTGGCGCAGGCTGAAGATATTCGTATTTACAGCATTGGTGCAGGTTCTGAGGGCCCGGTGCTTATGCCCATGATCGACCCTTTCGGACGAGAACGCTTTCGGGAAGTGACCATGCGCATCGACCATGCCACCCTGTCTATGCTCGCGGAGGAGACAGGAGGACAGTATTTCCGGGCCCGGAATCCGGAGCAGCTCGAGGAGGTCTTTCAAGAGATTGACGAGCTCGAGCGCACGGAGATCGAGCTGACGGAATACACCCTGTATGAAGAGCGCTTTCTGCCCTTTGCGCTCATCGGCTGCTTTCTACTCTTTGTGGAACGCCTGCTGGCCTCCGGCCGCTTGGGGAGGGTGCTGGCATGAACCTTGGGTACCCCATACTGTTATGGCTTCTGCCTCCGGCCTTCCTCTTGCTGCTGCTTGCCGGCTGGGGGCAATGGCGCAAACAGCAGAAGTTGAAACGTTTTATTTCTGAAAGCCTGCTGGATGGACAGACCCGACGCAAGGCACCCGCTCTGCTTCGTTTCCGTTTTGTTTTGCAGGCTCTGGGTTTACTGCTCTGCGTGTTTGCCCTCTCCCGTCCACAATGGGGCTACACCTGGCGGGAGGCCAACCGACGGGGACTGGATCTAATGGTGCTGTTGGACAGCTCCAAATCGATGTGGGCGGATGACTTTAAACCCAGTCGTTTGCAGCGGGCTAAATGGGGTTTGGAGGAATTGGTAAAGGAACTTCAAGGCGACCGCATCGGACTGGTGACCTTTGCCGGAGAAGGCAGCCTGTTATGTCCACTGACCTTGGATTACGCTGCGTTCATGATGAATCTCGATGATATCTTTCCCGGGATCGTGCCCAAGGGCGGAACCAACCTCGCCGCAGGAATTCGCCGCTCACTGGAGTCCTTTGAAGCCGCCGGGGAAGCGGATCGGGTTTTGTTGGTGATCACCGATGGCGAAAGTCATGAAGGTGATCTCGATGAAGTGATTCGCGAGCTGAAAGCGGAAAACATCCGCGTGTTTGCCATTGGCATAGGCTCCCCCGAGGGCGCATTGATTCCGCTGCAGGGCGAGGAGAGTCCGTTCCTGCGCAACCGACGGGATGAGGTCATCAAGAGCCGACTGGATGAAGAGAGCCTCATTCGACTGGCCCAGGAGACGCAAGGACTGTATGTGCGGGCCGCGCCATTGGACTTCGGGGTGGAACGTATCCTTCAGGAAGGGCTGGAACCCTTGCAACGCACGCAACTCGAAGGAGAGCGTATCCGCGAATATACCGAACGCTACCCCCTCTTTCTCGGAGTGGGTTTGTTGCTCATCTTTTTCGCCCGCTTTGCCCAGATCCCCGCCCTGCTCTGGCATGTGGGCCGGAATCCGGCCTTGTGGATTTGCGCCCTCTTCTGGATCAGTAATCTGCCCGCGCAAAGCACCAATAGCCTTCAACGTGCCGCCATCCAACAGATCTTGCGTCAGGCCGAGAGTGACTACGAACAAAGCGAAGATGCGGCAGCCGCTGAACGGGCAGCGGAGAGCTTTGGCGGAGTCGCTTCCCTAGAATCCGAAGATTTTGATGCGGACGCCCTGCATCTGGCGGAGGCGATGGCGAGACTCACGGCAGGCAACCCGGAAGCAGCCTTGCAGGCTCTGGACCGTATCCAAGGCTTTGATGAAGCCAGTGAGCGGGCACGCAGCCGCCTCCTTCGCGGAAACGCGCATCTTTCCCTTGCGGAAGCCGCCGGTGAAGACTTCGAACGAGCCGAAGCCGAATTGGGTCAGGCTCTGAACAGCTATGTGCAGGCGCTCAAAGAGGAACCCAGTAACCCTGCGATTCGGCATAACCTGGAACTGGCTCAGAAGCGCTTGCAGGAACTGCTCCTGCGCAAACCGCCGCCCACGCCAACGCCTCAACCCACCCCGACTCCGGAACCCACGCCCAGCCCCGAACCGCAGGCCACGCCAACGCCGACGCCGACTCCGGATCCCCAGGCCACCCCGACTCCGGAACCGGAAGCTACGCCAACGCCTCAGCCAGAAGGGACACCCACCCCGGATCCCAATGCCGAGGCAACTCCGACCCCCGATCCCGAAGCAGAGGGCGAACCCACCCCCGATCCCGAGGCCCAAGCTACCCCGCAGCCCGGCGAAGGCGATCCTCAGGGCGAAGCCACACCGGAACCCATTGAAGCGCAACAGGCTCAACAATTGCTCGATGCGTACCGCGAACAGGAAAAACGGCAGCGCCGCGAAATCCAACGACGCAACATTCGCCCCGTTCCCGTAGAAAAAGACTGGTAAGCAGCAAAAAAAAGCGCCCGGAGCCTTGTAAAGCCCTCTGATCTGAATTGAGATGGAAGGGTGAAAGCGATCAGCTATGCCCTGCTGTTCCTGTGCAACCTCTGCTTCGCAGCGGAGGGCTTTCGTATCTCCACGCTGTCCTTTGCCCCCGGGGAGAACATACAGCGTTTCGAGACCCCTGATGGAACCTGGGCCTATGTGCATGACCAGGAGCTGCTGAATTCGGATCACATTGATGAGGCCGAGCTGGATGCCAAGCATGCAGGAGTGATTGCGCTCACCCTCTCCCGGGAGGGTATGGAGAACATCAACCAAAGCCTGGTCCATGCCGGTCCCCAGGGGAGCCGCCTGGCCCTCATCTTCGACAAGCAACTTTACAAGATTCTATATCTGCAACAGCCGTTAACACGGCAACGAATCGAACTCTATGGCTTTGATCGCTGGAATCAGGAGGAACTCAAGCGACTCGCCCTCCGCATGCGGGGAGAGGAGCAGGCTCCAGCAGAACTGCCAGTAGAGCTTCCTGTCGCCCCTCTATTCCCTGAGAAGGCGGAGAGTGCAGAAAATATCGAAGGAAGCACAGATGAGCCGGACGAGGCTTTCGCCCATCTACAGACCTTACGTCAACACATGGGTATCTTTCTGCTTAACGAACTCCCCCCGGCTGATCGCGTGGACACATGGGTTCAGCAAAAGCGTCGTGCCGGAGAACTGATTCAAGAGCTGGGTCCCCCTAGCACCCGGCCCAGCTCGCTTGGACAGGGACGTGTCCAATTCGAATATCACTTGGCTCCCGAACGTCTGGTACCCGAGTCAGGAGAAGGCAGCGAACCCTGCGGCCTCATTCTGTTTTTGCATCAGGGACAGCTACAAGCATACCGCTATCAGTATAAACGCCTGAGTACCGATGTGGCTGCAGAGTTTCCCCTGGCCAGTTTACGATTACGATTACCCGGAGCTCCACCGGATCCAGAGGACCCAGCCTACCTCCGTTTCGTCGAAGACATCGAGGTGGCCGAGATTGGCGAGACGGTCAGCCAGGCCGACCTGCGCAGGGTGGAGAGTTTTTTCGCCATTCTAGAGCATCTACAGCGCCGAAATCCTAACCAGACCTTAAAACTCGACCTGCGCTGCGACCTGCTTCAACTTATGGCCCGCCACCACCCAACCGTCCTCGAAGCCATTACGACATATGATGCCGGAAAAATTCCCGTACATAGGATACACGAAGCGATCCAGAAGCAACAAGACGCTCCTTAACTTGTCGACAGAAGCGATAGAGCACCCCCAACAGGCAGCGCAGAGGAAATGACAGGGTTTCTGCTTCCGGAAGATAGATTACAGCACTGTGAAATCAAAGAGCTGATTGTGCGCGGCTATCCAAGGTCGGAGTACAATAGCAGATCCATCCCCGCCAATTGGATCAGACACGGTCATACACAAGTTCGTAGCAATGGACTTAATCATGAAGCGGCCATGTACGGGTATGATCTGAAACTTCTGATCATCGGTCCCGGTGTTCCGAGATGCCTGCACCAGCCCAGGGCCTGTCCCATCCACAGAGATACACATCTGTGTTGCATGCTGAGGGCTGAAACGCCATTCCCCATTTCCCGCATCTTCGAGGCGAAACTGCTGATTTGTGTCCCTTCGATTCCCCCATTGAATAAGCTTCTGCCCCACGTTCTGCCCCCGGAACCAGGAGATATCAACATCAAGAACTTTCCCAGGGGAGGCACAACCCACACTGTAGGTCTTTCCATCCGATATCCCTGAAGCATCCAGCTGACCAGGATCAATTCCCGGAACGATTTGAAGATCATTTGGATTACGCGTACCGCTCACATCGTCGTCTGATAAAACCACCCACTCCCCCGCATTGGTGAGAACCGAAACTCCAAAGCGGTAGGGGCCCGGAGGCTGATTGAAGCTGGAAAAGATCTTTTTAAAGCTCACACGCTCCCCAGGTTGAATTGTACGGGAACTGGAAAGCTGCCCCAAATCTCCATCACGATTCACAGCACCGGGGCTGCGTGCCCACAACAGGGCTTTACGAACGGTTACCGGAAACTCGCCTTGGTTCGTGATCTCAGCTTCAACCGTCAATGCTTCACCCGATTGACGCAAACCATCTCCTGCGGGGGCGGAAAACGAAACACCTTTGCTCAGCACAAGGTCCCGATACTGGGGGTAACCGGCAGGCTGAAGGGGATCAAATCCATTACCCATAAAGGTCTGCATGAAGAGACTTGCATAGCTGTCACCACCGGCAGCCCCTCCGTGATCGTAGTTGTGCTCCAACGCAGCAACGGAATCTTCGAGGTGCAGCGCAATTTCTTCACGGGGAAAATTACAGTCATAGACCCAGAGACGTCGCGGCGAGCGGTCATATCCATAGGCAATGACATAATGCCCCTTAAAAAGATCACCAACGGATCTGCTTCGCAGACCCACCACCACCAGTCTTCCACGGTCGATTTCAGAGGCAATCCTCTCAAACTCCATTACTGAATCCTGAAAATGACGCCTATAGTAATCCGCATCATTCTCCCAGGGCCACTTAACATACATAAAATTGGCAGCTTTACCCCACGACCACACTTGCCATGAGTAGATCTCGTCCCGAAACTTGCTGCCATGTTCCTCAGGAACACCATCAGGGGTACCAAAATCACTTCCCTC
The DNA here is from genome assembly GCA_002429005.1 of Verrucomicrobia bacterium UBA6056. Taxonomy (GTDB): domain Bacteria; phylum Verrucomicrobiota; class Kiritimatiellia; order SS1-B-03-39; family UBA6053; genus UBA6056. Next base: position 74,530 of record DIYK01000109.1, read on the forward strand.
ATGAAGTGGAATTGGTAGTCCTGCCCGATAATAATTCAGTACAGAATAACACATTCCACCACAGAGACCTGCATATGGCATCGGGCCTATGGAACCACTAAACCTGTTCTGAAACTGATACCCATGTCGTTTGGGACGGAAAGATAATTTAGGCATAGTGCTTCCAGGGTTAGATTTTTAGAAATTACATGACTCATCAGGCGACATCTTTACATTTCACCTACTTTTACAGGTGCACATGCCTATCAATAAATACAACACAAAACGTGTTACGACTTCGTTAACAACATGAAATTCATTTGATGTAGCGGGCTATTCCTCCATACGCCCCTCTCAACATCCAATGGCATTAGCATAAGCCTCCATTGTAGCCAGCCTTCCTTTTTCCTTATCGCCACTGCTTAAAACGAAGGGATAACCGATGTCCTGGGATGCTCTTTCATTGCCATGACTGTTCTGCTACAACACAGGTATGAAGATTGTTTTGCAGATTTTGCGTCCATCCCCCCCTTGGACTTACCCTCTTCGTTATCCTAGTAGCCACTCAGGCCTGGATTTTCTCCACGACGAGCTATTCGTTCCATGCTCAGGAAGGACAGGGCTCTCGCACCGAGCACAGCTTAGGAATTGGCCAACCTCTCAGCTTCATTCAGGAAGATGGACAACAGCGGGTTGAAGTTGCATGGCTTCCCTTGTTGATAAACGGACTCATCACCTACCCTACGTCTATACTTCTCGCAGCGCTGCTAAGCCGGGCAACCCAGGCAAAACGTCCGATGCAACTCTATGGAAGCATCGCCATCGTGATGGTTCTAGCCAGCTTCGTCATATCGATCCTGTTCTCCAGAATATACTGGGGCTATTTTTTCAAACGCCCTGATGTCCTGAAAGAAATCGAGCGGGTGAACTCGGTCGAATCCATAATCCCGCTGCGTACTGAAGTATTAGCAGACGGCACCCGGATCATGCGGGTCGATGAGAGCTACTCCATAGAGCAACGCCTCTCATACCTGAGCGAAGCCCCCTACCACAACCTAGAGCAGCGACTCTTGACAGCACTCCTTGAGAAAAAGCTCCTTCCTGAAGAACTCTCTCTCCACCCCCCCAAAACTCTTGACCTATTTCAGCTGATTCGGAGTACCGGAATGTTAGCTTCAGCTGAAGAGGGCTATGAAGATGCCGATCAATTACAAGGCATCCTCATCCAAACCAGTAGTCCACAAGACGAGGAACTCTTTTTCATTGCTGTACGGGGAATGCAGGTATCAAACGATCATTACCCCTACTATGAGCTCGCGTTTTCAGGCCGTCCGGAAAGCGACACCCCAAAGCTGCTTAACCAAAACCGTTTTTTTATGACGTCGCAGGAATAGAGGGTGCAGAGTGGTACATCCTCTGGCCACCGCTTGGTCTATTCCTGATCCTTGTCAGCTATACGGGAACAGCCATCATATGTTTTCTCTGGAATATTCGGCCACGTAAACGAGCTGCAACGGCTTGACGCTGATCTCATGATCGATGGCTCCGTTAGCTGGAACAACGTGTACGAGATTATGAGTCATTTCTACGATGGCTGGGCCGAAGTAACTCCGTTCTGATGATACCCTCACCCCCCTTAAGGGAGATTCCCTTAAGCTTTAAAAAAACTTCTGGAAGTTCCGCTCCTGTCTGGACTTCATGCGGACGGAATTGCTAGGGGTTCTGAAAACGCCGGCCTACACGTTTTCCCACTCCCGGAGCCACCATGAGTACTTGGATCCTGACCAAAAAATCCCTTTTCAAAAAAACAAGTATCACCTTCCAAATTCACCAAGGGGGTTACTCCATCACCACGGTGGAAAAGAAAGAAGATCCGAAGCTGGAGCGGTATCGTGCAGAAAGCGATGATGCGGCTCGGCTGGAAATTGAGCAAAAAATAGACGAACTGGTCCGCAAAGGTTTCAGCGTGGTACAACAACCCCCGGAAGAAGTCCAGGGAGGGGTGATATACGGAGGGAGTGTATATGCAGGCGTGGTCACAGAGCAGGATCTCCAGGACAACGCGAAACACTTGGCGGATTTACCCGTGAAGGATTACGACCCGAAGCGTGTGGACGAAGATGTGGATCACTATGTATTCCGATTCCGTTCAGACTGGGACAATGATACCTGTAAAGAACACTTGGAACACTTCCTGGCTCATCCTTCCGCAGCGAGGGCGAAAGGCTTGGTGATTGGTCAATGGGCCACTGAAATGTACGATGTGGATGCCAGCAGTATTGTGAACATGCTCGTAGATGCAAAAGAGGCGCTTCCCAATCTTCGTGCGATTTATCTGGGTGACATTACTTCAGAGGAAAATGAGATGTCCTGGATTCAGCAAGCCGACGTAACCCCTCTGCTCGTCGCGTTCCCAGAACTGGAACAGCTCCGGGTCCGCGGCAGTGAGGGACTGTCCATAAACCCGATCACACATTCCGCATTGAAGGCCCTTACGGTGGAATCGGGAGGGCTTTCGAAATCCGTAGTCGAGAACATCCAAAAGATGGACTTACCCTCGTTGGAGCATCTGGAACTCTGGATCGGAACGGATGATTATGGCCGGGACCTGTCTACGGAAAGCCTCTCGCCTTTGTTGTCAGGAGAACTGTTCCCTGCATTAACCTATTTAGGATTAAGAAATTCGGACATTGCAAATGAACTCGCCAAAGCCTTGACCTCGGCCGCAATTGTCTCACGCCTGAACAAGCTGGACCTCTCTCTCGGCACGATGAATGATGAGGGTGCCGAAGCCATCCTCCCTCTTACTCAGTTGGAACATCTCCATATCATCAATCTGCATCGTAATTTCATAAGCCCCGCCCTTACGAAGCAACTGGTTTCCGGAAGCGTACCCTGCGACATCTCTGACCAGCAAGAACCAGAGAGTTACGGCGACGAAGTGTGGCGTTATGTGGCTGTAGGGGAATAAGGTCTGCTTCACGTGCCCGAGTCGATCCTTATCGTTGGCAACCCCGGGAATCGTAGAACGCAGCTCTTTTCAGAGGCCGCGATGTATATGGGTTTCCAGAAGCCTCTCTGCATTTCCTATACCTCGCTCCTTTCCGACAAGAGCTCACGCCCCTCCCTCCCCTCCGCTTCATTCTACCGTCTTGAGTCACCCGGAGAAGATGCTGAGCTGGCGAAGGGCTTCTTAGAGCAACAAGGTCTTAAAGCACCGGAACACGGTGAATTGCTCAACCACAAAGCTTTTACTAATGGATTCGCGGCGTTGCTTGAAGGTCTCGACACTCCAGATCGAATCTGGATGAACCCACCCAAGGACGTCTTAGCCATGACTGACAAATGGGAAACCCACAAACGCCTCATCTCAGCGGGGGTCCCACGTCCACCCAGCCGAATCGCGGCGGCTTCCTTCAAAGCCTGGTGGGAACATGCAACACGGAAAACACAGGGACGTGTATTTTTAAAGCCTCGCTACGGTTCATCTGCTTCCGGGGTATGTGCCGTGCAATGGTCAGGAAGAGAACTCCGACTCACTGCCGCGATCGAACTTGGCAAAGACCGACTCTACAATTCCTTACGCATCCGACAATATCGAGACCCCTCTCAGGTCCAACACATCCTCAATACCGTGTTACAGCAAGAGATGATTGAGGAAACATGGATCCCGAAAGCCACAGTGGATCAGCGCTATTTCGACATACGAATCTTCGTGGTGGCCAGGCAATCTCGTCATATGGTAGCACGAAGGAGCGAAAGCCCTCTCACCAATCTACATTTGGGGAATGAACGAGGATCCGAAGAGGACGTCATCCGGGCGGTAGGCCAGGATGCCGTCACGAACGCACGCAAGATCGCTGAAGCTTCAGCGGCCTGTTTTCCGGAGGCGCTCTATTCGGGAGTCGATGTCGTCATAGACCGTCGCGGGTCTCCCTGGGTCTTGGAAGTAAATGCCTTTGGTGATCTATTGCCTGACATCTTCTTCGACGGTAAAAATACGTACGAAACTGAACTAAGCGAACTTCATCATGCCCTCCGTCCTTCTGTTTGATTTGGATAACACGCTGATTGATCGAGACAGCGCGTTGCGAAGATTTTTCACTCGGAATCTGGACAAGATCGAGCAGGTGCACACCTTAATGGCACTGGACGGTTCTGGCTACGGAAACCGGCAGAAGGTACTGGCGTACTGGAGCTCTCTCCGGAAATCCACCGCAACTCAGGAAGATCTCATTCAAGGGATTGTAAAGAATCTTGAGCTGCCAGAAGGATTTCTGAACACCTTGTCTATTCTAGCAAAGGAGTGCACCCTGGGAATCCTTTCCAATGGGCGGACACAATCGCAGACCCGCAAGGTGGAAGCCACGAACCTTCACCACGTGATTCCTTCTTCCCGAATTTGGATTTCCGAAGCGATGGGCCTTCGAAAACCAGACCCTGTTTTGTTTGAGTCTATTTGCACGCAACTGAAGGTCCCCCCCCAGGATTGCATCTACCTTGGTGATCGTGATGAGATCGATCGTCCGGGTGCCGAAACCGTTGGCATGCCCTTTCAGCTTGTGGAGCGCCCGTTGAACACCGAGGACCTCCTCAGACTCATGGAGCTGGTGACATGATCGATATGAACGAGATTATCGGCAACAACAATCTACTCTTTATCACCTTGGATGCCTTACGCTTCGATGCGGCGCAACTCGCTTGGGAAAAAGGCAAACTTCCAACTTTGGCCCCCTACCTTCCCTGTGGATGGGAGCGTCGACATACACCGAGCAGTTTCACCTACCCCGCTCATCACGCGTTCTTTTCAGGCTTTCTCCCCACTCCGGTATCACCTGGCCCACACCCACGCCTGTTTGCATCTGATTTCAGTGGAAGCACCAGTATCGGCGAAGGCACCTTCGTCTTTCCGCAAGCGACCCTACCCGAAGCATTGAGAGCACAGGGCTACCGAACGGTGTGTATCGGAGGGACCGGATTTTTCAGAAACGATTCCTCGCTATCAAAGGTGCTTCCGGGGCTGTTTGAGACAGCCCATTGGTCACAGGATATGGGCGTATCCTCCCGCAGCTCCGAACAACATCAAATTGCCTGCGCCCTGCGTGAGGTCGCCCTTACAGACCCCCGCCCTCTCTTTATGTTCATCAACATCGCCGCCATTCATCAGCCAAACTACTTCTACCACAGTTCCGTCCCCCCGGACAGCTTGGTCAGCCATCGCAAAGCCCTCTCTGCGGTCGATAGTGCCTTAGCCCCCTTATTCATTGCTCTGAAGGAACAACGCCCCACCTACGCGATCATCTGCTCGGATCATGGAACCGCTTACGGCGAACAAGGCTACGAGGGACACCGTGTTGGACATGAAGTGATATGGGATGTTCCATATCTGGAGACCTTTTTATGAAGCGCCTCTCTGAGTTGCAGGAACAAATGAAGGGAGGAGCTTATGATGGGTACGTTTATTCTTACCCTCATAAAGCGGTGTACCGGGAATTAACTCCACGGGTTCCGTTGCGCTCCGCTTGGGAACATGAAAACACCCAGCAGTTGTACCTGTATACACATCTCCCTTTTTGCGAGATGCGCTGCGGGTTCTGCAACCTGTTCACCGCAGCCGTTCCGCCAGCTCAACTCGTCTCAAACTACCTGGAGGCCTTAGCGCAAGAGATGGAGGTGGTTGCAGATGAGATCGCTCCTCAAGGCATCGCCCAAGCTGCATTCGGCGGAGGAACCCCAAGCTATCTCTCGATATCCGAAATCGAACGCCTCTTTCTGGGACTCCAAACCTATTGGCCCGTAGATCTGAAGCGCATCCCGGTCTCGTTTGAGGTTTCTCCTGGAACCCTGCATCCGGAAAAACTCCATCTCCTTCATGAATCCGGCATTGATCGCATAAGCATGGGACTCCAAAGTTATGCCCCCTTAGAGCTCAAAGAATTAGGCCGTCCACAAAAAAATCACCAAGTGGATCAGGCCATCCTGGAGATTAAAGAGGCAGGATTCCCCATCCTGAACTTAGACCTCATTTATGGAATTTCCGGTCAGACGATGGATAGTTGGGTCAAGACCCTGGATACGGTTCTGGCTCATGACCCGGAAGAACTGTACTTATATCCACTGTATGTTCGGGCGAATACACGGATGGGCCAGCAAGGAGCCAAACCCAATGAACATCGCCGCGCACTGCATCAGGTAGCGAAAGAAAAGCTTATGGACGCGGGGTACGTCCCTCGCTCCATGCGTCTTTTTCGCAAAAAAGGGGCCCCTTATGCAGATACGGAGTACTGTTGCCAGGAAGATGCAATGGTTGGCCTGGGTGCAGGAGCTCGGTCATATACTCGAAGCCTTCATTACAGTTCGGAGTATGCGGTGAACCAAGGCGCTGTTCGGGGCATCATTCAAGATTATGCAAACAAACCTGCTCGTGATCATGGCTATGCTGATTTCGGAGCCCGACTGAATTCAGAAGAACAAAAGAGGCGCTATGTACTAAAATCTATCCTGCATGCCGATGGCCTGAATCTTCAGCGTTATCAAGGTCGGTTCTCTTCCGATGTCTTCGATGATTTCAGCGAACTCCAGCATTTGATCGAGCTTGGACTTGCAGAAACAACGACAGATACCCTGATGCTGACAGATGAGGGGTTTTCTTTCAGTGACACCATTGGCCCCTGGCTGTATTCGCCAGAGGTTTGTAAGGGAATCATGGAAGGAACCGTATGAAGGAAACATGGAATGTGCTGTATCGGGGCTCCCTTTCCAGTTGCAATTACGGTTGCCCCTACTGCCCTTTTGCGAAAACCCGGAATACCCGGGCCGAACTCGAAAAGGATCGGGCTGCCCTGAACAGCTTTGTTGACTGGGTAGAGCAGCAGGCGCCGCGTTCAATGGGAATCCTGTTTACTCCATGGGGAGAAGCCTTAGTCCGGAGCTATTATCAGGAGGCCTTTACCCGATTGAGCTGGATGCCTCATGTGTATCGGGTTGCCGCTCAAACCAACCTTTCTTTTCAGACCGAATGGTTATCCAACGTATGTACGGACACGGCAGGACTATGGGCCACCTACCATCCAGGCGAAACAACACAGGAACGCTTTCTGGATGCATGTGAACATCTTACACGTTTACATATCCGCTTCAGTGTAGGCGTCGTTGGGTTGAAGGAGCATATACCACAGATGGAAGTCCTCCGAACTGAATTACCAGAACACATCTATCTTTGGGTGAACGCCTATAAACGGGACGACGCTTATTATGCTCCAGAAGACATTGAGCGCATTCGTAGGGTCGATCCGTATTTCGGTTTCAATGCTGTAGCCTACCCCAGCCGTGATCTGCCATGCCGGGCCGGCAGCACGAGCTTTACTGTGGACGCACAGGGAGATGTACGTCGCTGTCATTTCATCCCAAAGGTCATCGGAAATATTTCCGACCCACATTTTGCTTCGCTGCTTCGGCCAACTCTCTGCACCAATGATCGTTGCAGATGCCACATTGGATACATTCACCGGATCGACCCAAACCTCTACGCCTTATTTTCAAAAGGCATCCTGGATCGAATCCCTGAGGACTGGCCGAATATTCAACCTTCCTTTTCTAACAGGGCCGCTCTGCAGGAAACCCAGCTTCTCCCACCCACAAACTCAAGAGTCCAGGAAAGCTACCCAGCACATGAGAGCCCTTTTTCCTAATGCAGCCATTGCTACACGAATATGCATCCTGTTTTTTCTAAGCTTGGCCTCTCTGGGTTCCTGTGCGGTACTCACCTATGTTCGGTATGGGATCGTCAGTTCAGAAGGCTATCCGACCTGGGAGGCTTCGAGAAACTACATCTTTCGACGAGGAGAGGTGCAGATTCTGCTCCCACAGAATTTCCAGATTTCCGAGGTCATGTGTAGCGGAGCGGAGAAGTCCATTCGTATTGACGAGAACCGCGTGAGGGTAGAAATTGGCTATACAGGATGTGAGATCATCATCGCAGCCGTGGATCGAGAACATGGTGGCGAAAGACGCTTCCTCTTTCCAATATCAAAACTGAACAATTGGAACCGAATGAGCATCCTGGCAGTGAACGGAATCTTCCACGTCTATGAAAACGGAGTTTGGGTGGAAACATTCACCGATGTGACTTTGTAAACAGGAAAGACAAGTTACTCATGCAATCCCCTTACCAAAATAAACCCTTAGCGGAATTTCTTAGATCCAAGGGCCTTTTGCTTAAAAGCGCCTCAATCCCCTTGGAGGGCGATCCTGAACGGGCCATATTCATGGCAGTCTATTCAAAATCCTTTTTCAAGGACATTGATGAGTTTGCTGTGTTCGTCTGGGCTGTGAGCAGCATAACGCAGATGTGGTATGAGACTGGCAATCTGGAATCCGCTTTGGAGTTTTATTATCCGGATGAAAGCGGCAACTCTGCGCTACAGTTCATGACAGCTGCGCAAGGGACTTTTTCAGGATGGCTACACTGCAATGCCCTAGAAGTCAGGTTACAAAATCTGCCCTTCGATTTTGAAGGCCAGCTATGGCTTTCCGGGGACAGAGAGGAATTCCATATCCTGGGTGAACAGGAGTCATATCTCTTCGAAGCATTTTCAGCTGACGTCGTGTACTAAGCATGTACATTTCCACACATCTGAAACAGAAACCAACAAGGACAATCCCGCCGGGATTGCAGGGTACATGGCAAAGTCTACATGCTGTTTACAAGAGCTGGCTAGAGCAAGCTGGATATGGGAACAGCCTGAAAAAAATCCTATTGCATCATTCTTACCTCGCTCTAGGACATGCCATGAACGACGTTTTGACTAGCCCTTTTTTGATATTGCTGCACAAAGGAGGCTGATTCAGAGCAGCCCACCCCTATGATGTACGAAATCACGAATGGAGCAATGTAATGCTTGGACTCCTCTTGGGAATTCCAATCTTCCTAGTCGGTTGGCATGCGATTCAGGATCGGAAGATCATGCTACAACGGGAACGAGTTGGCAAGCAGGGCCAGAAGCTTCCGGCAAGCTACTGGGAGGGACGAAAGGCCGTTCTTTCCGGTTACCTTTGCCTAGCCATTGGTGGCTTTTTCTTCCTGGGGGGTATCGCCAATGTTTTGGTCTTCCTTTTTCGTTAAGGAAGATCGGCACCTGCAGCTTACGTGAGGCTTCACGTCCTCACAAACTGCCAAGGCCCGGCATAGATAGTCCCCCATAGGTTTCTTGAGGAAAAGAGCGCCAGCAGTCTGACTACATTGTGATGGCAAGCAAAGGATTGCTCATAAACATAGGTCCCCGCTGTTACATGCCCCATAAAAAAGAAAGATCCCTGACATGAACATGATACGAAACCAGCCAAGCTCCGGAACTCTTAATGGGCTGGGTTAATGACGCACTCGCAGAATTGGATGCCTCGGGCACTGCCAGCATTTGCCCACAGGGCGGGTCGATGCGTGGATGTATAGAAAGCGGACAGCGAGTCACCTTAAGCCGCTGCAGGGCAGAAGATGTACAGATTGGGGATGCGGTGTTGGTAAAATTTAAAGGGAATGTTCTGCTTCACCTCATTCATGAGATCTCAGATCGTTCATTTCTCATCGGGAATAACCGAGGTAAGATCAACGGATGGATTCCAAAATCGGATTTGATTGCCAAGGTTACCGAGATCGGGAAAGTGGAGTCCAAGCAAAGCCAGGATTGCCCTCCACCAGAGCTCTAGGTTTCCACATGGTGAAGAGTTTCACCTATTCCTGTCACTCCTCCAACTAGAGGGCTTATGGGATGTTAGAGCATATTAAATAAAACTGTAGCCGTTTTGGCTACTGCGAGGAGCGAACTCCGCGTCAAGCTCCATCGAAATAGCGTTGCTATTCCTGCTTCGCTTTCCTTGATTTCGCCCCTCTCGCTACGCCCCTGCGGCTACATTTTTGATTAAAATGCTCTAGCTTACACAACGAGGCCACTGCCTTTCATATGAAGACAAGGGCCAGTCCAGCTCCCCCCTTCCCTCCAGCAGCTCCCCATTGGACAGCGCAGAGGGAATGACAGGACAGCTTCGCTTACTCAGAAGCGCTGGATTCGTTCTCGGTGAAACCGATGAACTTGTAGATGAATGCGCCTAAGGCTCCACCCAGCAGAGGGGCCACCCAGAAGAGCCAGAGTTGCTGCAGCGCGGCCCCGCCGGCAAACACAGCCACTGCAGTGCTCCGGGCAGGGTTTACAGAAGTATTGGTAACAGGGATGCTGATCAAATGAATCAAGGTCAGGCCCAAGCCAATCGCAACGGGGGCCAGAGCCGCGGGTGCGCGGGAATCGGTTGCACCGAGAATGATAACCAGGAACATCGCGGTCATCACCACTTCACAGACAAAGCCGGCCAGGAGGCTGTAGCCATTCGGAGAAAGTTCGCCATACCCGTTGGAGGCAAATCCACCCGAAGCGCTGAAGCCATCCATTCCACTGGCAATCAGGAACAGCACGACCGCCCCGGCCAAGCCCCCAAGTACCTGAGCAGCGATATAAGGACCCAGTTCTTTTTTACTGAAACGTCCACCCAGCATCAGTCCAAGTGACACAGCCGGATTCAGGTGGCAGCCCGAAATATGCCCAATAGCATAGGCCATCGTAAGCACGGTCAGGCCGAAGGCCAGAGAAACCCCTAACCAGCCAATACCCACCTCAGGTTGGCCAGCAGCCAAAACGGCACTTCCACAGCCCCCCAAAACGAGCCAAAAGGTTCCAACGAATTCTGCAGTCAATTTTTGTTTCATACGACAGGTCCTCCACTCAAAGCTTTGATAAAAAAGAGAAGAGAAAATGTGGGGACAGAATACGGAATTAGCAACAGCATCCGGTTAGAAAATCATGACACCCCAAAAGGGGTCAGGCCGTTAATTGTTGTGTATTTGACATCAGCATACCAATTACAGGTGCGGCTTCAAAAAAGGGTCAGGCCGTTACTTGTTGTCTTTTTCGACAGCAGAATCCCTTTTAGGGGCGCTGCCTCATGGCAGGACTCGTAGCACCCGGAATCCGATGCTCCAGCTCTTGCGTTCCGGGTTTTGGTATGCGCGGGTTGCGGATCGACAGGCTTTCCCTACACTTTGATAACTTCCCCCTTTGATGACCTGTTTCCTAGAGTCGTCTGAGGAAGAAGAGGTTGTTCCCTCACTCTTTCGAGTCGAGGTCCACTCCCACACATTGCCATGCATGTCATAGAGCCCAAACGCATTTGGAGGATAAGAACCCACTGCGATGGTTTTCCGAATAAAATCTGAAGCTTCCGCGGCCCCATAGGGGTAACGACCATCGAAATTCGCCTGAGTGGAGGAGAGGCTCTTGCCAAACGCAACGGGATCACCAGATCCGGCACGGCAGGCATATTCCCACTCACTTTCGGTCAGCAGACGATAGGTGCCTTCCGGCACGCCCTCCAAGGCACAGAGTTTTCTTAGAAACTGCTCGCACTCCACATAAGAAAGCATCTCCACTGGAGCCTGTTTCCCACTCTGTTGCTGGTCGCTGGGATTCTCACCCATTAGCTTTTCCCACTCAGCCTGAGTCACTTCAAAGGTCGAGACATACATTCCCTTTGCAAAGGTGACGGCATGAGGAAGCGCTTCCAGACGGCTACGTCTCGCTTCCTTCTCCGGACTTCCCAGCCACCCAGTCCCACTGGGGACATAGCGAAAGCGCATACCCAATTTTCGAGTTTGCACTTCAAGCGGGCGTTGTCGTTCAGCCGCTTCCTGAATTTGTCGTTGCTGGGCTTCACGACTTTCCCGGGGAAAGGACTCCAGTACAGGCAGTGCACCCGATTCCCAAGGTAGTAGGTCTTTCGGAAGAGCTTCTATGGGGGTGGAACTCTTTGGCTTCGCTTCCGAGATCTGCTGCGGAAGGGAACTCTCCGGCCTGACAGAAAGCACAAGCTGTAACAGGAGCAGTACCAGGAAATATCTCAATTGCTTCATCTGGATCATATGGATGATGAGAAAGGCTGGTCCAGCTTCAATGGCTTAAGCATTGGATCCTCGAGCTCTTTCATTTTTTTCGCAAGCCGTTCATGAAGTTCCCGATGCAGAGCAGGTTCCAAGCGATGAATGACATTTTCCCGTTCATGCGGATCCTCCCGTAGATTCACCGCCCAACGCTCCCCGGTATCTGCCACCAAATACTTCCAGCCTTCCGGAGTCACCAGCATCCTCCAGCTTGTTTGTCGCGCACGCTCAAGCAATTCCGAATCCCCATATGCTGCGGCCCAGTCCGGAAGGGATGATTTTCCTGCTGAGGGATGATCCCAGACCACCAACACATCCTCTGCGACTGTCGGCGTTCCTTCCAAGTGGGCGCGCAGCGAACGCCCCTGAGTTTGCATCGGGATTCCGAGAAGATCCCCCAAAGTCGCCAATACATCACTGTTCGAAACTGGATCCTCTACGATGCGCTGTTCCCGTTGCCCGGGCTGTTTGATCATCAAGGGAATGCCGCTTGCTTCCTCATAAGGAACGGATTTTCCGAAGAGAGAGTGACAGCCCATCATTTCACCGTGGTCGGAACAAAATACGATCAGAGTGTCGTCATAGAGATTCTGCTCTCGAAGCCAATCCAGAAAGCGGCCGTATTGGTTATCCACCTGTCGGCATTGCCCCCAATAGTGAGCGCAACATTGACGCCAGCTCTGCGCATCCCGGAGATGAAAATCCTCAAAGCCATTCCGATACTGATCCTCCTGACGCAACTTCACCGAGGTCAGTGTATCGGGATCCCGGTACATTCGGGTGGGCCAATCCGGAACCTCATCCGGGCGGAAGGCATCCGCACAAGGGCCCATAAGAGGATGATGGGGTTCCAGGCAGTTCATGGAAAGCAACCAAGGGCTGCCTCCGCCGGCTTCAATAAAGGAGATGGCTTGATCGACAATGAAAGCGGGTTTGCTGTCGCGTTCAGGCAACTTCATCGACCAGTCCCGGATCCAAGGATCCTTGGGATCTGCCCGATATCCTTTGCCGTTTAGATGTTCTTGAAAGGGGGAAATCCGGCTGGGGTCTCTGCTTTCACTAAAATGGGCCTGATAGCCATCTTCCGTTCCGATCCAAGTATCAAACCCATGTTGCGCATAGAGTTCATCCCCAAGATGCCATTTACCGATGTACGCGGAACGGAAATCCTGCTGTCCTGCAGCACGGATCCACTCCGGCAAACACTTCATATGCTCATGTAAGGGCACATTGTTCAGGCGGGCTCCATGCACATGCGGGTAGCATCCCGTCATAAAACTTCCCCGGGACGGTGTGCAGATGGGGGCTGCACAATAGGCTCTTAAAAACACCGTAGATTCTTCAGCCAGTGCATCCAGCTTGGGCATAAGGGCCTGGCTGTTTCCGTGAACAGCAAGGGTATCCCGGCGTTGTTGGTCGGTCCAAAGAAGTAAGATATTCACCAAAGCTATCCGTTTAGCGGAAGAAACCTTTTCTCTTCTTACCATCGTCGTCCGAAGAAGCTGCAGAAGGCCGGGGAGGAATCCCCGGGGTGGTCACAGCTCCTCCGGATCGGGGCGGAATACCGGGTGTGGTCGCCCGCCCTGCGGCAGGAGCCGTCCCCCCGCTGGAAATTGGAAACCCAGCCCGGGAGAGCATGGCTTCCAGACTGTCTTTGTCCACCGCCTTGAGGTAGGCCTCATTGGGATCTACGGTTCCGGACTGCACCAGTTCCAACAGTGCGGAATTCATTAGCTTCATGCCTTTATTTCCACCCACCTGCATCGCCGAAGGGATCTGGTGGATTTTTCCATCGCGCACCAGACTGGAAATACCTGTATCCACTTTAAGAATTTCCAGGGCAGCCACCCGCCCCCCTCCAATCTTTTTAAGGAGAGTCTGTGCCACCACCGCCTTGAGGGAGTTGGCGAGCATGGCTCGGATTTGGTTTTGACGGTTTTCCGGAAACACATCAATAATACGGTCCATGGTACTGGCAGCCGTGGTGGTATGTAAGGTGCCAAACACCAAGTGACCGGTTTCCGCGGTTTCCATGGCAATTTCAATGGTTTCCAGGTCACGCAACTCTCCCACCAATACGATATCGGGATCCTGTCGCAGCGCGGCACGCAAGGCGGAAGAAAAACTAGCGGTGTGATGCTTCACCTGCCGTTGGTTGATCAGACATTTATGATCCTGATGCACAAACTCGATGGGATCCTCAATGGTGATAATATGATCGGATCGGGTCTTATTGATCAAATCAATCAGGGCTGCCAGGGTTGTGGATTTTCCACTACCGGTCGGACCGGTGACCAAGACCAGCCCTTTGCTGAGCTTCGAAAGCTCACGAACGGATTCCGGCAGTTTGAGATCATCCGCGGTCAGCACTTTGCTGGGGATCTGACGAAAGACCGAGCCCATCCCATACCGGCTCTGAAACACGTTTACGCGGAAACGGGCCAAGCCTTCGATTTCATAGGCAAAATCGGCATCACAGGTTTCGGTATAATCATGCAGCGATTTCTCATCCATGATTTCCCGGATCAACCCGTCCACCACGGCATGCTCCACGGGCGTATTCGTCAAGGCGACCATATCCCCATCCACACGCATCATGGGCGGACGTTCGGCTGTGAGGTGAAGGTCGCTGCCCTTGCGGGCAATCAGCTGTTCAAGGTAGGTGTCAATACTGGCCATACCTAGTTAGAGCACTGATGCCGCAAAAAGAAAAGGGGGAAATCCGGAGGCCCAGAGAGCTTGTGAAAAGAAAAGAAAAAAAATTCAGATTTCTGCAATCAGATCCCCTGCTCAAACGTCTTGCAGATGAACTTTCACCCCAACCCTGGAAACTCCCCATGAACATCCTACGTCTACTCATTGTATCCCTAAGCCTGGCCGCCGCCTCCTTGAGCGCTGCGGAAGCCGAACTCGTTGTCCTGAAATTCCATGCCGATTGGTGCGGCTCCTGTAAGACCATGGGCCCGGTGCTCGAAGACTTACAGAACAAATTTGATGGCAAAGCCGTCCTTTTCCTGGAATTCGACCGCACCAACCGCAGCACCGAACATCAGGCCATGTTACTGGCGGATGTGATGGACATCAGCCCGCTCTACAGCGAACAGAAAGGCACAGGCTACTTACTGTTGGTCGATGCCGAAAGCGGGAAGGTCCTGGATCGTTTTACAAAAGCCGATACCCTGAAAGAAATGAGTAAGCGCATCCAAGCCAAACTCGACGAAGCCTAAATGACAGGATCTCCCATAGCTCTTCCGGAACTCTACCAATCCGGCTACCGATACGCGCTGTCTCTCTGTGTACAGCCTGCGGACGCGGAGGATTTGCTCCAGCGAGCCTGCGAAAAATTATGGAAGTGCTATGGGGGCATCCCCAACAAAGCCGCCTTATTCCGGAGTATTCGGAATCTGCGCTGCGACCAGGCCCGGCGGGAGAACATTATCCGCTTTGAACCCCTGGACCTGGAACCCGCGGGGAGAGGTCCCTCGGAAAAAGATGAAGCGTTGGAAGCGGCCCTGGCCACGCTCAAACCTGATCAACGCGAGGCCTTGTACTTAATGGTGGTAGAAGGATATACCGCCAAAGAGGTCTCGAAACTGATGAAGCGCCCCAAAAACAGTATTCTCAGCCTGGTACACCGTGCCAAACAGCAGCTACGCGAGCGTCTAGGCCAAACAGAAGGAGCGCAGCATGTCCAATCTTGAAGAACGCCTGCAGGGCTACTACGGAGATCAGCAACCCAGCTCCGCCTTCCAGGAGAACCTTGCGCTGCGTATCCAGAAGCGTCGCCTTCGCCGGCGCCAGAGCAGCCTGGCCGTAGCCGCCCTGCTGATCCTTACAGCTTTCCTACTCCGTCCCGGACTACAGCGCTGGGATCTGGAACAACGAGTGGCCAAAGAACTTGCTAGCCAATTTCGAAAAGAAGACCCCCGTCCCTTCCAGGCCCTGGGGCAGTGGTCAGAGCTTTCTCAACTCCTTCCGGCCCTCCAATTTGCCCCGGCAGAATTTCCCCGGCACTCCTTTGCCGGCTGGCAGCCTGTCGGAGCCCGGTATTGCAGTGTACAAGGTCAACAGGCGGCTCAAATTCAGCTGCGAAATGTAGACGGTGAAGAAGCCCTGATGTATGTCACACAACGACAAGGAGGCCTCCAACGTCTCGAAGCCGGTCAAACTCAACGGGAAGGGATCCGCATCACCCGTCAGCCGAAACAGGAACAACTTTTCTTTCTCGTCTGCCCCTCCCCGGAATCCTAAAATCCGGCGATTACAGAATCGGGGCCAGTTTCCACTCGCGCTGAAGAAGAGGCTGCGTGTAGTCTCCGCGCATGAGAAAAAACTCCCGCTCCAAATCTGGATGCCTCGTATTGTTTGCGCTGCCCTTTGCCTGCGGTGGTCTGTTTGTACTCTATTTGGCCGCTCAGCAGATCTGGAGTGCCCAGCGAATGTCCGCCTGGCCGACCACAGAAGCGATCATTCATGAATCTGAACTCCGCCGCTCGGATGATTCCTACAACGCCACCGCTCGCTACAGCTACAGTTGGGAGGGAACACATTACGAGGGCTACCGGGTCGCCCTGTCCCGCACCGCGGACAACATTGGTGACTTTCAGGAGGAAACGGCCGGTATCTTAAAAGCGGCCAAGGTCGATGAGCGTCCTTTACCCGTACATGTAAACCCGGAGAACCCCAGTGAATCCATCCTCTTCCCACAACTTCGTTGGGAGCTGGTGGGTTTTCTAGGAGTGTTTGGCCTGGTCTTTTTCAGCGTAGGCTTTGGGATCATGATGGCAGGTCTGCTGGGAGGCAGGAACGCCCGCAAAAATCAGACTCTCAGTGGACTTCACCCCAATGAGCCCTGGTTACAGGATGAGAAATGGGCTAGCGGAGAGATCCGTTCCGGAGGGAAAGGCATGGCTCTGGGACTCACACTGTTTGCGGTGGTCTGGACTCTCATCTCCACTCCAGCTCTGTTCGCGTTCCATGAAGAATTTTTTATCCGGGAAAACCGGGCCATTCTCTTCGCATTGATCTTTCCGCTGGTCGGACTGGGATTGCTGGCCGCGGCGATCTATCTTTGGATCCGCTACCTGAAGTATGGCCAGGTGACCTTGCAGCTGCAAACTCTTCCCGGAGTGATCGGCGGAAGCTTCAGCGGAGCCATTGTTATTCCCAAAACCCTCATCGCCACAGAGGGAGTCCGCATGGCCCTGCGCTGCCAACGGCACGTGGTCAGCGGCAGTGGCAAGAACCGCAGTGTGCGGGTCACCGATCTCTGGTCACATGAGGAGATCATCACCGATCAACGACGTACCCCCACAGGAGGGACCCTGCTTCCCGTCCTGTTTCAAATCCCCTACGAATGCCACGAAGTCGATACCTCCAATGAATCCAATAAGGTTCAATGGAAATTGGAGGCCACGGCAGCCACGCCCGGAGTGGATTTTCATGCAGAATTTGATGTTCCGGTTTTCCGTACCGCTGAAAGCGATCCAGATTATGTCGTTCCGAAGCAGGCAGAAGAAATTCGGGACGACCGTGTTGCCCAGGAGCGCCTTTGGCAGGAAGAGCACGTACAGGTACAGCCCGGGCTAAACGGCTCCACCCAGTTAAGATTCCCCATGATGCGCCATAAAGGCTACAGTTTCGCGATGCTGGCCTTTGCCATCATCTGGAACAGCATTGTCGCGGTGATTTTCGTGTATACCGAAGCGCCCATCCTCTTCCCCCTGATTGGGGGCCTCCTCGGGGTATTGATCTTACTGGGAACCCTGCACAGCTGTTTCAGTTCCCAGACCTTGAATCTCCAGAAGGGAAGCCTGGAGCTGCGTTGCGGTCTCTTTGGAGCCAAGGGGCCCTATCCTTTTACGATGGAGGAGCTCAAGACCCTTGAACTCGCTGCCAGCAGTCAGTCCGGGAATGTCAGCTTTTACACGCTTCGCCTGCGCAAGGCTGATGGAAAAAAGCAGGCTCTGGTCCCAAGCATCAAAGGCAAACAGAACGCAGAGCGTTTGCAATGGATGATTGAGGAAATCTGTGGCGTTCCCCGGGAGGAGGCCGAGTAAAACTCAGCTCTCCTCTTTCGGCTCGGGCAATGGGATCTCCCGCATTTTCTGATGCAGCAGTCGGGAAACCCAGGCATCCGTGGCCGCATAGCGGATTTGCTTTGCGCTTAACTCCTTCGCGGCCCAATTACTGGTCTGGGCGGATTTGCTGAGACGTCCATCCAACAACATAGCGGTAAGAGGCCGGAGGCCACTTTGGCGAAAGCCTCGCTCCTTGGCCATTTCGCCGACATCCTCGAAGCCAGCCGGCTGAAAGGAGCTCAGCACCTGCAACTCTTTAATATCCCGGTCAATGGCCACGCCACTTTTCAGAATGGCAGGATCGGCGAGCAACGCAAAGAGCTCCTTCAATTCCGGAAGCCGTTGCACCTGAAAGAGCCAGACCTCCCGTTCCCCGGCGAGTTGCAGCAGGCTGGGATCATAGGACTCTCCCTTGCGAAACGCGGGGCGGGTCTCCGTGTCAAAACCCAGATGTTGCTCTGCCCGAAGCGCCTCTACAGCGGCAGGCAGGGCGGAGGCCTCCCACACCACATGTACAGGCCCAGCATAGGCCAACATCGGCTTCTCATTGATTTCCTCTTTGCGGATCGATAGTTGCATGGAACCTTTCTACAGTATGAACAGTCCCCACCCTGCCCCTTTGCTTCGCCCCCTGCAACTCCTGGCCCTGATTTTCTGCATCATGGGCATGACGGCCTGTGTCAGCACGCCGTCGGATGATCCGCCGGGTATCGCAGGACTGCCTCCTGGGATCTACAACTTCGACTGCCCCATCGTCTACAAAGAGGGTCTGGTGGAACTGAGTGATATTCCCGGGGGCGTCCATGTGCAGATGCTGGAAAAACTCAAAGGCAGTTTTGAACTGCACAGCAACGAACAGGGCGAGCTGATCATTCGAAATGATGAGATGCACTACCCGGGCCTAAAACGGATCTTTAACGGCGAAGGCAGGCTCACAGCAGCGGAGGGAGCGGAAGGAACGGCCGCCATTTGGCTGAAAAATCTGGGCCCGGTTGGCAAAGATCATCGCAAGGGGGATTGGGTGCTGCGACCGGCAACAGAGCAGGAAATCACGCGATATGAAGCCAAAGTTCGTTCCCTCGAAGAGCGGAAACGCAAAGCCGGTATGTTGGAGGAATGAAATTTCGCCGATTTTAGGTTGCCAAGCAGACTCTGGATTCGTATGTTTAGCGCCCTTTTCCACCAATTTACCGATCTCACGGAGAGTCACATGGCTAAACTGAACACACGCGGCGCCAAGAAAACCACCCGCGGCAACAAAATTACCCGCAAAGGTCTTCCCAAGAAGTCCGGCGGCATTGGTCTGAATACCACGGGTATCAGCCGCCGTACCTTCAAAACCAACGCCCAGCGCAAAAAAATCCGTTTCAGCGACGGCACGGTGCGCACCATGTGGGTGAAGGTCTCCGATCTGAAGGCCGGCAAGTACGACAACCCCAATAAAGAAGACTTCATGGTCTGAGGAGGACATCATGGCCCGCGATCTTATCAAACTCGTTTCTACCGCCGACACTGGTCACTTCTACACCACAACGAAGAACCAGAAACTGAAGCCGGAAAAAATGGAGATCAAAAAATTTGATCCCATCGCTCGTAAACACGTGGTCTACCGCGAAGCTAAAATCAAGTAAGCTTGCCTCTTACGATGCAAAAGCCCCGCGAAATGCGGGGCTTTTTTTTGGTTTTTCGTCAAAGAGCATCAGGCATAGGATCAACCAGAAGAGCCCCATTCGAGCCCCACCCGACTCTCGGGTTGATTCTGACACATATAGAGTAGCCGTCGGCCTTCAGGCCACGGGCCGCAAGCCTGGCCGACCTAACCCGTAAGAATACCGCCCCGCTGGGGCTCACATCCGAAGTCCAGGGCCACTCGTTCAAGGAAAAAACCAGCCCCTCCCCCATCACAGCTTCTGCAGGGCACATCCTCTGCCGACTCTTGGATTGATTCTCCGTTTCAGTTCGGTAGCACACGGCCATGTCATCACCCGCCCTGTCTGTTGTTCTGCCCATTTATAATGAATCCGAGGCAATTGTTCCGGTGCTGGAAGAACTGATTGGTGTGCTGCAAGGCGAATGGCCGGAGGCCTGGGAAATCTGCGCAGTCGACGACGGTAGCAGCGATGATACCGCGCAACAGATCACCGCGCTTGGGGAAAAGCATGCCGGTCTTCGCCTCATCTCGCTGCAAAAGAACGTAGGCCAGTCCGGGGCGCTATGGATGGGAATTCGAGAGGCCAAGGCTGAATGGGTCGCGACTCTGGATGCCGATGGCCAAAATGACCCCGCGGATCTACCCAAGATGTATGCCGAACGGGAAGGCTATGATGCGGTGTTCGGTTTCCGTGCAGCCCGCAAAGATACTTTCTCGAAACGCATTGGCAGCAAATGGGCAAACGGTGTCCGAAACTCCATTCTGAAGGAGGATATCGTGGATACGGGCTGTGCGATCAAAATTTTCCGACAGCACTACATGGATCTGCTGACACCTTGGAATGGCATGCACCGTTTTATGGGTTCGCTGTTTGCCCTGCAGGGGGCCAAGATTCATCAACTCCCCGTAAACCATCGGCCTCGCAGTGCCGGAACCAGTAAGTACACCAACTGGGGCAGATTGAAGAAAACCATTTGGGATTTGTTTGCCGTGCGTTGGTTACGGGGGCGTTTCGTTCAGCCCACCCTGAAAGGATAACTCCCATGAAACTGACACTGCTTGGCGCCGCCCGCACTGTCACCGGCTCCTGCACCTTGCTGGAGTGCGGCAACTCCCGTATTCTCGTCGATTGCGGCTACTTTCAGGAACGAAAATTCCAAAAACTGAACTGGAATGATTTCCCGGTCCCCCCAGCCAGCATCGACGTGCTGCTGCTCACCCACGCTCACCTGGATCACTGTGGCCGGATCCCCCGTCTGGTCGCCCAAGGCTTTCGCGGGCGCATCCTCAGTACAGATGCCTCTGCTGATATCGCCCGGATCGTCATGTTGGACTCCGCTCGGATTCAGGAAGAAGATCTCCGGCAAAAACAAAAACGCCACGAGCGTGAAAAGCGACGCTCCCCCTACCCCTACGAGGCTCTGTATACCGTGGAAGATGCCGAACGGGCGGTGAGTCAGTTTGAGCCTCTTCACTTTGAGGAAAAAACGGAAATTGCCCCCGGAGTGTTCGCAACCTGGTATGAGTCAGGACACATCCTGGGTGCCGCCAGTATTCGGGTTGAGCATGAAGGAAAATCGGTTCTCTTCTCCGGGGACCTGGGCCGAAGCGATATGCCCATCCTTCGGGATCCTGTACCGCCTCCCGGAGCGGATGTGGTCTTACTGGAAAGCACCTATGGCAATCGCGATCATGCACCAAATGATCATATTCCGGATCAACTGGCCGACGTAATCAACCGCACCCACAAAGAAGGGGGCAACCTGATCATTCCCAGTTTTGCAGTCGAACGCAGTCAGGATATCCTCTATCACTTCAGCCAACTCCTGGCTGCAAAACGTATTCCACCCACCTTGGTGTTTTTGGACAGCCCCATGGCGGTGCGGGTAACCGAAGTGTTCCGACGAAACCGCGAACTATTTGATGACGAAACCTGGGAACTGATTGAACAAGGTCTGCACCCAACTGATTTTCCAGGTCTGCAGCTTTCCCGCAGTCGGGACCAATCCAAAGCCATTAATCGCATTCGGGGCAGTGTCTGCGTGATTGCCGGCAGCGGGATGTGCACTGGCGGACGCATCAAACATCATCTCGCCCACAACATCAGCCGCCCTGAGAGTTGTATTCTCTTCGTCGGCTATCAAGCTCCCGGTACTCTGGGGCGGCAGATTCTGGAAGAGCCCGATGAAGTACGCATCATGGGACGCCCCATCCCCCTGCGGGCGCGTATCGAACAACTGCAGGGCTTTAGTGGACACGCGGACCGCAGTGAACTGAGCCACTGGCTGAAGGAGCTGAATCCTCCACCCAAACGCATACTACTCAATCATGGAGAGGAAGAAGTCTCTCTTGGCTTTGCAGAGGAGCTGAATCAAGGGATGGGCATTCCCGTTGAAGTGCCCCGCTACGAAGAGACCCTGGAGATCTAAACGGAGCCCTCACTCGGGTTGAGCGACCGGATGATGACCCGTGCCACGCAGGGGCAGGCACTCTGGGCGGATATTTTCGGAATCCGTTAGATCCCTTGTAGCAAAAGAACCTATCTGTAAGGCAGGCTCCACGAGGTTGCCACTTTCCAGCTCACAGAAAAAAGCCCCGTGACTTCAGAAGGGCACGGGGCTGGGTATTATCCGGCCAGATGCCGATTAATGCAATTCAGATAGGCCCGGGCGCCGGCTTCAACGATATCCGTACTGGAGGCTTTCCCGGTCACCAGTTTTCCTTCGTTAAAGCGCGCTGCCACGGTGACTTCGCCCATGGCATCTTTGCCGGTGGTAATGGACTGCAGGGTGAAATCCTCCACCACGCCATGCACGCCGGTAATGCGCTCGATGGTCTTGAGGGCCGCATCCACGGGACCGTCACCACAGGCGGCGTCCTCATAGATTTCGCCTTCTTTTTCCAGGCGAACCGTAGCCGTAGGCACAGTCTGATTGCCCGTGCTTACATGCAGATACTTGAGCACAAAAGCTCCACCGCTTTCGTTGTAGGTGCTCTGCATAATGGCGACCAGGTCATCGTCATACACATGCTTCTTTTTATCCGCGAGGGCGATAAAGGCCTCATAGGCCTGCTGCAGGGCTTCGCCATCCAAGGGAAAGCCCAGATTCCCCATATGCTCTTTAAAAGCATGACGGCCGGAATGTTTTCCCAGCACCAATTCGGTACCGGTAACCAGGCCCACATCCTCGGGGTTCATAATCTCATAGGTGCTGCGCTCTTTGAGCATGCCGTCCTGGTGAATCCCGGATTCGTGGGCAAAAGCATTGGCACCCACAATGGCTTTGTTGCGCTGTACATGCAACCCGGTCAACTGACTGACCAGACGGCTGCTGCGGGTGATTTCTTTCGCTTCAATATTCGTGAAGAGACCCGGATAGGCATCCTTTCGGGTACGCAACGCCATCACAATCTCTTCCAAAGAGCAGTTTCCGGCGCGTTCTCCGATACCATTCAGCGTACACTCCACGCCACGGGCTCCATAGCGCAAGGCTTCCAGAGAATTGGCTACGGCCAAGCCGAGATCATTATGGCAATGTACGTGAATGACCGCTTTATCGATATTGGCGACATGCTCCTTCAAGTAGCGGATGCAGGCACCAAATTCCTCCGGAACGGCGTAGCCGACGGTATCCGGAATATTCACGGTGGTGGCACCGGCATCAATGACGGCTTCACACACTTCGGCCAGGAAAGGCAACTCGGTGCGGGAGGCATCTTCCGGACTGAACTGAACATCATCCACAAACTCTTTAGCCTGAAGTACACCGGCTACCGCGGCACGGATAATTTCTTCTTTGGCCTTCTTCAGTTTGAACTCACGATGAATGGCCGACGTGGCCAAAAATACATGAATGCGTCCGCGATCCCCCGCAGGAGCCACGGCACGCCCGGCGTGTTCAATGTCCCGCTCCACACAGCGTGCCAGACC
Organism: Verrucomicrobia bacterium UBA6056; assembly: GCA_002429005.1. Taxonomy (GTDB): domain Bacteria; phylum Verrucomicrobiota; class Kiritimatiellia; order SS1-B-03-39; family UBA6053; genus UBA6056. The sequence goes on from DIYK01000109.1 coordinate 98,154, forward strand.
GGCGATGCGGGGCCCCTGTATGCTGGAGGCGATGGCTTCAACAGCTTCAAAATCCCCTGGGGATGCAATAGGAAAGCCCGCCTCGATGATATCGACCTTGAGGCGTGCCAGCGCCTGGGCCACCTGCAATTTTTCCTGCAGGCCCATGCTTGCGCCGGGGCACTGTTCACCATCACGCAGGGTGGTGTCGAAGATGAGTACCTGATTGGGGTCGTTTTGTATGCTCATACTATGTTTGGGGGCTGTACCGCGCCGACAGAAAACTCAAACACCCGCCGGACGCGGCGGGTGCTGGGGAGGAGAACCGTGCACAACGCCGCTTAGCCTTCGTTTAGAAGGAGAAGCAGAGCCAGCAGGTTCAGGGCGGATTTCATAGATTCAACCTAGGCTTCCACTGAAAAATGTCAAGCCGAGGCTTCTTCGCCCGTCACGAGAAGGCAGGCTTCCCGATATTTCTCCAGACTTTGCTCGACCACGTCCTCAGGAAGTTCGATGGGCGTCTGTTTGTCAAAGGAGATGGATTCGAGGTAATTCCGAATAAACTGTTTATCAAAACTCGGGGGTTCCTCGCCCTCTTTCCATTCATCCAGCGGCCAGAATCGGGAACTATCCGGGGTGCAAAGTTCATCGGCCAGACAAATCTGCCCCTGCTCATCCACTCCAAACTCAAATTTCGTATCTGCGAGGATAATCCCTTTTTCGCGGGTATGCGCACCGGCCTCCCGATACAGAGATACCGCAAGTTCAGCGACCCGCTTGCCTTGCTCCCGCCCCAGAATGCGCAACGCCTCCTCGGGAGAAATGTTCTCATCATGTTCCCCGAGCTCCGCTTTGGTACTGGGAGTATACAGGGGGGTAGGTAAACGCCCGTTTCGTTTCAAGCCTTCCGGAAGCGGAATCCCACAGACGCAACGGTCATGCTGATAGGATTTCCAGCCGGATCCGGCCAGATAGCCCCGCACAATGGCTTCGACCGGGAGAATTTTTAATTTCCGCACCAGCTGACAGCGTCCGCTCAACTGATCGCTGTAGCGTTGCACTGAAGCGGGCATGTCCTCAATCTGATCCGTGACCAAATGATGTGGACGCTTTTTCCCCAGGGTCCGGAACCAATAGCCGCTGATTTGGGATAGCAGCTTTCCTTTCCCGGGAATCCCGTTCTTCATCACCACGTCAAACGCGGAGATGCGGTCCGTAGCTACAAAGAGCAGATGACCAGCATCCACTTCGTACACATCCCGGACCTTGCCGCGGGCCAGCAGCTTGAGTTCCGGACACGAGGATTCGAGCAAGGCGTTCATGATTCGGCCATAACACGGGTTCTCTGGAAATGAAGAGCTTTTTCGTTCAGCAGTTCGCGAAAAAATCAGGGCTCACGGCTTTGTAGATTTTGAGGATTGAGCTCCCGAAGTTGTCGTTTTTCTTTTCGACTCAGTTTTCCATCCTGCGCAGCCTCCACAAGCTGCCCTCCCCACTGCAGCCAGGCTTCCACCGCCAGCGAGAGATCCGCAGGTTGCCGAAAACGCAGGCGCTGCAAATCCAACATCCAACGTTGCAGCAACGGAATCAGCCAAGTCTCCTCGACATGATCCTCCAGATCGGAGGGCAGCATCCGCCTGCGACGGAATTCCGGGTCGGCCACCCCATAGAGTGCCGGATAAATCCACAGCAGTTCCTGTAGCCGCAACTCGGCCTCAAACTCCAAGCGGAATTCAGCCATCCAAGCGTCTCCTGTGGCAGCAACCCACAAATCCCAACGCTGATGCAGTTCCCGCAGATCGCTGGCTCCAGCCAGGTCCGCCCAGTCTCCAAGACGAAAGGGATCAGAGGAGCGAAAGCGATCGAGGAGCAGCTGCGTTTTCCCCTGATCTTTCACAAAATGGAGCAACCACCAGCTTTCCACAGAGGCCTCCAGATTCGGATCCCCTAGAATCTCGGGATAAGCAGGCCAACGTTGCCCCTCCCCCCAGTCCGCAGCCTCCACCAGCGACGCCTCTAGCAACCAGGCCGGTGCTTCACGGGAAGCCCGGGGAGGCTGCTGGCTTAGCAAACGGTTCAGGTGGGCCCGCATGATCCCCGCCTCCAAGGCTTCAGCCCAGGATGCATCTTCCTTGCCCACCCAGAGTTGTTGCTGAAAGCGACCCAGCTCCAAGCGCTGAAAAAACCCTTGCCGTTCGCCAGCTTCCTCTAAGAGAATAACCCGGAAGGGATCACGGGCCTCAAATTCAAGACGCCTCCCCCAGTCTTGTTCTACCTTGCGGCGAAGTTGCATGGTCCATTGCTGCAGGCGTTGCCGCTCTAAGGCGCTGGCAGCAGTCGCCTGCACAGAGCGGTCTGCACTCAACGCACTACTGAGCTCTTCCCCCAGGCAGGACAGGGACACACAGAGGAGCAGCCCCAAGAAACGCATCACGCCTCTCCCCGCTCCAACCAAAGGGTCACGGGACCATCATTCTGCAGATACACCTGCATATCCGCCTGGAACTGCCCACATTCGACCTGCAAATCCTGAGCGCGAAGCAACTCTACGAATTCCTCGAAGCCGGCACGACCTTCTTCAGCCCCAGCCGCCCCCGAAAATCCGGGACGCATGCCTTTGCGGCAATCTCCGTAGAGGGTAAATTGGCTCACCGCGAGCACGGAACTTCCTACAGATGAGACCGGGAGGTTCATTTTTCCCTCAGAATCCTCAAAGATGCGAAGTCCGGCCACTTTACGGGCCAGCCATTCGCGATCCGCAGCCACATCGTTCCGGCCGACTCCCACAAAAAGCAGCAGCCCCGGGCCAATTCGTCCCACGCAGTTTCCATCCACTTCGACGCGGGCTTCTTTCACCCGTTGCAGGAGGATCCGCATTGGCTTATTTCTGCTTCAGGTACATAAGGCCACGCTCCATGCGGACCAATTCCAGTTCCTGCCAGAGACGGGGATCCAATTCAGACAGAAAGTCTTCCTGAATTCGTTGCAATTCCCCCTCCACCATCCGGGTGGGCAGGGGAAAATGCCCCCGCCACAAACTCTCGACCCGTGGCTCCCGTCCAGCATCATCCGAGTAAAACACGATGCGGGTACTGAATTTAATCACTCCGATCTGTTCTACAGCCACAAGAACTGAGCGTTCCGCATCAAAGGACAGCTTCAGTTCTTTTCCTTGAGGCAGGCTATCGCGGAAATGGCGGTTCCAGGTATCTTCGCGGATGCTAAGCATCGGAAGCGAGGTTCCCGCATCCATGCGAGCTTTGGTATCCGCCATTAATTGTGTGGCTTCACGAGGGTTAGCCCCACGGCCATCGGAACCCTGGGGATAAAAGGGCCAAAGCCAAAGGGACACACAGACCAGCGACAAGGTGACCCCGAAACTGATCCAAAAATTGCGTAATGCCGTACGGACGCCTCCCCGCAGGCGCACTTTCACATTCGGCGCAGCCCCATCCTCCTGAAACATCCGTTCTCCACAAGAGGAACAGAAGGCTTGGCCAATGCGGTTTTCTTCGCCGCAGGCCGGACAGACTACTGTAGGGAGAGAGGAGGAATTTGCGCCCATAGATCTGTTCGTTTACGCAGCGGGTTTACTTTCAGGCTTTTTTTTCGATGAGCTATCTGAACTGGAAGTGGAGGAGGACGAAGAAGAGGAAGAGCTCTTATCCGAACTGGCTCCCTTTTTATAACTGTCACTCCGATAATCCGTTTGATAAAACCCACTCCCTTTAAACAACAGACCCGCACCTGCACCAATCTGGCGCTTGAGGGCTGGCTCGCCACAGGCCGGACACTCTTTCAATGGTTCGGCACTCATCGAGTGAAAGGCTTCCATTTCGTGGCCACAGGCCTCGCACACGTAATCATAAGTTGGCATATCTTCTCCTTAAAATGGGCTGCAGGGTTGATCTGCAGAATGATGGAGCATAAAGGATGCCGAAATGAAAGTCAATCTGCCACCCCCGGAGCTGCCCCCCGTAGAAACCCCTCTTTCCGAGTGGCTGAAGCAGGGAAAGGAGCAGGTGGAACGAGGCCTGGAGCTGGCCCTCCCTCCAGCGGATACCCGTCCGGCATTGCTGCATGAAGCCATGCGCTATGCCTGCCTCAATGGAGGCAAGCGCTTACGGGCTCTGCTTTGCTTGAGTGCCTGCGAACTCTTTGGGCATGACGCGCGCAAAGCACAGTTACCGGCCTTTGCCTTGGAGATCTTTCACGCCTCCACGCTGGTGCATGACGATTTACCCTGCATGGATGACGATGAATTACGTCGTGGCATGCCGGCCACGCATATCCGCTACGGGGAAGCAAACGCTTTGCTCGCGGGGAACGCCCTGCTCACTCTGGCCTTTGAATGGATGGCGATGACTCCGGTTCCGCCTCCGCATGCCCCGGGGCAATTGGTCTGCGAACTCAGCCGTGCCGGGGGCAGCCTGGGCGTGATCGGCGGACAAGTTGAAGACCTTGCTGCCGAACATCAGGCTCCCGATGAAGAACGGCTGTTATTTATCCATCACGAAAAAACAGCCCGCCTCATCTCCTGTTCCCTTCGTTGCGGCGCACTTTGCGCCGGAGCCTGCAGCTCTAAAGTCGATAAAATTGGGGAAGTAGGTCTGAAAGTGGGTCTGGCCTTTCAGATTCTGGATGACATTCTCGACGCAACCGAGAGCACCGAAACGCTGGGTAAACCCGCGCACAGCGACGAAGATCAGGAAAAACTCACCGCGGTGGCATTATGGGGCTTGGAGCGTAGCCGGCAAGAAGCCAGCCGCTTGACCGAGGAAGCCTTGTCCCTCCTAGAGGAACTGGACCCACCCAGCCCCCGACTGGAACAGATGGTTCGCTACCTGCTCAACCGGCATTCCTGAACCGCTGCAGTTTTTTTTCAAAAAAAAGATCTCCCCCACAATAAAATTGCGGGGGCTTCGTTGTCTGCAGTACATTCGGAATACTTATGCCTCCACCAATACTTGCACGACGACACTGGAACGACCAGACCGCTGCCCATCTGCTAAACCGGGCCGGCTTTGGTGCCACGCCCCGGGAACGGGCCAATTGGGCTGCCCTCGATATTGAGGATGCGGTCGATAAACTCCTGCAGCCCTCTCCGGAAGCGGCCCGCACACAAGCACCTGCCTTTTTTAAGGCCGAGCATGCTTCATCCCGACGCCCTGACGGGATGGACCGCGCCAGCTTCCGCAAACTGCCCGAAGAGGAACGCCGGAAACGCAACATGGCCTTTCAGCGAAGCCAGCGCCAGAATCTGCGCGTGGCCAGTATCTGGTGGCTGGAGCGAATGCGGGACAGCGACTTCCCTCTCGAGGAGAAGCTCACCTTGTTCTGGCATGGCCACTTTGCCACCTCTTTCCAGAAGGTACGGGCTGCGTATCCGATGCTCTTGCAGAACATGAGCTTTCGGGAAAAAGGACGCGGACACTGGCCGGATCTGATTGAGGCGGTCGCCAAAGATCCGGCCATGCTCAACTATTTGGACAATGCCCGCAGCAATAAAAAGAAACCCAACGAGAACTTCGCCCGTGAATTGATGGAGCTGTTCACTCTGGGTGAAGGCCATTACAGTGAAGATGACATCCGGAATGCTGCCCGGGCCCTGACCGGCTGGTCGATGGATGCGGACCGCTGGGAGTTCAAAGAGCGCCCTTTCCTGCACGACCAAGGAAACAAACGTTTCTTCGGAGAGTCCGGACGCTTTGATGGCCGAGATATTATTGACCTGATTGTAAAAAAAGAACGTTCGGATGAATATCTGGTGGAACGTCTCTGGTCCTTCTTTGCGGGTCCGCACGATCTCAAACGGGCCATCAACGATCTCGCACCTCATTTTCGTAAACAGGGTCATTCTCTCCAAGCCCTGCTCCGGGCGATGTTCCTGCACCCATCCTTCTACGCAGCGGAACAACAGCGTACCCAGATCAAAAGTCCGGTGATGTTCTGCGTGAACAGCATTCGCCTCTTGGAAGGAAAAGCTCCCCCCACGCCCAGAGTCCTACAGGCCTGCCGGGCCCTGGGCCAGGAACTGTATCGCCCGCCATCGGTGAAAGGTTGGGACGGAGGATCCGCCTGGATCACCGGCTCCACGCTGGCCCTACGCTATCAGTCCATTGAACAATTACTGAAAGCGCCGGGAGTGGTGAATCCTGAAGCCATTCTTCCCGACCGGAAGATCAGCCGCAAAGAGGCACGGGAGCAACTCTTCGACCGCTTTTTCGCCTCCCAGCTCCGCCCTCTGGAACAACAGGGTATCGACCAAATCCTGGCCAAGATGCCTCCTCCCTCCGACTGGAACGCGCTGCAAGTGCGCAATCTGTTGAACCACATCCTCCAACAACCCCAATACCAACTAATCTGATGAGCCCCACACTTTGTACCCGACGCAGTTTTCTGAAGCGTGGCCTCATTGGCGGCGCTCTGGCCACCACCTTACCCGCCTTCCTGGACCGTACCCTGCTGCGCGTGGATGCCGCTGAGGCCGCCATGTTAACCCAGCGACCGCACGGAAAAGACGCCCCCATCCTGATCGTGATGCAATTAGCTGGCGGAAACGATGGCCTGAACTCCTTTATTCCTCTTGAAAACGATCATTATCGCCGAGCCCGCCCTCGTCTGGGCCTGGTGGAAAAAACCGCTCTCAACCTGGAGGGAAATCTGGGATTGCATGAGAATCTGGATGGTCTGAAAGCCCTGTACGACGATGGCCTGTTAAGCCTGGTGCAAGGGGTGGGTTACCCGAACCCCAACCGAAGCCATTTCCGGGCGACCGAGATTTGGCACAGTGCCCGTCCGGAAGCAGATCCTGGCAGCAACGGCTGGCTGGGGCGCTATTTTGACAATCAATGTCAGGGAATGGCACCGGAGACCGGCATCAGCCTGACCAATCAACCTCCGCAGGCCTTTGACGGCGAAGGCAGTATGGGAATCACCTTCCGCAACCCTCAGAAATTTGATTTTGATGACGATATCGACATCATGTCCGGCGCCAGCATCAATATGCCCGGCCCGGGACGACGGGTCGATCTGGATGATCCCCTCGCCTTTCTGGAGCGCAGCCACCTGGATGCCGTGGTCTCCAGCGACCACCTACATGATGTCCTGAAAAAGCAGGCTGCTCCTGGAGGCTTTCCCAAAAACAAACTGGGCAACGACCTCTCGCTGGTTGCCCGTATGATTGCCGGCGGCATGTCCACCCGGGTGTATTATGTATCGCAGGGCGGATATGACACCCACGCGAATCAGGTAGGTAGCCATGCCCGACTGATGCGTGAGCTGGGAGATTCACTCAAATCCTTCTGGGCGGAAATGAAACGGCAGGGGAATGAAGAGCGGGTTTGTATGCTGGTGTTCAGTGAATTCGGTCGTCGGGTATCCGAAAACAGCAGCGGCGGCACCGATCACGGCGCAGCAGCACCGGCGATGGTATTGGGCGGCGGATTCAAAGGAGGCGTACACGGCAGCCTGCCTGATCTGGCCCCCGAAAAACTCTTCCGCGGGGATCTGCAGCACAACCTGGACTTCCGCCAACTCTATGCCACCGTGCTCCGAGAACACATGAGCGTGAATCCCAAGGGCATTCTGGAGAAAGACTGGAAAAGCCTGAAGATCTGAGCCTGGCTCGGAAAAAGGGTTCCTATGATCAAACTCAGATTATGGGAGCCCCTTGAACCTAATTGGATAGGCTCCGCTTAGGGAAGCCGAACCAGTGCATCCCGGAAGCCGGGGGTCATGTAGATCCGGAAATCTTCCCCTTCCCGATTGATGAATAAGGCCTCGACTCCTTCCAGGGAAGCCACCAGCTCCAATCCTCGTTCAGTACCGATCACAAAAAGCCCGGTCGCCAGGGCATCGGCACGAACACAATCCTCAGCCAACACAGAAACAGAGGCCAAGCCATGCGTCGTGGGTCTACCTGTACGGGGATCCAGAATATGATGCACCCGGCCATCCGCGCTGCGGCGAACGTTTCGATAATCGCCGGAGGTGGCCAGGGCCCGGTTCTCCAGACGAACAACCTGCAACGCAGAATCCAACGAATCCTCACGAGGGGTCTGAATGCCGATCCGCCAGGAGCTATGCAATTGGTTTACACCGCGGCACACCACCTCGCCGCCGATTTCCACATAGAGATTGGTAAATCCAGCCTGTTCAAGGAGGGCAGCAATGCGGTCTACTGCGTAGCCTTTGGCAATGGCAGATAAATTAAGCTCTACCCCCTCGGCACTGCGACTGAAGCCCCCATCCGGCTCAACCTGAATCACCTTGGAAAAGCCAAGAAGTTGAAGAGCCTGCTGAATTTCCTCTTCTGAGGGTTCCTCTTCGGGAGTGGCGACGTCAAAGCCCCACAAGCGAATCAGAGGACCCAAGGTAGGATCAAAGGCAGCTTCTGTTTGCTCATGAGCCTGGCGAGCGACCTCCATGACCCGACGGAAATGTGCGTCTACTTGAAAGGACTCCCCAACGGGGCTACGGTTAAATTCAGAAATCAACGAATCCTTTAACCAGGTGGACATGGAGTCATTGATGAGCTTCAGTTCCACCTCCACCCGGGTCTTCACTTCCTGGACCAGCTCCTCGTCCAAGCTCTCTCCGGTCACCTGCACCCGATAGGTGGTGCCCATGGTCAGGCCTTCCCACCCCAACATCTGTAGCGGGGCTTGCTGCCCCGGGACAAAGATGTAAAGCACGAGTCCCACTATGGCGAGCAGGATGAGCGTTCCCCAAAATCTACGAGCCTCCCCCATTACACGCCCCTATTGATAGCCTTGTAGAGGGCCGGCATCGATTTTCACATTCATGGTTTGAGCCGCCGCGGCGTTCGACCCCTGCATGGGCGGATGAATGGAACCTGCGGCTTCCTGAATCCGCAGCAAGGCTTGCAGCGGTCCACCCAAGGATGCGGCATCCCCCTGAATAATCTTCCGAACAGGAACCGTCGAACGCAGGCTCAGGCTCTGAGCGAGATGTGCCTCCTGTTGCGGCAAGGTGAAGCCTTTTTTACAGTTCGGACAGCGTCCACGTTTGTCTTTGTCTGTATCGCGAACCCAGAGTTTTTGCCCGCAATACGGACAACTCATTTTAAAATCCTGTTCTCCCGTTTTTCGATACAGGAAAAAGCCACTGGGCAACATCAATCCAGAGGGAATCGATTTAAACTGTGTTTCCAGCTTCTGCAAACTCACCAAATCCACGTGGCGCACCAGCCCGATAACCAAATCAGCCATCCCCGCGTCTACGCGATCGCCCTCTCGTAACGGAATAAACTGGAGAGGCGTACCCGAGATACTCACAGAACCCCCGCCATGATCGTCACGCATTGCTCCTACATCGTCCAAAAACCACTCTACCGATTGTTCTTCGACCGAAATCACAATCACGCGCAAACCGTGCGACACTTCTGCATTATTCATAAGCTTAGGCTATCCCAGTCTCATCGGCTCTGTCAATGGATTGCTTGATCACTTTTCCACTTTGACCGTCCATCATGACGAGGTCTCCATCCTGTAGCCAGGAGGTAGCTCCTTGCACGCCGACAACACAGGGCAGGCCCAGTTCCCGGGAGACGATCGCCGAGTGGCTGAGCAGGCTGCCCCGCTCTACGATCAACGCCGAAGCCGCTGGAAACAGCAAAATCCAGCCGGGGTCTGTCCGCTCAGCCACGAGCACCGTTCCGGGCTCTAATTCCACCCCTCTGGGATCACGAACCACCCGGACACGCCCTTCGATCCTGCCCGGGCTGCAACCCTGCCCCTTGCGCTCCTGATCCGAGCCCTCTGGCAGGTTCAGCTCAGCTGAAGTCAATTCTTCCCGCAGTGCCCCTTTCACCCAGCCCCGAGTCAAAAAACGACCGGGAGGAGGAGGCAGTTTCCGATAACTCTCCCCCTCCGCTTTGCGGGCGGCCACCAATTCAGTCAAAGCAGTGCCCGGAAAACTGCCTTCCACAAAACCCAAGAGTTCCTCCAGGGTCAGGTGAAACACATCCCGGGCCTCCAGCAGATGCCCAGCAGAACTGAGGCGCTGTCCCAATTCTAAAAACAAACGACGCACTCTGCCGAACACCCGTGTCCGTTCAAAGCGGAGATTTTCCCGATCCCGCACCCTCGCCTTGGTTTGCCGGGCCACCCAGGCGAAGAGGGGTTTCTGCCAGCCTTTCTCAGGCAGAGGCAAAGGCTCCTTGACCTGTTCTTTTCTCTCCGGAAGCTGCTGCAGGGCCGCAATGGAGCGATACAGAGGCAACGGGTTATCCCGCAAGGTTTCGCTCTCCAACTTCAGCTCCTCCAAACAGCGATCGGCAAAGCGCTCCAGATAGGCCTCCACCTGCTGCTGTAATTCCGGAAACGCTGGCAGGCGCTGCTCCAGTTCCTGAGGGGAAGCATCCCGAAGCAGAGCCTGCCACTCAGGACGATCATCCAACAGACTGGCCATGTCCCGAATGCGACGGGCGGGTTCCGCACTCAGGATCCCGCCTTGAGTTGCCAGAATACGATTTTGTAAACTTCCGTCCTCATCTCCACACCAGGAAGCGCAGAGCTTTTGTAAGACGCCAAACCAGATCATGGCAAAGAAGTCATTCACCAAGGGCGCGTCCCAGCCCTGCACAAAGTCCCGCTCCATCCGGCGGTACTCTGCCACCAGCTCATCCGGGCTCATCTCCGCCCAGGGTTTAGCCGGAGGACGCAGTCCCTCTTCCAACCTCTGCTGAAAGCGGGATACCTGGGCAGGCAATCTGCATTGATTCCAAAGCAGACCCAAACAGGTTCCACTACTCCGCAGCATCGCCAGTCCACGTTTCCAGCCCTGTTCCGGAGCAAACTCGGCTCTGAATTCCTCAGGAAGCCCTTCCGAAAGCCCCATCATGCCTTCCATAAACTCCCGGTTGACGGAAAAACCCGGGAAACAGGCTAAAAGGCGGTACCAGTTGAGCAAATTATAATACATGCGCCCATCCTGCAGACCGAGTAACCCCTCAAACATGGCCGATTTTTCAGAAATCTCTTTGCGGGATACGCCCATAAGACGGCAAAAAACCCGATACACTTCTGCGTACACCGAGCGGGCGAACGAAAAGGTCAGGGCTGTGGTGACCCCTCCGTAACTTTCCGCGATGTTGCTGTTATCCCAAATGGCCAACTGCCCCTCCGGATCATTTACCCGCCCCATGGTAGTCACCGGTCGGCTTTGCAGTAGCCAGAGCTGTTTCTCGTCGATGGCCCATTCAATATCCTGAGGACGGCCCATCTTACGACTGCAGTCGCGCACAAGTCCGGCAAGCTCTCCAAGTTCCTGAGGAGAAAGCAGATCCGCCGAGAGGCCGTCGGGCACCTCCACGCTGCAGACCTGATTTTCGGAATCTAAACGCCAAGTAACCGCGTCCATGGACCCATCCACCAGTGCATCCCCCAGACCGGGCACGGCGGACAGGAGGATACGGTCCCAACGCCCCTCCACCGGATCCACAGCAAAGGCCACGCCGGCCACCCGTGGCTGCAACATGTGCTGAATCAATACCGCCGGCACCTGGGATCCCTCCAAGCCATGTTCCCTCCGGTATAACTGCACCCGCTCTGATAACGCGGAGGCCCGCACATCCCGTACTCGTTGCAAGAGCTGTTCCCTCGGAACCTTCAGGTAGCTTTCCAACTGCCCGGCGAAACTGGTTTGGCTGCCATCTTCATCCACTGCAGAGGAACGCACCGCCCACAAGCCCTGCCAGTCTCCCATGGAGCACAGCAGTTCCTCCAGGGCGGATTCCAACTCCTCATCCCGAAGCTCGGGTCCCAGCACGCCCCAAGGGGGAATCGGTAAGGTCTCCAAGGCCTTCAAGGCGGCAGCTTTCCCACCTACGCTTTGTCTATTCATCGTTTTTCCTCCCAAAACGTCATTCCCCTGGGCATGGGACTACAGCGAAACCAGCTGCACAGCGTTTGCGCAACATCAAAAAAGCCATCCCGAATTCCCAAGGAACGGCCAGGAACTCCGGGCTGATACATCAGCAGCGGCACCTGCTCCCGGGTATGATCCGTTCCTTTAAACACAGGATCATTGCCATGATCCGCAGTAATCAGCAGCAGATCTCCCTCGCCCAAACGGGGGACAAACGAGGCCAACCAGAGATCAAACTCTTCCAAACAGCGGCCATAGCCCTGCACATCCCTGCGATGCCCAAAACACATATCGAAGTCGATCAGGTTCGCAAAGATGAAGCCCTCCTTGAACTCGTCCGCGATCTGCTCCAATTGAAGCATGCTCTCGGCATTCCCCCCCGTATGCCAGCCCTGACTGATGCCACGCTGAGCAAAAATATCCTCAATTTTCCCTACACTGTACACCGGCACGCCCTGAGCCTGGAGCCGCTCCAGCAAAGTCGGTTCTTCCGTCTCGTAGGCGAAATCCACCCGATCCGCCGTGCGCTCATAGGCCCCGGGCTTCCCACGGAAGGGTCGGGCAATCACCCGTCCGACGCGGTAAGGATCACAGAGACGGCGAGCCACGCGACAGGTTTGATACAACTCCTCGAGTGGAACCACATCCACATGGGCGGCGATCTGAAACACCGAATCCGCACTGCTATAAATCAGATAGGCCCCCTGCTCCTGCAGCGCCTCCCCATATTCCTGAATCAAACGCGTTCCACTGCCATGACAATTCCCCAGGAGTGGACGACCACAGGCCTGAGCCAACGCATCGGTCAAGGCGCTGGGAAAGGTAGGGTCCTCATCTGGAAACAGGGAAAAACCGGGATTCAATTCGAGCCCAGCCAGCTCCCAATGCCCGGTGATGGTGTCTTTCCCCTGAGAACGCTCCCGCATGCAACCCCATGAAGCCAGGGGTTCCGCCTGGGAGTTCAGGCCGCTGATCGGGCCTTGGTCTTCCAAAAGAGACAGGATGTTCGCCAAGCCCATTCGCTCCAGGGTGGGTAAGGACAATCCTCCCAGGGCCTGAGCGCAATGCTGCAAGGTGGCCGCTCCAGCATCGCCGTAGGCAGCAGCATCCGGGGCGGCTCCAATACCCACTGAATCGAGCACCAACAGAAAACAACGGCGTGGCATGACCTCAACCTACCCTTGTCCACGGCAGGGGGCGAGTGAGAAGCGGATGAAATTCCAAGCCAAGCACATCAAGCAGAATGCCTCTGTCGTAACAACAGATCCAAGGCCAAGTCCCGTGAAGGCAGAGGCTGGTCTAAATGCCAGGTACTGAACTCGTCTACATGGCTGTACAGTTCCTGAAACTGCCCGGGCAACACCCGAATCCGTTGCAAGGTCTCGGGTGAATCCAACTCCTGTAACTGACGTAACAGGGCTAACACGCCACCACTGACTTCCGCCGCACGCTCCCGAATCTCGCCATCCACCAAACGACCTTCTGCATAATGAAAGAGGCGACCTTCGCCCTGCAGCGAGGGTTCCAGACCCAGCGCCTTCAAGACCTGCAGTTCACACCAGGCAGGCAGCAGGGGCGAAGGTTCCTGAAGATCGAGCAGGTCCATGACCTCCTGCATGCATTCATACAGATCCGGCTCCGGAACATGATCCGGGAGTACCCGGTTGAGCAGGTCCGCCAGATAGGAGGCCACTGCACAGGAGCGCCAAGCCCGGCGCAGCCCGCTACGCAGGACGATCGGACTACACTCCCGCAACATGGCCAAACCTTCCCCACGCTGAGGAACGAAGAGAATTTCGATATTCTGAAACAGATCATATTGCCCCAGCATCCAACTTTTCGGACGCAGTCCCCCCTTCAACATCAGACCCAGGCGGCCATGATCCCGACTGAAGACCTGCAGCACCCGTGAGGAATTGGTGATCGGCACCCAGCCCAGCACCAAGGCCTCATCCTTGAGGGGAATCTCACTCATCCAGCTCTTCCGGATCTTTGAAATTCGCCAGATTTAAATTGGAAACCGGCTCCGGTCTGGGAGGGAGACCCGCATGTCGATGCCGCTCGGCCATTTGCTCCAATTTATCCAAAAGGGATGGAACCTGGGCTCCCTGCGCACCCCCATGTGTGGAGGCGCCGGCAGAAACAATGGTTCGCATGGCTTCATTCGGACTCATGTCCATGGGAATGCAGTCTTTGCGGGGAAAGAGCAACAGGTATCCGGACGTAGGATTGGGGGTGGTGGGCAGGAATACAAAGATATGCTCTTCATGATCTTCGTCTAAGGTGCGCTGCATGGATGCAGGCACTTCTGAACTGACAAAAGCGACGGCATAACTCCCTTTGGATGGAAAAGGCACCAAAACCACCTCCTGAAACATGGTTTCCTTCTGGGAAACAATGGATTCACTCACCGTACGCACAAAGGTGTAGACGGTATTGATCAGTGGGGTGTTTTCCAGGGCCCGGTCAAGGAGGTTGTAGACCCGCCGGCCCAGAAAATTACGAAAGATCAAGCCCACGCAGAAGAGCAGCCCAATGGCCACCATGAGACTGATGCCCGCCTGGGCGGCACGACTTTCCCCGCCGGGTATCTGACTAAGAATGGGGCTGGCCAGCCAGCGGCTGATCGCCGAATTACTGAGCAGATCGATTAAAAACAGAACGACCCAAATGGTCACCGCCAAAGGCGTGATCAGAACAGCACCCACCAGAATATGGGTGCGGATCGTTCGGAAGAGCTGCTTCACCGGGACATGTAGGCCGCGTAGCGATTAAAGTTGGCCGAAGCCCCCCGGGCAGAATCGAGGCTGGCCTGGATGGAGAAGAAATGGAGGTTGCCACGCCAGATGTGATTCAGCGCCGGATCTTCGGTATTAGGAAGAAAACCTAAAACAACGGGTTGTTCGGTCCAATTATTCATCAGGCCATTGATTTTCCCGCGGATGGTTTCCCGCAATTCGCCGTTCCGATACACGGTCAACTCCCCACTCCGGTAAATGACTTGCACATGCTGTGCCCGGTCGGCGGCTACGCCACCCAGTGGGACAATATGGAAAGGACGTCCCGAGGGAGGCGTGGTGGTGCGCAGGTACAGGTACAACTGACGTTTTCGCTGAATAATCGCCATGTTACAGCTGTCTACATCCTTCCCGAAGACAAACAGCGGGGCATAGTTGGCGTCACCGCCCTGCCAACTGGCTCCAGTGAAAAAACCAAATTCAATATTCAGCATCTGGTTTTGTTTCACCTTCTGCAACAGAGGCTTTTGGAATTCCGGGGCGATGCGCATCTGCCCACGTCGCAGAGAAAACCCATTCTGCTGGATGACGGTATGATCACCAGCCTGAGGTTTTAAGAGCACCATGGGTTTACGCTGGGTGATGCCTGGGACCTTTTGAAAATCGGGAGCCTCCATGAGAAAGGGAACCGCATTCGGATCCCGGCTCACAACCAACTGGGAACCAGTATTCTGGGACTGGGAGCTTTGCGAGGCCTGTTCATTACCCATCAGGAATTTGCGCAAATCCCGGATCTCAATCGCGGTGTCAAATTTCCCCTGTCGGGTAAATTCACGTTGGTACGGCTCCAAAACCTGGGCGAATTTTACATTCAGTGTATCCAGCTCTTTCTGAGCTGCAGCCTTAGCCTCTTTTACGTTGGCACGAAGTGTATCTTTCATCTCCCGCAAGGCCGCGGGGTCGTTCTCCAGATTCTCTGGAATCTGGGGCTCCAGCAACATGGCTTCCCGCAGTTGCCGCGTGAGCACCACCCCATCCAGATTGCCTTCGTCTTTATAGGTCTGTTCCACCCGGACCAGAGAAACGATAAAGTTCTTGAGCAGCTCCTGTTTTTCGGAAGCATAGCTCTCCTCAAACTGGTTTACTTGGGTCGTGTAGATCCCCTGAACCCGTTTGTATTCCTGTTCCAGATCCAGAGGAGCTTCCTGGGCATGAAGCGTAAACACAGGGAGCAGTGCACCAAGGGCTACTGTCAGCAAGGCGTTCCGTGTTCTCTTCATGTATCTATCCAGGGTTCGTTATTCGGTCCAAGTCTCCCACACAGCTGCAGCAAAACGACGTGCGAGGTCTTCTGCGGCATCGGGAGTGCCAAGGCGTTTTGCGTTCACCAGGTCGCCATTCAACGGCACGGTAGAACGTCCTTCCAGCAGACCGCTTCGCACCAGGGCGGCGCCATCACTGGCGCGGGTCATTTCCACCCGGCCACGTATGGTCAGCCGATATTCAGCAGGCTGGGAGCGGTTGGAGGATTCAAAAGTGACAGATTGAACATCAAAGCTTTCCAAGCTCATCCGGATAATCGCATCCGCCTGGGATTCTTCCACGATTTCCAGGGAGCCATCCCGTTGTAACTGTGAAAGAAAGGCCTGCGTGACTTCATTTTCCAGCAGCGGTTCATCCGTCAGGTTATCTGCAATGTGTACATAGCAGGTCTGCACGTCAGGAGGGAGCATGGAGCCCAACTGATATCCGGCACAGCCGCCAGAGATCAGCAGAAGAAACAACGCAGCAAACAAGGATACAGATCGCATAGAAAAAAGCAGTTAGGGGTTGGTGATCGCGAGAATACGTTCCTCAGCGGTCTCTGTCCATTCCGAATCCGGGAATTGTTCCACCAATACGCGATACATGACGAGAGCGGCTCGGGGGTTCCGGGCCCGCTTTTCATAGTACTCCGCCTGCTCAAATTTGCGGCGGGCCAAATCATTATAACAGTCGCGCAGCGCCAGGCGGACTTCCGGCAGGGCCTCACTGTTAGGATAATGACGCAGAAAATGCTGATATGCGTCATAGGCACTCTTCAGCGGACTGCGATCATTCGGGTAACGGGCTGCGAGATCCTGAAAGGCTTTCCCGCGTTCCTGCGCGGCCCATTCCGCCAGCTCGTTCCGAGGATAACGCTGTTCCAACAGATTCATTTGGGCCACAGCTTCATGGTACATCTTTTTATCCAGATAAATCTGAATGATGCGTTGATGAATTTCCGGAGCAATGTTCAGATGCGGCGCATTTTCCAGCAATTGCTTGTACAGCGGAATGGCTTCTTCAGGACTTTCGTAGCTGCTGAGCCCAAAAAAGGAGCTGAATTCCTGCTCCTGGAGCTTTACCGCACATTCGTACTGCTGCGAAATCACCTGTTCGTAGTCGAAGAGACCCGCATAGCCTTCAATCAGCTCCTGATAGAGTTCAAAGGCACTGGCATAATTTTCCCGCACAAATTGCAGATCCGCCCGGGCTTTTTGCGCTTTGACCGCCAGAGAATGGTCCGGCCAGGTCTTGACCAGAGCCGCAGCGGCCTTTTCCGCTTTACGATAGCGCTCCTCCCCCACCAGCTCATGAACATAAGCCCACTGATCTTCCGGCGTGTCCATTTTCGCCCGGCCGAATATCGCCAACAGCTTTTTATCCCGCAGATCCTCTTCGTGCGCTTTACGCTCAGAGGCCTGCAGTCCAGGCAGCATTAACATCAGTACAACAAGGGCAAAACAGATCTTCATGTGATATCCTTCGCAGGCAATGGTCAGCATTCAAGGGGAAGGAGGCCAGCTTTTGGCGACCTGTCCGCTTAGCGCGAGTTGCCTGCATCATCCTAAAAGGAAGTGATTGATACTCAGCTCTATCTGAAAGCAAGGGAAGGGCCAAGCGAAAAGCGTGGGACGGGAAAGCAGTCCCCGAAGGCAGGCTTCGCGTCACTTTTCCTTGATTCCCGCCATGGTTCCGCCATAGCACAAGGCTCTATGACTGATTCTGCCAGGGGCACTAACCCGCTCCGTCCATCCTTTCGCATTCACAGCCGCACTGATGTCGGCCGACGCCGCAAGCGCAACGAAGACTGCCTCGGTGTCCTTCAGCGTCACGGCGTGTTTGTGGTCGCAGACGGAATGGGCGGCGTAGATGGCGGGGATTATAGCAGTCGTTGCGTGATCGATACCATCACGGAGTCCTTTTTCAGCCTCCAGCCGGAAGATTTGAGCTACCGCAGCAAACTGAATCTGGTGGAAGAGTGCATTAACCGCGCTTCCGCACGGATTTTCGAAGAAGCCGACCGCCGTGGTATTCATGGCATGGGCACCACCGTGGTGGTCATTTGCTTCAATCTGCAAACCATGAAAGACGCCTGCATCCTCCACGCCGGAGACAGCCGGGTCTATCGCCGCCGCAATCGCGCCATTGATGCTCTGACCCGTGATCATTCCATGGCCGCAGAATCCGGATTGAGTGACAATGCCATGATTCCCATTTTCATGGCTGGAGTGATCACCCGCGCCGTCGGTGTTCGGGATGAAGTCGAAGTGGACCGCACTCCCGTCGATGTTCGCAAAGGCGATCAATTTCTGCTCTGTAGCGATGGCCTCTACAACATGCTCCCCTTGCATCAGATGACCGCCCTCCTGAACCAGGCCCCGGAAGATCCCTCGGCAACCCTGGTCAATGCGGCCAACGATGCCGGCGGCTTTGATAACATTACCGTCGTTCTTGTGGAGGTCCTCGAAGGTGAGGGTCCCGGAAATCTTGACGAAACCCAATACTGATCCTGTGAGACGCCTCCGCCTGCTCCCCCTGTTGCTCCTTGTCCTGCTAACCGGGTTGCCGGTGCTGCGGGCCTCCAATGCCTTTAACCAAAGCATCCGCCTCCGTAACGGGAACAATGATGTGGTTGCGATCCTCGAGGTGGAAAGCTGCATCTCCCAGCTGCCGATGCGAGGCTACATGCCGTTTCGGGTCACGGCGACCAACCGCAGTTCCCGGGAGCTGAAACTGAATTTCAGCTTCAATGCCAACTGGAATTGGCAGGAACCCGCCAGTAGCAGCCAGTTTCAAATGACCTTGGCCCCTCTGGGTGAAGAGCAGGCCGATTGGCTGATTCCCCTCTATACCCTGCGGGAAAATCACTACTACAGTCCCAGTCTGGAACTAGAGGTGGACAGCTCCGTCACCATGACGGAGACCAACAACCTGCTCTCTCACAGCAGTCATCATCATCACGGCTACCTTCCCCGCTTCAGCCTGATCAGTCAAAGCATCTGGGGAGATCTGCCAGCTGATCAAGTTCAGAACATGAGCAACGGCAGCAGCAATATCCTGGGCGCGGCCATTTCTCTTCCGAATCTGCCCGCAGATCCCCGCGCCCTCTCAGGTGTGGATTCGATCATTCTGAATCAGAAAGAATGGGAGCAGCTACCCAGTGGAACCCGCTACACGCTCACCCAGTGGGTGGCACAGGGCGGATGGTTACACCTCATCGATCGCAAAGAGGAAGATCAGCGGCTGGGCTTGGGAGAACTCAAAACACTCAGCCTCTCCTCAAAAACCCTCCCTCAGATCCTGGCGAGCCTCCCCACCGTGCCTTCAGCCCGCCTGCGGGTGTTGGCCGAAGGAGATGATCTCAGCCGCCGCAGTTGGAGCCTACGTCAGGACCTCAAAGAAATTACCCGGCCTGCCTTCCTGCTCTTCATCATGGTGGTGCTGGTAGCTGGCGTCCTCGGCCCCTTGAATCTCTGGTTGGCCTTCAAGAAAAAAGATGTGACCCGCCTGCTGTGGTGCACCCCCCTGCTATCTTTCGGCTTCAGCATCTTCCTCTTGCTGTTTATTTTGCTCAGCGATGGCATCGGGGCTGAGGGCAGCCGCTCCTTACGGGTGCTGCTGCTCCCGGATCAGAATTTGGAAGTGCTGTTCCAGGATCAGATTGTGCGCAGCGGGGTCTTACTCAATAATCGCTTCCGTACAGAGGCCGGGGTGCAGGTCCAGGACCTGAACTTAGAGGAATCTCAAAATTACAGCGACAACTCGCTGACCTTCCATAATCTGGACCGCGAACAACGCTGGTCGGGTGACTGGTTCCGCAGCCGCTCCCTGCAGGCACAAACCCTGCAACTCAGCCGCCCGGGGCGAGCCCGCTTGGAACGTCTTCCCGGCGAGGGTGCTCCCCGCTTCCGCTCCCGAATCGATGCGGAACTGACCTCCATCCTGTATCAGGATTCAGATGGATCCTGGTGGACCTGGACGGGAAGCCTCGGCCCCGGAGCCGAAGCTGAGTTGACTCCCATGAAGGGACGGGAAGGAGGCCGAGCCTTCCGCAATCTTCGTGAGCGGGATACCGATCTGTTCGCTCCACTGATCCGGGGACGGCAAAGTCCTCCCGGATGGTTTTTTGCCAGCGGCACCCCCGCTGATGAACTGCAGCTGAGCAGCCTCGCCGGCGTGAAATGGCAGGATCGCGACGTCATCTGGTTCGGCCCGGCTTCGGAAGGAGTTTCCCCATGAGCGACGCCTTGGTTGAAGTTCGTGATCTCACCCGCATCTTTGGAAATGTCCGTGCGGTGGATGGAGTCTCCTTTGACATCCAGCCTGGTCAGGCCATCGGGTTTATTGGTGAAAACGGTGCAGGTAAAACAACCACCATGCGCATGATGGTGACTCTGGACCTGCCCGACGCCGGCAGCATCCGCGTTCGCGGGCATGATGTGGTGTCCGAGCCCTTACCTGTGCGTCGGCTGGTCGGATGGATGCCGGACCATTATGGCACCTACGACTTTATGAACGTCTGGGAGTACCTGGATTTCTTTGCGCGGGCTCAGGGCTTTGAAGGGCGGGACCGCGATATGCGGGTGGATGAAGTGATGGAGTTCACGGGACTCCATGAACTCAAAGATCGCCCGATGAATAAATTGTCCAAAGGACAGGCGCAGCGCCTTTGCCTGGGTCGCACACTGATCCCGGATCCGGAGCTTCTGATTTTGGATGAACCGGCTGCCGGTTTGGATCCGCGGGCCCGCATCGAATTCAAAAATCTGGTTCGCCTGCTTGCCCGTGAAGGCAAAACCCTGTTTATCTCCTCCCACATTCTCACAGAGTTGGAAGAGATGTGTGATGCCATGCTGTTTATCAGCGGCGGACGCATTGTGCACCAGGGCAGTTCGGAAAGTCTCAAACAACGAGAAGGCCACCCGGCCTATGTGCGCTTAAAACTCAGCAGAGAAGACAGCCGCGTTCAAGAATGGCTGGCCTACCAGCAAGGCCTGGAACTGGCGGAGATGGATGGGGTAAACCTCCGTCTCAAATTGAGCGATGCAGGACCGGAGGAACTGGAACAGTTGTTAAAGAAACTCGTTCAGGACGGCTTCCCCGTTTGTGGCTTTCAACGTGAGGACATTCGCTTGGAGGATGCCTTTGTGGATCTGATCGACAATCCGGGGGCTTCATCATGAATTTTTCAGACCGAATTAATCCCATTGTGGTCAAAGAACTGCGTCAGGGTCTCAAATCACGAAGTTTCATTGCCTCCTTCCTGGGCCTTCAGGCAGCCATGGTGCTGACCATGCTCTTTTACCTGAGCAGCGGGGATAGCCGGAATGCTCTGCAAATGTCCGATGGCTTTTTCTGGTTCATTTTGCTCGCATTGCTCTTGGGGGCGATGCCCCTGCGGGCCTTCCAAGCCCTTCATGAGGAACTAAAGAGCAACACCTTGGAAATGCTCTTCCTCACCCGGATGAACTCCTGGCAAATCACCATGGGCAAATGGATGGCACAGGCCTTGCAATGTCTGCTCCTGCTCTCTGCCATCTTCCCATATCTCGTGCTCCGCTACTACCTGGGTTCGGTGGATTTGGCCCAGGACCTGGCTAATGTCAGTATTATCATCGTATCCTCGCTGATGTTTTGTGCTGTAGGTGTAGGCCTTTCGGGGTGGCAGACCCGTTTATTGCGAGGCTTGGTCTACTTCGGCGTCGTGTTTCTTGGTTTCGCCCTCTTGAATATTGCAGGCATGAGCATGGTAACCGGCAGTAGCCGAAGCCCGCTGAGCTCCTTTGAATGGTCTTATGTCCTCCTCGCCCTGTCTGTCGCAGTGCTGGTGATTTTCTTTTTTGTGGAATACGGAGCCTCGCAAATTGCTCCTCCTGCGGAAAATCATGCCATTCGAAAACGGGCCATTGCCTTTGGCATCCTCTTGGTTTTCGGGGCCTTTGGCATCTATAACCGTGAGCCCTGGGCCATGGTACTGGGCTTCTGCATGACCCTGCCCATTTGTGTGGATGCCTTGTGCGAGCCCGTGCTCCTCATTCCAGGACTCTACAAAAGCCGAATTCGTTTCGCTCCCTTGCGCTGGCTGGTTATGCCGGGTTTCGCAACGGCCCTGCCCTTTATCTGCTTGATGATCCTGATCTTCCTCGGATTGCATTCTCTCTGTGGACCCGGTCATGACCTGAACTATGGCATGGCCTTTATGGCAAGCTTCACCGGACTCACCTTCCCGATTGCGGTGATGTCACTGATTCCCTATCTCTCCCGCCGCGCTCTCCCCAGTTATATTCTGCTGCAGGTCGGGGCCCTGTTGTTCACGCTCCTGCTTGCCTTTTGGTGGGAAATGAATGACAGCTCCTTCGGCAATTCCATGGACATTCCTTTCAGCCTTTCACCCATTCCCTCAATGATTGCGGTCTTGGCAGAGGAAGAGGATGAACTCAACGGAGCCATCATGTGCATCCCCTTCTTCCTCACCATCCTGCCGCTGTTGCTGAAAGTTCCCAACGTGTATCGGGAAATGTTCCGCTGCCGCGACAGCCTAAAGCAAACAGAGGCGAACATCCCGCCTCTGCCCGGAGCCTAAGCGGCTTCAGGGCATTTGCTTGAGCACAGCCCCCAGTTTAAACAGCTTGCTCAACTCCTCCAAGCCCAAGGCCTGATTGTAGTAAATCACATTATCCAGGCTGCCCTGATATTGAATCAGGTTGCTGAATGGAGCCTCCACAGAACCGATGTGCAGGTTTGCGGGAATGTTCGTAAACTTGGTTTCCGGAAAGCTAAACGTTTTGTAAAGCTGCTCCGGAGCGGCGTCCGCCTGGTTTCCCACATACAGCGTACCCGTACCTTTATCGAAGACCAAGGCTGCGAAGAACCACTCCGTGGAGAAATGCTCGGCAAAGGGGGCAGAATAAAAGTCTTTCCCTTCGAAATGCACCCGGAACTGCGGGCGCTTTTTCTGACTGGTATTCAGGGCAATCATCAAACCATTGCTGGGGGCGTTTTTGTTCATATCCCCCATACCGATGATCACCTGTTGAAACTCTGAGCCTTGCTTCGGCGTAAACCAAAAGGCCACGGTGAAGCTTTCGCTCGCAGGGATTTTTCCTTCCAGAGGAAGAGTCACCCGGGAATGTTTGGGGTACTGCCCTTTGGTGTTCATTTGTTCGCCTGCAAGGCCAATGGCTTTATCCGTTTCAGCTCCGGTGACCCCGGGTTCGTCTGTGGGTTCCGGCAAGGAGACGGCATTTTTGCTAGCCTCTCCTCCAATACTGCCCTTGTTGAGGAAGGCGCCTTCTTCGGTCTTCTGATTGAAATTCAACGCAATCAGCGGGGCCTCCGCAGCCAGCAGAACGGAGGAAGATAAGGTCAACATGCATACTAGAATTTTCATAGATAAGGATACCGGGGTTAATCGTGTTTGTCTCATCGGTCTCGCATGTATCCTACAATGCAGCATGGGAAGCTGTCTTGAGGAAAGCGGGTAAATCCTAATTTACAGTAACTTTGACCAAAAGCCGGGACTCAGATTACAGTCACTCGCTCTGTAACTGGAATGCGAATTGCGTCGTGACGCTTTCGAGGAAAAGATGGAGACATGAATTCGCCCATCCCCGTTCTGCTTCGTTATTCCGGTTCTACCCGCAGCTCACTGAGCGAGCTGGGCCCCGACTCTCTCCCTGCATGGAAGCTGGAGCAGGATTCCGATCAGGTTCGCCTAACCCTTCAAGAGGGTCATTGCGAAAACTGTGCGCTGGGACTGATGATGGATCTGGAGGATTGGAGCCGATCCGATCATGTACATGTTCCCTCCGCGCTCTATGCGGGCAATCGTTTTGAAGCCCGCCCCCAAGCCTACTCCCCCCGGCATGCCGAAGCAGATGCACGCGCAGACTGCCCAACCCTGATCACCGACGTCAGCCGTCTGGACATCGACGCCCCTCGTTCCGCAGTTCGCTTGAAGGAAGGCGATAGCGCCTTTCCCTGCATCGCCATCTTCCGTCCCGAGGAACAGGAGGGCATTCTCTTCGCCATCCGACCCGGTGAGCATCCCGAGGGAGCGCTTCATATCGAGGAGGATCTGGAGGCCGGACGTTGTCGGCTTATGCTGAGTGCACCGGGAGTTCGCGAGGATACCCGCTATAGCCATTGTGATACCAGCACCCCATCTGAAGATCGGGGGATCAGCCTCTCGGCAGGAGAAAGCATTACCTTTTCCTACCATCTGGAACGCTTTCCCTGCGCTTCCGTTTCCGACCTCATGACCCAACTGTTCCGTCTGCGTCACGAGCTGTTCTACCGCGGAACTCCCAAAGCCCGCCTGCCCTTTTCCGAAGCCTTCTCCAGGATTGAGCGGCATTACAATCGGGATTTCTGGGGAGAAGAAGCCCAGCTCTACTTCACCTCTGAACCCGGGTTTAAGATTCCCTGGCAGGCCGGTTGGTGCGGGGGCCTCATCAGCACCTGGCCTTTAATGCAGCTCGGTTCAGCGGAAAGCCGGGAACGGTCGATCCGGAATGTACACAAAGTGGCTACGGAAGGGGTCAGTCCTTCTGGATTGATCCGGGGAAAATGCAGCGTGACGGGGGAATTCAGTAATGACTTCCGCTATGATGAAACCCGCCCCTATACCTGGGGCTGGAGCCTGGTGCGTCGGGGAGCGGACCTGTTGTACTACGGAGCCCGTCAATACGCAGCCATGGAAGAAAGCGGCGAGGACGTCGACGCTCTTCGTGACATGCTTTTGGGACTGGGTGACGTCTTCTGCCGGGTCTGGAAGGAGAACGGCCAAATCGGTCAATTCCTGGATACGGATCGTGCTGAGATTGTCGTAGGGAACTCAAGCAGTGGCGCTTTGCTTCCCGCAGCCTTGGTCACCGCAGCCGCCCGGCTGCAACGCCCGGATTGGCATCAACCCGCAGCCGAAATTGC
This sequence comes from Verrucomicrobia bacterium UBA6056, assembly GCA_002429005.1. Taxonomy (GTDB): domain Bacteria; phylum Verrucomicrobiota; class Kiritimatiellia; order SS1-B-03-39; family UBA6053; genus UBA6056. The sequence goes on from DIYK01000109.1 coordinate 122,996, forward strand.
CCGCTATTACATTCGGGAGTTTCTCAACAAGGGATACACGACGGGTGGACCGGGGGATGCCATGCAGAATCCGGACAGCGAATCCTGTGCCGCTCTGCTGGAGAGTCTGGTTGAACTCTATGAGCAGACAAAGGAAATCGAATGGCTGCAGGCCGCAGAACGCTGCGCCCGCCTTTGTGCCACCTGGGTCATGCCCTACGATTACCGCTTTCCTGCGGATAGCGAGTTCGGTCGCCTGGAGATCCAGAGTACCGGTTCCGTCTACGCCAACACCCAAAACAAACACAGTGCCCCCGGCATCTGCACTCATGCGGGACTGGGGCTTCTGAAGCTCTACCGCTTCACCGGGGATGAACGCTACCTGCGTCTCATTGAGAGCATTGCCCGCTGTCTGCCCCAATGCGTCTCACTCGAGGAACGCCCGATCTACGCAAAACGAAACGGACAGGCTCTACCCGATGGCTGGATCAATGAACGACTGAACACCTCCGACTGGGATTTCAATGTAGGTGGCGTGTTCTATGGTCCCTGCTGGTGCGAAGTCTCCATGCTGCTGACCGTTCTGGAGCTTCCTGGGGTTTACCTGGACCTGAAACATCAGCGGGTGGCCTGCATGGATCATGTGGATGCAAGCTGGCATGAACACGAAAGCAGACTCGAAATCCACAACCCCACAGCCTATGAGGCCCGGGTCCAGCTTTGTGTGGATGAAAACCCGGGAGCAAACGAACTCCCTGGCTTCGAATGGGTGGAGATCCCCGCCGGCGAACAGATCTCCCTTTCTCTGGCTTCACTCTAGTTCAGTCAACCTTACAGATAGACGATCGTTGTTGCGCTCCCTCAGCCGGTTTCGGACCAGCGTCCCTCCACCAAAGTCAGGGTAGAGCTGGCGCGCCCGCCGCGAATGCCATGCTGAATGGCGTAGATGAGCTGTTCAGCCAGGGACTCGCCAATGATACGCCAGTCATCGACAATTCCCGGTACGCCCGCGTTATGCTTCGGAGAAATGTGCATGGCGGCAAAATTCAGATCCCCGGGAATGCTCAGCCCCAGTTCCCGCAACCAGATGGCATCGGTATCGAACCCAATGAGCGCGTCTAGGTTATGCTGATCCCGCCAGCGCAGAAACTCCTCGGCATCGGGCTCACGCCATTCGGGAAGATCCCAGTTCAAAATCGGCGCCAGACTCTCCTCCAGATGCAGAGAACTCTCCATAAGAAAGGCCGCACGATAGGAGTTACGGATCTGAACATCGTATCCCGTGCGAAGCATCATGCCGATACGCCGGCAGCCCTGTCCATACAGATAACGGTAACAACTGCGCATGGCCTGATAGGTATCCGCATCCACCTGCGGCACCACCGGATCCACGAGAACACGCCCTAAAGCCACCACACTGTGTTGATCCCAATTCAGTTTCACTGAATTCTGCCCACCCCGCATGGCGCCCAAGATTACCCCCTCCACCCCACGAGCCTCCAAGACCCGGGCAATCTCCTCTTCACGTTTTCCCCGAAGATCATCCTGATAATAACAGTTCATGCGGTAGCCCTTACGCTCCAACAGTTCCGAAGCCGCCTTCAAGGCCGGCCAATGGGGCACCCGCTCCTGTACGGGGGCATTAAAGTACACGTAGGCCACTTCCGCTTGAATCTGTTCTTTATCCCGCTCCCGGAGTCGGGTCATTAACTTGGACAACTCCGGATCCGGAACATAACCCAGCTCCTCCGCTTTATTTCGAATGCGTTCGATGGTGTCGGCCCGCAGCGAGCCCCCATCCCGCAAGGCAATCGAGACCGTATTTCTGGAAACCCCGCAGGCATCTGCAATATCCTGCAGGCGCACCTGCTTCCGCCGTTTCTTTGCTGTCATGCAGGAAAGACTAGTCGCAAAGCTTCGTTTAGCGCAAGGTTCATTCTACAGGATTCCTTCCCGCCCGCTCCCGCCAGGACGCTGGAGAACAGCCAAAACGGCGGCTGAATAACCGGGTAAAGGACGGCAAGGATTCGTAACCGCATTCCAAAGCCACCTGCTGTACCGAGCCGCCCCCCTCCAGTAAGAGTTCCGAGGCCTGACGAAGACGTTCCTGGCTGATCCATTCCCTCGGGCTGCAGCCGAAACTGACCTGAAAGCGGCGGCGGAAGGTCGCAGGCGATACTTCCGCCACCCGGGCCAAATCCTGGGCGGAGGGCGCCTCTGCCAAATGGGTCATGAACCAGGCCTGCAGAGCCTGACGTTGATGGGCATGCAGCCCGGGTGGCCTGCGCTGCGCACGCCCCTGCTCCAACATGAGCGCAAAGGCCTCTGCTAAGCGACAGCGAAAGCGCACCCTCTGCAGCTCTCCCGGTAGCACATGCAGATCTGCACACTCATCCAAACAGCTGAGCAAGCCCGCAGGCATCTCCTGTAAAAGCGGTTCTGAGGGCGCAGCCAAGGCTTCTCCGTCCTGCTTGCCGATAAACACCCGCAGCACAAAAAAACGCAGCGGCATGTCCCCGCCGGGTTCGGCATACTGGCGAATGCCCGGCCCCACCCAGGCGGCCTGTCCGGTCTCCCAGCGTTCGGCCTTTCCATCAATGCGTGCCGCGATACTTCCCTGCAGCACCACATAGAGAATATGATCCGGGATCACCCGGTCCACAATGCGCCAGTCCGGATGCCCGCTGTAACGCTGACAGCGTTGCACCTCGAGGCAACGCTCCGGAGAGAGAAAGTGATCAAACCAGTCTCGATTGTTCATTCAGGATAAAGATCTGTCGTTTCAGGCCATAGACAGTTTCACCGAAACTCCCTACACAGATCAACATGAAAGCTCCCAATATTCTCATTTTGTTCACCGACGACCAGCGCTTCGATACCATCGGTGCACTCGGAAACCCCTATGTTCACACGCCACATATGGATTCTCTGGTGCAGGGAGGCTGTTCCTTTGACCGTTGCCACATCATGGGCGGCACCACCGGCGCGGTGTGCATGGCCAGCCGGGCCATGCTGCATACGGGTCGGGGTCTTTTTGAACTTCAGAATAAAGGATCCCGCATCCCCGAAGATCATCGCACGCTGGGAGAAACGCTCAAAACACGGGGCTACCGATGCTATGGAACCGGAAAGTGGCACAACGGGGGAGACAGCTATACCCGCTCCTTTCATGATGGCGGCTCGGTGTTTTTCGGTGGCATGACCGACCACTGGCATGTGCCCTGTTACGAATACAATGCAGAGGCGGATTACTCCGGCAGCCCCCAGGTGCGGCAAGGCTGCCATTCCACCATTCGCATCACCGAAGAGGCCGTCTCCCGGATCAAAGCCCACCGGGGAGAGGAGCCCTTTTTCATGTACGTATCCTACCTGGCACCGCATGATCCGCGAACCATGCCGGAGGAGTACCGGCAGCGGCAATTAGCCAATCTCCCGCCGCTTCCTGAGAATTTTATGGAGGAGCACCCCTTTGATCATGGTGATCTGGGAGTAAGAGATGAACTGCTGGCCGACCTGCCGCGACGCCCGCAACAAATCCGGGAACACCTGGCCGAGTACTATGCGATGATCGATCATCTCGATCACAACATCGGCCGCATTCTGAAAACACTGGAAGATCTGGGCGAACGCGAGAACACCCTGATTGTCCTCGCCGGTGACAACGGCCTCGCCCTGGGGCAACACGGTCTGATGGGCAAACAAAGCTGCTACGATCACAGCCTGCGGGTGCCGTTGATTTTCAATGGACCTGGTGTGCCGGCAGCTGCACGCCGGCAGCAACTCTGCTACCTGCACGAAATCTACCCCAGCCTCTGCGAAGCGGTGGGAGCGGATATACCGGATTCGGTGAGCGGAAAAAGTCTATGGAACAGCCTGCAGCAGGATGCGCCCCACCGCGACAGCCTCTATTGTGGCTACCGCGACCGCATTCGCTGCCACAGCCGGGATGACGGGTGGAAACTCATTCTCAGCGACGGACTCGACGGCCAGCAGCGGGAACAGCTCTACTTTCTTCCGAAGGATCCGCTGGAGCTCAATAACCTCGCCGCGGACCCGGGCTCCAGCTCCATGTTGCAGGAATTGCGCAGCGAACTGATGCAGGCCGCAGAAGCTGCCGGGGAGGACCTCTTCCCGCTCGAAGGCTGGCAGGGGCAGCCTGCCTGATGTCCTCCGTAGCGGTAGGCCTTCAGGCCACCGGCCGCAACCTCAAGCAAATCCCAAAGGCATTCCCAGTTGCTGATCTGACGCTCTAAGCTTTTGTCTCATGTTGCGGCCCGTGGCCTGAAGGCCGACGGCTACCCTCAGCCCTTCCGCCAGGCAGGCAGATGATCCCGGATCACCTGCATGTTCCGTTCCACATCGGCCTGATGGAAGCCGTAGTAATAATAGAGCATCAGATCCGCATCGATCTCCAAGACCCGTTCGATGTCCCGTTCAAAGCTCTCCAGCTCCTGCTGATCCAGACGCTGATTTTCAATTAGCGCAAAGGTCTTCGCTCCTTGCGCCCGGGCGGCACTCAGATAGCGTTCCCCGTACAGAGGCAGCACTTTCTGTTCCCGACGGTTATCTGCGGCATCCTCACAAGGAGCCACCCAGGGCCGGCCATCCACCCCGATGTAATCGAGATGCTCAATCTCCGCCGTAGCCTTCACCACCGGATCCCAGCGACAGGCCTCATCGAAATGAAGCAGTTTCAGATCCGGATGTGCCTGCTTTAAACGGGCATTGATGCGGGAGAAAAAGGAACTGAAATCCTTCAGGTAGCGTTCAAAATCCCCCTCAGGATTGTTCTCCAAGGCCTTCGCAGAAAAATCCTGCCAGTTGGTGGATTTGGGTTCATCCCAGATAATGCCATCCGGGCGATAGCGGCTGACCATATCATCCACTTCACTAAACACATGTTCCTCTACTTCCGGATAATAAAAACTGCATAATACGCCGCAGGCTCGAACCAGGGGTTTCCCTTCCCGATCCACCGTCCAGGTATGAGGAAAGCGGTAGCCCAGGGTATCTGCGGTGAGCGGGGCACCCGCGGTAATTCCCGCCGTACGGGAAGGCACAAAATACACCTCCATTCCGCGAAGGTGACATTCCTCTACCAGGAACTCGATGTTCATATGATTGTAACTCGAGTCCTGCCCATTGACGGCCAGGCAGACAATGTCGGTCCCCAGGGAGCGCATGTCATCCAACTGTTCGCGGATATGATGCGGCACCAGGGTAAACATCCCTCCACGGAAAAAATAGGCACCCAGTTTGCGTGTTGTGGTCTCACTCATGATGGTTGTTCCAGTTCAGTTTCTACAAGGGGTTCATGGGAATGGGCTTCTTCCGCCAGCATCAACGATACGGAAGCGGTCCAGGTGAAAGCGTAATCACTGCGCCCCTCTCCCGTTAGAGGATCATGGTTCTCACGGAACCCACAGGCGGCCGTAGCCTGACAGTAGGCCGAAATGATGCGCCCGGCCAGCTCTGTGTAGCCCGCATCCCACAGACCCGTTACCGCAATCATCACCGGAGGCGGCCACACACTGGAGCGCCAATAGGCATGGGAGTGCTGATGAAACTTCGGCGAATCCGGATGTTCTGTCGCCAGACCATGTGGCGTGAGGAAGCGCTCCAAGCGGGCGACTAAGGCTTCCAGAATCTCTTTCGGCAGGCGGCTCCCCAGGATCAAAGGCATGCAGGTGATCAGACTTTCACAATCAATGTCCTCTCCCTCCGGGGTCAGCCCCACAAAATGATCCTCCCGCCACAGCGTCTCGATCAGTTCCTGCTGAATCTGTGCCGCCCGTTCAGTCCAGGCCTGGGCTTCTTCCGGGCGTTGCAGTTCAGCCGCCATGCGCCCCAGCACCTCACACTGCAAGGACAGGTAGGCTGCACAATCCGGGCTGAGCGTGGGACAGGCTACATCAAAAATAGTGGCATTATCCCAACCGCTGTTGTTGCCGTGAATATAGCGGGGAAGCTGGCTTCCCTCCACGCAACATTCCGTCAACCACCACTGGGACCAACGACTCATCCAGGCATAGCTGCGCTCCAGTCGCTCCGGAGCAGCAAAAAATTCCGGATTCCGCTCCCAGCACCAGGCGTAGGCCCAGCCGTGAATCGGTGGTTTCGTAAAGGTGAATTGAGTCATGTGCAGATTCACCGAGTCCGGCAGACAGCCGTTCTGATCCTGAAAATCGGCAATGCTCATCAATTGAGCCCAGGCCAGCTCCGGGCGGGTTTCACAACAGGCCATGGCATTAAAACAGTGATCCCAGGACCACACCTGATCCATGCAGGTTTTGTTCATCATCATCACCGGATGCGGCTGCTGCCCCCGCGGCGCCACCACCGAACACCAGGTGATGTAAGCCGCTTCCTGCTGTCCCTCCTGCCAGCCGGACAGCTGCGGAGCGGAGCGGGATCCAATCCAGTCCTGCCAGTCTTTCGCCCAGGCAGAGACCAGGTCATCAAAGGCTACAACTTCCGGAATTCGTGGAGCGCTGTCACACTCGATCAATTGCAGTTCCGAGTGCGGAGCCAGTTCGAGAATGCCTTCGTTATACTGAATGCCCTGATTCCGCCCTTCACGTAGTTGCCAGGAGGCCTGAACCTCCAAAGCACCCGAGGGGGCATGAACCAGAAACTTGGTTTCACAGCCACCCGCATGGGCCACCCAGCTTCCCTGCGGACGGGGCTCCAGCAAAATGCGGGCTGCAGGAACCGAGCTCAGACGTAGCCCCAGTCCGCCACTGCGCACCCGCAGGCCACACTCGCCTTCGAAGCTGATCTCCACCCGATCCTCCCCCAGCGACAGCGTCATGAGACTGGGACTGCAGTCCACATTGGCTTCCACCAGCTCTCCATCCCGCAGAGGTTGGAGGTAGAACAGCTCCCGGGGCGCTTTACGGCCCCGCCCTGTATGGGTGCAGAGATAGAGACCTTCTCCCAAAGGCGCATTCCAGATGGAGGGGTTCACAGACAAATAGGAGCCGTAAACCGAAAATACAGATCGAGTCAGATTTACATTCATCCTTCCATTATAGCGCAGCGAGGCGGGCTTGCGTTCGAATGTGTCCATTGGTATTTTGAGAACATGTCCAGTCTCCATCTCACCCAGCAACGGGTCCCCCACCCCGCCATGTCGATGCTGGGACGCTCCCAGACCAGTGATGCCTTGCGCGGGCACCTCCCCGTGGCTTCAGACACGCCGGTATGGAAAGTACATGCCTTTGCCCGCGGCATCTTTCATTGGCAGGTAGGAGAACAGCAGTTACGCATTCCTGCCGGTCACTGGCTGGTGGTTCCCCCGGGGATCCGTCACGGCGGGCTGGGAAATACCCGCGAACGCGGGCTGTTTTATTGGATGCATTTACGTCCGGACCGAATCTGGCCGGGCATACATAATCACGAACAAGCTTCGCTCTACAGCGCCCTTCAGCCAGGCATCTGTCCAGCCGGTATCGATTTCGCCCCCGCCTGGGAAGAGCTGTTTCAGGTGGCACAGGAAGCTCACCCGCTACAACGCAGTCGTTTCGGCTGCCGGGCCGGAGTCCTGCTGCATCACTTACTGGAGGATCTTCACCGGGAACACAGCCCTTCCTCGCGTGCGAACAACTTGCAACAGGTGTTCAGCTACATCGAAGCCCATTTGGATTTGGAGATCCGCAACGAACAGCTTGCGGAAATCGCCGGATTGCGACGCAGCCGCTTCACCGATGTCTTCAAGGCCGCCACCGGCCTGCCTCCACGAAGTTACCTGCAGGCCCGGCGCATGGAACGGGCACGGGAGATGCTGCGCAACAGTGACATCCGCATCATCGATCTCGCCATCGAACTCGGCTTCGCCAGTTCCCAGGCCTTTGCCAGCAGCTTTCGCAAGCACTGCGGCATGAGCCCCAGCCAGTGGCGCCAGAGACGGGAGCGCTCCTGAGACAAGCTGCTGCTGCGCTCTGGGTTCTACAAAAAACAATCGCGGACTCATTCCAGGTTGTTCTGAACAGAAGAAGGTAGGGAAGCAGATAGCAACCGCACATCAGATGGGTCCGCGCTGTCCGCGTTGTCCGCGGTTGAATCCCCACACAGAAGCACGCTTATAAAAAACCCCGAAGCCAGTGCTTCGGGGTTCTGTACATTCAGTAGGAATGCGCTTTAGCCGTTGAGGGCTTCCTGAAGCTTTTCCTCTTCCTCGTGAGTGAGCGAGGTTTTTAGCACCTTGCCTTTGAAGCCCTGCAGGCGTTCCAGCACTTTATCCGGGGTGGACTCTTTGACCAACACGAACAGGGCAGAACCACCGGGTTCCAGCGAACTGCCCAGCTCTTTCATAAAGTTGTCATCGATGCCGATGTCGGTCAGTTTTCCGGAGAGCGCACCTGCGCCGGCACCGACCGCCCAACCCAAGAGCGGGCTCATAAACACCATGCCCAGGAGCAGGCCCCAGAAACCGCCACTGGCGGCTCCGGCCGCGGTCAGGTTCATGGCTTGATGCAGTTTCACTTTTCCCTTGTCATCGCGGGTCACTACAACCACGTCTTCCATAACAATGAGGTATTCTTTCTGCAGTTTGACCAGCTCTGCACGCATTTCAAATGCGGTGGCTTCGTCATCAAAGGTAATCGCGACCAAATTCGCCATGTCTCTTTTCCTTGGGTGGGGGTTACACCGTTCCCTGTGAACGGTCTGGAAAGGCTAAAGCCTCTTTGCTCACCCACCAGCATTTTCCCATGAGAAAGCGATGAAAAAACAGCCTTCCGAACTTCGGAAACATCGCTGCGTCCATGTTCCGAGCTTCGGAAGATCAGGAATGGCAGCCTACCTGCTGCCCGGCTTGGGCTTCACACATCTGTTTTCGATGCTCCAACGGACTGACGCCCCGGACCCGCTTGAAGGCGGTGCTGAAAGCGAAAGGGCTGCTATACCCCAGCCGTTCGGATAATTCCGCTACCGTAGTTTCCGGTTCACACATCCAATCCGCAGCCAGAGCCATGCGCCAGCCGGTGAGGAAGCTCATGGGAGGCTCTCCCACCACCGCATGAAAACGCCGCGCCAGCACGGCCCGGGAAACATTGACCGCCCTTGCCAGGCTTTCCACCGTCCAGGCGCGGGCCGGATCTTCACGAAGCAGTTTCAGGGCCTGAGCGACCACCGGATCCCGTTGCCCCTGCAGTTCAGCCCGATTGGTGTCCGGCTGGGCAATCCAGGCTTTGAGCACAGCCACCAGAAGCAAATCAATCATCCGGTCCAACAAGGCGGCCTGCCCGGGCTCGTCTTTTTTCATTTCTTCACAGAGCATCGCGGTCAACGCGGAATCCCACTGATCCCGTTTCAACGACAACAGAGGAGGCAGGCTCCGGCACAGTTTTGGCCCCAGCTCCTCTTCGGAGTCATAGGCCCCCACCAGCAACAACACAGGTCCCTTAGGATCATTTCCCCAGGTACGCACCCCGTGGGTCATCTCCTCCAGCATCGAATGTCCTTCCGGAGAGCGACACTGCTGCCCAGGGTGAATGACCACGGAGGTCGGACTCTCCGGGCAGTCGGCTACTGAATAATGATCCGGTCCACGAGTAAGTGCCACATCCCCGGGACCAATCCAGTGAGGTTCCCCTTCATCGGGAAGAATACAGATCCTTCCTTTGATCGGAGCCAGTACCGTAATCGGAGCCTCCGCCAGAATACGCATCGAGAAAGGAGGGCGCATCACCGTACGCAGTGCAAACGCCCCGCGGGCATGGGGGCGTTCAAGCAGTTGATGAATTTCCTGGGAACGGAGCATCTGAGACGATCGCGAAGTTCGTTGAGCGTTTGGACCATGGGGCGAAATCCCCAAACAGTCTAGGATGCATTCCGTTGAACGCAAGGGCTCAGATCCCCTTGCTCATCTCTAACCCCCATCAGGAAACTCCTCATGACGCATACACCTACAACCCTCATCATCGGCGGCAACGGTAAAACCGGACGCCGCGTACTCCAACAACTCCAACTCCGTGGCGTCCCCGCCCGTTCCGGTTCCCGTTCCGCCGAGATCCCCTTCGACTGGAAAGATCGCAGCAGCTGGAGTCCGGCCCTGCAGGATGTGGCCTCCGTCTACATCACCTACTACCCTGACCTGACGGTGCCCGGTGCTCCCGAAGACATTCAAGCCTTTGTCGATCTGGCCGTCTCCGAAGGCGTCACCCGTCTGGTGCTGCTCTCCGGGCGTGGGGAAGCGGAAGCCCGCCGCTGTGAACAGATCATTGAAGCCTCCGGCGTGGATTGGACCATTGTCCGCTGTAGCTTCTTCAACCAGAATTTCAGCGAAGCCTTCATGCGCGATGCCGTACTTCAAGGCACGCTCGCTCTGCCCGCCGGAGATGTACGCGAACCCTTTGTGGATACCGATGACATCGCCGATGTGGTGGTGGCCGCGCTCACGGAATTGGGTCATGAAGGACAGATTTACGAACTCACCGGCCCCCGCTTGCTACACTTTCAGGATGTGGCCCACGAAATTAGCCAGGCCAGCGGTCGTCCCCTGCAGTACCATCCCATCAGTGACGCTCAATTCCGTGAAGGACTGCAGGCCGAAGGGCTGCCTCAGGAAATGATTGAGCTGTTGAGTTTTCTGTTCACCGAAGTGATGGATGGACGAAATTCCAGCCTCAGTGATGGAGTGCAGCGTGCCTTGGGCCGGGCCCCCAAGGATTTCCGTGAATACGCCCGGGATGCCGCCTTGGCTGGAGCCTGGAAAGAAGGAGCTCCGGCATGAGTGCCCTGCAGCTACTCGAAATCAGCGCCCTTCTGGGCGCTGGGATCTGCGCCGGGATCTTTGTTAGTTTTTCGACGGCGGTGATGCGGGCTCTGGCCCGAGTCGCCCCTGCGGAAGGGATCCGCGCCATGCAATCCATCAACCGGGCTGTGTTCAACCCGGCCTTCATGGGCGCCTTTCTTGGCACCGCCGTGCTTTCGATCCTGATGATTGCAGGGAGTCTGCTCAGCCAGGAACTGGGAGCCCTGCAACTCAGCGGCGCCCTGATCTTTCTGATCGGATGTTTTGCGGTGACCGCAGGCTTCAATGTTCCCCTGAACGAAGAGCTGGAGAAGCAGGATGCCGATAGTGATGCCGGAGTCCGGATGTGGCAGCGCTACCTACAGAACTGGTGCCGTTGGAATCATGTACGCAGCGCCGCTTGTGTGCTCAGTCTGCTCTGTTGGGCCTTTGCCTTGAGCAGCTAACTCAGACACTGAGCGCGACCGCCTGCGCAGCGCGGACCCGGCTGGGTTGTTTCGCGGGATGAATCAGACTGTCCCCGATCTGTTGGAAATCAATGCCAGCCAAAGCGGCAAAATCCTGAAGCTGCTCCGGGGTCACATCATAACTGAAGGCGGTATGATGTGCTCCACCCGCCAAAATCCAGGCCTCGGAGGCCCGGGGCAGATCCGGCAAGGGTTTCCACAAGGCCCGGGCCACCGGCAGACGGGGCAGGTTCTCCGGGGGATCCAGTACCTGCACCGGATTGACAATCATACGGAAGCCCTCCCCGGAATCAATGACCGTTGCATTCAACGCGGCGCCCGCATGGGCGGTAAACACCAGACGCAGGGGATCGGAGCGTGCGCCGATGCCCAGGGGGTGGATTTCACAACTGGGCCGGCTTCCGGCAATACTAGGACACACCTCCAACATATGCGCTCCGAGCACCAGTTGTTGTTCGGGATGCAGATGGTAGGTGTAATCCTCCATAAACGAGGAACCTCCGCCGCGTCCGAAACCCATGACCTTGATCGCCCGCAGCAGGGCCGCATGTTTCCAGTCCCCTTCCGCACCAAAGCCAACCCCTTCGGCCATCAAGCGCTGTACGGCCAGACCGGGGAGTTGCGACAGGCCCTGCAGATCCTCAAAGGTATCGGTAAAGGCATGAGCCCCGTTGTCTTCCAGAAAACTGCGCAGCGCCAATTCGATACGGGCACTCTCCTCCAGCTCCGCGCGGCGGGAACCCGCAGGCCGCAATTCCGTAGCCAGATCATATGACTCGTCGTATTCCCGGCACAGGGCCTGCACCTGAGAGGCTCCGGCATCCTGGAGGCGGGTGGCCAGTTCACTGATGCCGTAGCCATTGACCGTGTAACCGAAACGGATTTGAGCTTCGGTTTTGTCTCCCTCGGTCACCGCGACGTTACGCATATTATCCCCCAGACGGGCCACCTGCAACTGTTGATGATCCTGCCAGGCCGCAGCCACCCTCATCCAGTCGGAGACCTTATGCTGCACCGCAGTATCCTGCCAGTGACCGGCCACCACCTTGCGGCTTTTCCCCAGACGCGTGCAGATATATCCGAATTCGCGGTCACCATGAGCGGCCTGATTCAGATTCATAAAATCCATATCAATGCTGTCCCAGGGAATCGCCCGGTTATACTGAGTATGAAGGTGGAGAAAGGGCTTCTGTAATTCTTTTAATCCCTGGATCCACATCCGTGCCGGAGAAAAGGTGTGCATCCAAAAGATCAGACCGATGCAATTGGGAGCATCATTGGCCAGCCGGCAGATGGCGGTGATTTCTTCGGCCGTGGTCACCAGGGGTTTGGAAATCAGATCAACTGGTAGATTCCCCTCCTCTGCCAGGCCCTGGGCCACGACATCGGCGTTGGCTTGGACCTGCCGCAAGGGACCAGGCCCATAAAGATGCTGACTGCCGGTAACAAACCAGACTTCTTTTCCTGCAAAGGGATTGTTCATACCGCGCATTCCTTTCCTGCCTGACCATAGCTGGCGTGTTTCCCGTGTTTCCGGGCATAATGTTTTTCGAGAAGATAGTCCTCCGCTTCCGGACCGGCCGGCCGCAGGTTCCGGGTACTCAGTGCGATCCGCGCCACCTCTTCCAGGATTTCCGCATGGGTCACGGCTTGGCTTGCGGTCGTGCCCCAGGTGAACGGCGCATGGGCGGAGACCAGAATCCCAGGTACTTCGAGGGGGTTGAGGCCACTGAGCTGAAAATGTTCCACAATGACTTTCCCGGTATTCAATTCATAGTCCTCTTCCACCTCCCTACGGCGGAGGGGACGGGTACAGGGGATGGCGCCGTGAAAGGTATCTGCATGGGTGGTGCCCAGACAGGGAATGTTCATGCGGGCTTGAGCCCAGGCCGTGCCGCAAGGGGAATGGGTGTGTACGATGCCACCAATCTCAGGGAAATTCCGGTACAGCCACCAGTGGGTCGCGGTGTCGGAGGAAGGGTTTAATTCCCCGGCAATCTGCCGTCCACTCTCCAGAGAAATGATCGGCATCTGTTCCGGCCGCAGGGCTTCATAAGGCACCCCGCTGGGCTTGATGGCAAACAGCCCCGACTCCCGGTCCACCTGGGAGGCATTGCCCCAGGTGAGAATGGCCAGACGTGCCCGATGGATGTCCAGATTGGCTTCACATACCTGTTGTTGAAGTTCTTTCATATGCAGTCTCGCTGAGAGCGGGTCCGAAGTTGAGTAGATCATGCACGGAAAAGCGTTGTGAAAAAAGCAGCTCTCTACATTACAGTAAAGAAGACTCGCCTCCGTGGAGGAATTCGCAGTAGAATCCTCCCATGAAAGTGACCATGGAGAGCATTGCCCGGAAACTGGGTGTTTCCCGGAATACGGTTTCACTGGCCATGCGGTATCATCCCTCCATTCCGGAGAACACCCGGAACCGGATTTTAAAGGTAGCGGAAGAGCTGGGCTATCAACGAAACCCGGCCCATGGAGAACTCATGTCGCAGATGCGGCGCAAAGGCTACGGAAACAGTGCGGCCACCCTGGCACTGATCAACTGTCATGCTGACGCCAAGGCCTTCCGCAGCCATCCCACCATTCCTGAATATGTGCGGGGGGCGGAGACCCGGGCCCGGGAACTGGGGTATGCCCTGGATCGCTTCTGGATGCAGAAAAAGGGCCTGAGCGCCACACGCTGGATTCAGATGCTGGAGGCCCGCGGCATTCGCGGATTGCTGCTCATCGGCATGATGAAAAAGAACCGCATTCCGGAATCCTTTCTACCCGTGATTGAAGCCTTTCCCTCCGTAGTGACCGGAGTGCGCACGCGGGATCCCGCCTTATCTTTTGCCTGTGTGGATCATCATATTCTCACTCTGCGCGCCATGGAGCAAGCCATGAAGCTGGGCTACCGCCGGCCGGGATTGGTCATGGATCCGGTGATTGATCAGCTGGTGGAGCAACGCTTTTCCGCGGGCTATCGCTCCGCACAGGAACAGCTTCCGCAACGCCGACGCCTCCCGCCCTTCCGGGATGTGGACGCGGCCAGAAACGACCCCCGGCTCTTTCAGGCCTGGTTGGAGAAATATCAGCCCGATGTGGTATTCAGCCTCTATCATGTGGTCAGGGACTGGGTGGAAGGCTTTGGATATGAGGTTCCCAAGGATATCGGACTGATTCAGCTGGAGTGGCGGCGGCATCAGCCCGAATGGGCCGGCATGGAGCAGCATAATGACATGACCGGTCAGGCCGCGGTGGATATGCTCATTGGTATGATTCACCGCGGTGAGCCGAGCATCAAAGCCTTCCCCCGGGCCACCCTGATCGGACCAAGTTGGGTAGATGGGGAGAGTGTACGCGTGCAGGATTAAAAAGGACCCTAGCCCATACCCGAAACCATGGATCCGGGATGCGCATGAATCGGCGCGGGCCTACAGCCCGCGTTCTCTGTTTGGTGAACGGTACCCAGCCCAGCTTGGGCCGATGGCCCTGAGCTGGACTGGGCTGATATCGGGACGGGGCTTCACCCCGTCTGGCAGGGCATTCGCTGCTACGTGCAGTCCCCTTCCATGCTATCTAAAACCTCACCCAAATGCGTACTCAAAAAAAATACCACCACACGAATATCAATAGTATACGCATGTTATTTAAGGCATTTAATTAAAAAACCTTCACAAAAAACACGAACAGATAGTCTACCCAGATCAAGCAGCTAACAATCCAAGAATGAGCTAAGACACTATCCATCCCGCAACCAACGCGGGCCGTAGGTTCCGCGCAGATATCAGCCCAGTCCTGCGCAGGGTCAGCGGCCCAAGCTGGGCTGGGTACCGTTCAAAAAACAGAGAACGCGGGCTGAAAGTCCGCGCAGATCAAGCGCCCAACAATCCAAGAAGTAGCTAAGACCACGTCCATCCCGCAACCAACGCGGGCCATAGGTTCCGCGCAGATATCAGCCCAGTCCTGCGCAGGGCCACCGGCCCAAGCTGGGCTGGGTACCGTTCACCAAACAGAGAATGCGGGCTGAAAGTCCGCGCAGATCAAACACCCCAACATACAGGATTTCAACAAAGACAGCATCCATCCCTCAACCACTGCGGGCCGTAGGTTCCGCGCAGATACCAGCCCAGTCCTGCGCAGGGCCACCGGCCAAGCTGGGCTTGGTACCGTTCACCAAACAGAGAACGCGGGCTGAAAGTCCGCGCAGATATTAGTCCTGTCCTGTGAAGGGCACCAGGGGCAACCAAATTACAACCGCGGACCACGCGGACAACGCGGACCTATTATGAAGGATGGTGAGGGGCTCCATCGCGGTTGGGATTCCAAATCCTGCTACCCCATATGTGCTGGGTCCGCGCTGTCCGCGTGGTCCGCGGTTGTTCTTCTCTTGGGTGCTTGGGGTTCAGGGTGCCATAGCTAAGCGGCCTGTGGCCTTAAGGCCTACAGCTACAGGCTCTCCACGGCGGCCCGTTCGATGGCGAGGCCCTGGTGGTAGCGCTGGAAGAAGCTGGCAAAGCCTTCGAGTTCCTGCTCGTCGGCCTGCACGGCTTCGGATTCGGAATCGGCGAAAACCTGACGGAGGAACTGAGGCAGGCTCTGTTCCGCATGACTGCGAACCCCGTAGGCGGCCAGCAATGCGATTCCCCAGGCGCCGCCTTCTCCGGCGGAACTGAGCACAGAAACCGGAGTCCCGGTGGCTGCCGCCATCATGCGGTTCCCTACGCCGGGTGTTTTGAAGAAGCCGCCATGCCCGCGCAGCTCATCCACGCTGACTCCCTCTTGCTCCGTCAGGATATTGAGTCCGGTCCGCAGTGCACAGAGCGAACTGAGCAGATGACAGCGCATGAAATTGGCCAGATTGAACGAGGCGTTATTGCCACGAACAAAGAGCGGACGTCCCTCTTCGAAGCCGGTGACATGTTCTCCGGAGAGATATCCGAAACTCAGCAGCCCTCCGCAGTCGGCATCGCCGGCCAAGGCCAGTGGCAATAGTTTTCCGTAGAGATCATCCGGATCATTGCTCCCGCCCAGCAGCGCCGCTGCCTCTCCCAGCAGCTTCACCCAGGCATCAATGTCTGACGTGCAGTTGTTGGAGTGAGCCATGGCCACAGGATGTCCGTCCGGAGTGCTCACCAAATCAATGTCCGGATACACCTTGGACAAGCCCTTCTCCAGTACCAGCATCGCAAATACAGAGGTTCCAGCAGAGACATTGCCGGTGCGGATCTCCACCGAATTGGTGGCCACCATTCCCGTTCCGGCATCCCCTTCCGGCGGACAGATCGGCGTCCCGGGCTGCAGGTCGCCACTGGGATCCAGCAGGGCAGCGCCTTCCACAGTGAGCTTGCCTGCGGCCTCTCCGGCACGGAGAACCTCCGGTAGCAGATCCGCCAGCTTCCAGGGCAATGCCTGATCCGACACATGTGCATCGAAGCTCTCCAACATGCCGGCATCAAAGGAGCCCGTTTCGGGATCAATGGGAAACATGCCCGAAGCCTCGCCCACGCCCATGACCTGTTTTCCCGTGAGTTTCCAGTGCACATAGCCGGCCAGGGTACTCAGATGCCGGATCTGCGCCACATGTTCCTCGCCATGGAGCATAGCCTGGTAGAGGTGAGCGATGCTCCAGCGCTGAGGAATGGAAAAGGAAAAGAGATCGGTCAATTCCTTCGCCGCGGCCCCGGTAATGTTATTCCGCCAGGTGCGGAAAGGCGCGAGTGGCTCGCCCTCGGCATCAAAGGGCAAATAGCCATGCATCATGCCGCTGATGCCCAGCGCCTTGAGCGTACTGAGGCTGAGCCCATACTTCTGCATGACATCCCTTTTCAATTCCGCCACACAGCCCTGCAGGCCCTTCCACACCTCGGCAAGGTCATAGGTCCAGATGCCATCCACCAGCTGATTCTCCCAGCCGTAGCCTCCGGAAGCGAGGGGCTGCTGATCCGAGCCGATGAGCACGGCCTTGATCCGGGTGGAACCCAGTTCAATGCCCAGCACGGCATCGCCGTTGCGGATCTGTTCAGTCTGTTCGGAAAGGGTCAATGTGGACATAACGAGGTCTCCTGAGAAGTGGGGGTCGACGATCATTCCGTACTTCAGCCAATTGGCCAAGTCCGGATTTGGGAAAAGCATTCAACGTTGCGCGGGTTCGGGGGCATCCGTGCGGAAGGGCGCCATGGGGTATCCGATTCGGTTGACCACATTGCCGATGGGGTTGTTAGCCCAGGCATAGCGCACATCCTGAACCGGTAGGCCTTGAGGATGACGCAGGCGAATCTGATCCGGAGGCAGCAACTCGACCTGGGCCCAGACCCAGGGCTGCTCTTCCGCACGCAGAGCAAACCCGGTCAGCTCTTCCCCATCGCGGCTTTTCAACTCACCGTAGCTGCCACGGAAGCTCAACAAAACGGAACCATCCTCCTGCTTTACCATCTTACTGAAACGCGGATGTTGATGCGGCAGATCCATTCCATAAACCTGCGCCAGGGCATGACGGGCCAGACGCAATCCCGGAGTCCGTTTATCCTGAGGATGAATATCCTCCGCATCTCCCACATCGAGAATCACTGCTTCGGCGGTCCCCGGTAGCTTGAGCGCGGCTTGCTGTGCTTCCCGGATGAGGGCCCAGCCGCCTTCGGAAGGCTTGGTTTGCAGTTCTCTGAAATTGGCCAGCTGCACATAATAAAACTCCAGTTCCGGATCCTGCCACAGGTCACGCCAGCTCTGGATCATGCCCGGAAAGAGTTCATGATATTCCTGAGGACGCCCCGAGTTGGATTCCCCCTGATACCAGATGGCTCCCTGCAAGGGAAAGGGAACCAAATGGGCAATCATGCCCTTGTAAAGCACCGCGGGACGGTTGGGGCCGGGTTGCAAACGCCGAACCAGAGGTGCGCTATGTAGTTCCAGCTGACGCAGTTCCACCTTGGCTTTCCAGTCACCCAGCAGTGAAATCGCTCCGGCCGCATCGCTCTTCCGGCGCAACTGCATCGCCTCCTCGCCCCCTTGGAATCCCCCTTCACCGAAGTGATCAAACACGCGCACGGCAATCAACAGGTCCTCCCCGGCCTTTACCAGTTCCGCAGGCACGCTGTAGACTCGAGGATGGGCATAATACTGTTCAGTCTCTTTTCCAGTCCGCCCCACTTCCACACCATTCACGTAGCTGATATCGAAGTCATCAATCGCTCCCAGCTCCAGCAACAGTTCCTCGCCTTCCCAGTCTTGGGGAACGGCCACCCGCTTGCGGTACCACACAGCGCCATCCATCTTTCCGAACAGCTTTTCCAGCGGTTCAGGAAGCTTCTGCGTCTGCCAGGAACTATCGTCCTTTTCCGGTTGAGACCAGCCGAAGAAGAACCCCCGGTTGCCGGGATCCTGAAGAAATTTCAACTCCTTAAGCTGTTGTTGCAGTTCTTCCAAGGTCTCCTCATCCGCGAGGGGCTGTTTCTGATCCTGGTCGTACTGTTCAATGCGGGGAAGCATGAACTCATGTTCTTGCAGGGAGGCCATGGGGGTCCAGGCCTCAATATAGGTTCCGCCCCAGGCCACATGAATCAGTCCCACCGGAACCTGGCTCTGACGGAGAAGTTCCCGCCCGAAGTTCCAGCCCACGGCGCTGAAGCCGGCAGCCGATTTCGGCGTGGAGAGCTGCCAACGACCCCGGCCGAGGAGGTCTGCTTCATGTGCAATCTGGCGGGCCACCCGGTAAAGGCGAAGCTCGGGCTGATCCGCATCGGCCAGCGTTTCTTCCTGAAAGCCACTACGATTGATCGCCCAATCCATGTTACTCTGACCGGAGCAGATCCACACTTCGCCCATAAGAATATCCCGGAAGCGTAACTCCGTTTCTCCGGAGCGCAGATGCAGCTCCAGCGGCTCTCCGCCCGCTTTGCGCGCTGCAAAGCTCATCTGCCAGCGTCCCTCCGCGTTGGCGACGGCACGCTGCGTTTCTTCCCCCAGACTTCCCGTCACCTCTGCCCCGGCTTCGCTCCAGCCCCAGACGGGAATGGGCCGCTGCTGTTGCAGAACCATATGGTCCCCAAAAATCGAAGAAAGCCGCAACTCCGCGAGGCAAAGGGAGGGAATACAGAACAGGATCAGAATCAGACTACGCATTCGGCCCCCATAGAGGGCCGGGTTGAATGTGGCAAGTATTACTTACCATGAAGGAGAGGAGATCACGCAAATCTGCAGATTCTACACGCAAAGAGAACATACAAAAACTTTACTCGCTGGGCTATATTCGCCGGATGCATTCTTCTCTTCGTGATCCCCATTCCGGCTTCATCACCGCGGTGTACTGGCAGCCCGGCGATGTCTCTGTTTCCGCTCTTCGTGATGAATTTCTGCGCATGAAAGACGCCCGCATTGATGCGGTGCGCTTTCACAATGCCAATCCAGTGGAAGAAGCTCCCGGTCACTTCAACTATGATCGCATGGACCAGTGGTTTGAAGCGGCCCGGCAAGCGGAACTCCCGGTGATTTTGCACACCAATCTGGTAGAACCCTCTGCAGCCTATCTGCAGAGCCTGGAGATCGCCCCCGCTGCCTTCGAACATCTGGAGGCCGATGATCCTGACTTCATCCGCGCAGTGCGTGGCTGGATGACTCCGGTTCTGGAACATCTGAAAGATCATCCCTACCTCTTTGCCTGGGGGCTCAATGGAGAACCGGACGCCACCGGCTTGGTCCTGCACCCGGAACTGGATCGAAAAGCCTATGCCCGCTGGCTGGAAGAACAGTACGGCAGTGTGGAGGAATTGAATCGTATCTGGATGCCCTATCCCGATGCGGAGAACCCGCTGATCAGCTCCTTTGACAGGGCAGTGGATCTCTATCAAAGCAATGATCGCTCGTTGTTTGATGGGAATCCCGGCTTAGCCAAACGCTATTACGCCGCCATGCGGGACCGCATGCGCTTTCAGGCCGACCGCATGGTCAGCCGGGCCCATGCCTGTTGCGCCATCATCCGCGAAGTGGATGACAGCCGCCCCACGCTCAACGGTTCCCACAACATGATGTACAACCAACCCATCCAGGGCTGGGATACGGAAGGCTGGGCCAAAACCGCCGATGTGCATTTCACCTCGATTCACCTGCCATGGCATTTCGAGCCGGTGCATGGCGAAGTGGATCTGCCACACTACCTGCATGCCCGTATGACCCGGGACTTCAACAAGGGCGGCTTCAACTCCCCCTACGAAACCACTGGCGGTGCGGTGATGTACAGCGGAGGCTATGGCAACAGCATGTCTCCGGAACTCATGCGGCGCATGATGCTCAGTTATCTGGCCGCCGAAAACGACGCGATCGGCTTCTGGGTCTGGAATCACCGGGTAGCCTGCTGGGAAGTAGGGGAATATGGACTGAGTTCGCTCAGTGGATCCTTAACCCCCTGGAGCCGGGAAATGACCCGGGTGGCCGAAGCCTTCCAGGATTACAAAGCCGAACTGCGCCTGGCCTCTGCCAAGCCAAAGGTGGGCATCCTCTACAGCTGGAACACCGAAGCAGTACTCAGCCTGGAACCGGAACGATTTGAGGACCAGGAAGGACCCACTGACATGTCCCGTGGCGTCAAAGTACAGCATCAGCGAGCCTTGACCGGAGCCGCACGTATGCTCGCGGATGCCAACCTGCCCTTTGAGTACATCACCGAAGCCGAGGTGGAGTCCGGGGACTTGCCCTACGATCTGATCATCCTCCCCCACTGCCGCGCCCTCAGCACAAGCTGTCTCGAGGCATTGGCAGCCTATGTGGAGGCCGGAGGAAAGATCCTGGGAGATGTGCAGACGGCTTTTACCGATCCCTGGGGGAAGCTGCATAGCATCGGCCGCGGCGGAGCCCTGGATCAGCTCTTCGGCGCATGGTATGAGTGTGTACATGATGCCCGCACTGAAATCGATCTGAGCTGGAACGGAGAAGCGGTTAAGGGCTTCTTTGGGGACCTGGAAGTCACCCAAGCTCAGATGAAGTCCCGTTTCAGCGATGGCCGAACCGCGCTGAGCTGTCTCCGCAAGGGCCGGGGCGAGGCCTGGATGTTGGCAAGCGATCCTTTCCGCAGCTGTGCCGACCCGGAAGAGGAGAGCCTGCGGAGCTGGATGACTCAGTTCCTTCAAAGCCTGACCCCACCCGATTGGCAAAGCAGTCTTCCTCTCAGTTTCCGCCTGCAGGGAGCCGAGGCGGATCATTGGTTTATCCTCAACGCCGGCAAAGCGCACAGTCTAACCCTGCGGGTACATGACCGGGAGGATTTGCGTTGGGTGGATGTACTCAGCGGCAACGAAGTGGGCCGGGGCCCGCACCTGCTCAGCGACCTGCCTGCCGGGGGGTCCCTCTGGTTGAGGGCGGAACGAGTGGGCTGAGGCCTTGGAGGGGAAGGGATCCCCCGGAGGGGCTGCCAGCTTCAATCCAACCATTCACATCGCATGCCCGGGGCGCCCTGTTCAGCTATCAGTCGGGCGGGACGTCCCTGAATCCAGGCCTGCTCCAGCTCGACAGCCTCCCAGCCTTTCGGCAGGCAGATGGCATGCCGTCCCCAGCGTTCGGGGGCTTCCGCGGAGGGCACCATGCCCATGAGACCATGACTGCAGGCAGTGAGGAATCCGGCCGGATTGGTTAAAAAATTCGGCTTGGGAGAACGACTCCACTCACTGAAACTGTGAAAAGGCGGACATACAAAATCCAGAATCCCTTTTTCAAAACAACGCAAGGCCAGATCCCGTCTCCCCCGACGACAGGCCCATACGCCAAACAGAGAAGAAAGCATGGGAAAATGCATCACCGTTTCGGCCAGGTCCAAGTGCCAGTCAAAGCTTCGTTCCATTTCGGCAACATCGGGATGTTCGTAATCAAAAGGGAAGAAAGCAGCCAGGGTCTCGGGCACACAGGGACCTCCCTCATACTGATAGCCTTCATGTTTGCTGAGAATGCCTAACTCCGGATCCCGAGGCAGATAGATCTGCTTCGCCAACTTGCGCCAACGGCCCCCTGCTGCTGACAGACCCCACTCCGCCGCGAGCTTCGACGTGTGCAGGAGTACCTGCCGTGCAGCCAGGTTGGTGAAACTGTTGTTGTTCACATTGATCAGCCCCTCATCAATGCCGATCACATGATGAATCTCCGCCCCACGCTCCGTATGGGTCACCCGGCCTTCAATCCAGCGGCAGACTCCATCCAGAAGAGGCCAGAGTTCCCGCTGGGCGAAGCCCTGATCCTCGCCAAAACGGGCGTATTGAATCGCAGCATAAGCTACATCCAGGGTGACATGATGCTCTTCGGAACAGCTCACGCCAATCGGCGTGACCTCATCTCCGTGTTCCCCACTTTCCCAAGGAAACATGATGCCCGGATAACCATTCATTTTTGCCAGATTCCGGGCCGCGGGCATGCGGGTCAGGCGATATTCTAGCAAGGCCCGGGCTGCCTCCGGCTGCACCAGCAGAAGATGCGGAAACATAAAGCTGTCGGTATCCCAGAACACCTGTCCATGGTAGCCCGAGGAAGAGAGGCCAAAGGGGGGAATGCTGCCCGTGGCCGAAGGGTGGGCCGCGGCATGAAGGTGATAGCTGGCGGCATCAGCAAGATCCTGCCAGACAGAGCCGGCGCCATGCAGACGAAGGCGTCCCTGCCACAATTTCTGCCAGGCCTGTTCATTGGCCTGCTCCAGATCATCCGCTCCCCGCCAGCGGGCGGAGCGCAACAGGCGCAGGGCCTGGTGATGCGGCTCGGAGTGCTGATGCAGACCCAGCAGAGATCCCCACTGTTCGAAGGAAGCGCTCTGACCGGCCTTGAGCTCCACCCGATAGCTCAGGCCAAGAGCCGAGTCCCGGCTGCAGGATGCATCCGGACCCAGCCACTGGGTCGAGAGCGCGATGCCCGCCTGGGACTCCCCTCCCCCTGTTTCCCAGAGCAAATAGGCATCCACATGCGCATTCAGTCCCTGAAAAAGCGCTTTTCCCTGAGCCACTTCCACATCGATCGCAGCGCGCAGCCGCAACTCCACATCCCGTTCGGCCTGGAACTCCAGGCGATGCAGCATCACATGCGGATGACTGCGGGAACAGAAGATCCGGCTCTCTACCCGCAGCCCCTGCCCTTCCAAGCGGCTTTCCAGCGTGCCCGTGGACAGATTCAGGGATTGAGAGCTCGCGGTCACAGCCTCTCCATTGGCTGTGATCTTCAAGCCAAGCGGATTGGGCAGCAGGGCGATACAGCCCTGCCCTTTTTTGGTGCGCTCAAACAAGCCCGAGGCCCGGGCCCACATGGGATCCAGAGGCGACGCCCCCACATTGATCCCGATCACTCCATTCGATACCGTTCCCAGTGGCTCGGCAGCATGCATGTCCCGTTGAAAAGATTTCATCTCAGCTCCATAACTGCGGAGGAAGGGCCCTCCGCGTGAATTGGCGCGCCATTATAAAGGAAGTTGGGTCTTTTCCCCATACAGCTTCTCCGCGGATCTCTGCACATTTACGCAGACGAGGGGACAGAGGCATCCAGCCGGGCCCCGGCAATTCCTTGCTCCCCGGCAATGCTGTAGAACAGAAAACGCTTCCCCTGCTCACGGAACACATATGGATCGCGAAGCTGATGCACCGGCACGTGAACTGAACCGGAACGGGAGGCTGAAAGTGGAAGGTCCGCCGCTTCATAGGTCCGTTCCGCTGTGAGAATCTCGCGGGAGGGCCCGGCCCGCCATTGCCACCAGTCCCCGGAAATCTTCACGCTACAGGCACGAATGCGTTCCGGACAGTCGCCCACGGCACTGAAGTAGATATCCAGTTCGTTCCCCCTCAAATCCAGAGCCACATGGCGCAAGCGGTAGGCTCCGGAGAAGCTCTCCCCCTCCAGCTCCAACACCGGGCCCGGCTCCATCTCCTCTCCGGGGCGACGGCTGCGATAGAGCCGTCGTCCGGAGCCCCCGGAGAACATGTACCAGCTTTCCCGAATCTTCACCCAGCGATGATAGGGATCCGGGAAACAGGTTTGATCGGAATGAAAGCGTAGCCCATCCGGGGATTCCGCATAGCTGGATTTTTGATCCTTCCCCTGCATCTCCGGAGAACAGCCATGATACATCATCCAGATGCAACGCCGCTCTTCATCCACATGCACATCCGGAGAGGCAATATGATCCTCATAAGGCGTATCTTCTTTGTGAAGGACCTGTCCGCGGTAGAGCTGCCAAGGCCCATCCACTTCATCGGCATAGGCGAGGCGGATGCCCTCCCCCTGATGATGAGCCAGATACATGTAGTAACGTCCCAAAGGTTCCTGAACCCAGGAAGGCACCCGAATCACAGAGGGCCCGTTTGCATTCCCCCCCAGAGCGGGATGCTGATCCACATGCAGAAGAGGGTTATGCTGAAATCGTTGGGGGGCTTCCTCTTCGTGCATGGGGGGGTGTTAATCTGAAACGGTTTCGCTGCGCTGATGATCCTGAGCGTAAAACGCTTCCGCCACAGTATCCACTTCGTTGAATTGGATCAACGCCTGTTTGCCATGCAGATGGCAGGTGCGCCCCTCCCGGAAGGCCCACTCGCCACGATCGCAGTTTTCCGCACGAATGAAGCCGTTGATGTAGAGGCGGCGATCCATGAACTCCGTGGTATTATAGCCTCCACCGTGAACGGTGTAGGCACTCCACAAGGCCACGTCCCCCGGGTTCAACACCACATCCTTGATCCGTTCATCCTCGGCATACTGAGGCACATTGTAAAGAGAGCGGTTGTGGGGATCGTGTTCATAATCCATATGGGAACCCGGAACCACTTTCATCGCCCCGTTTTCCGCGCGATGCGGATCCAGGGCAATGCCTGTCTGAACCCAGGAGGGGTACAGATCGCGAAAGTCCTCCACCGGCTGGCGCGAACGCACATCCCGATGCAGCGGCCAGGTGACCTTGGAGCCGGGCTTTTTCCAGTGCAGCTGATTAATCACCTGCTTGATGTTGGCGCCAATCAGCGGTTCGAGAATCATCAGCAGCCGGGGGTCTGTGCGGTAGTGATCCATCACCGGATCGTGGTAGGAAGGCCATTGCATGCCCCGTACCACAGGACCGCTGGGTTCATTTTCATTCACCCAGATCACGGTATTCTGCTTCCGCCAGGTGCGGCCCAGCAGTTCCCCGGTGAACTTCCAGCGGTCGCAGGCCATTTTCATCTGTTCCACTTCATGAGGCGCGAATACATTGGGAATCACCGTGTATCCGTCCCGCCAGTACTGCTGGACATACTCCGCTTTCATCGGGTTTTCCGGATGGGCGGTACTGACCGGTGCAGCAATCTTTTCACTCAGGGTGGTCGGGGTCATGGCAGGGTCTCCAAGTAAGGTTCCGGGCTGTGTAATATCGAACGCAGGCCTTCCAACAGTTCCTGCAAACGGGGCAGGACTTCGTCCACACTTCCGGAGGCTCCCACTCCGGCCTCCAGTTCGCCCTGTTCATTAAAAATCGGAATGCCCACAGAAGCTTTTCCAGCGGAACCATGTTCATTGTTTAAACTGAAACCCTGCTCGAGTATGGCCGGAAAATCTGCCGCCAAGGCCTCCGCAGAGCGATAGGCATTCGGAGCGGAACTCGTTAACGGGATTCGGGCCAGAAGCTCCGCCTGCAGTTCCTGCTCCTGATGGGCCAGAAAGAGTTTTCCCAAAGCCGTACTGCTTGCGGGCAACAGCGTGCCCAGGGTTTCACTGTTGTTGCGAATGCGGCCATCCTGAAACACATGTGCGACCGAAATGGCCTCACCGCGGAAAGGCAGGGCCAAGGTCAAGGGCAGCCTCATCCCTTTCACCGCCTCCAGCATGCGGGGCAGATAGAGGGTGCGGGCGGGCAGATTGCGCAGCAAGGCATGTCCAAGACGAAAGGCTCCGACCCCGATCGCATATTTCCGCTCAGCAGTTTTGTTCACATAGGCACTCTCCACCAGAGTCTGCAAGAGACGGTGAATATGACTTTTGGGCAGGCCGGATTGGCGGGCGAGTTCACTCACACTGTGAGGTTCCGGCGCATCCGCCAGCACCTGCAGCAAGGTCAATCCATTCATCAAGGTGGAGTTCATATAGTTCGTTCTACTATATAGAACACGTAAATGTCAAGAATTGTTCCATATGCTAGAACAAAGCTCCCCGCCGATCTCCCTTGAGCGCCGCAGCTGCTTGCGATAAGAGGGGATCATGATCTCTTTTAACGAATACTTTGACGGCGGGGTGAAATCTCTGGGCTTTGAACAGGATGGCAAAAAAACCGTAGGCGTGATGCAGCCCGGCTCCTACAGCTTTGGCACGGATACTCATGAAACGATGACCGTGATCTCCGGCTCCCTGCGCATTCAGTTCCCCGGCACAGACAGCTGGCAGGACTTCGGCCCCGGCTCCAGCTTTGAGATCGATGCCAAGCAGAACTTTGGCGTAGAAGTCAGCGTGCCCAGCGCCTATCTCTGCGAATACGCCTAAGTTCCCTCTTCAAGTTCACAGAAAACAGGCCCGGGCAACGATGAAGTCCCGGGCCTGTTCTATGGATTGAATCGACAGGGAAGCTTAGAAGCGATCGAACACAGTTCCTTTGCGGGCCTTGGAAATAATTTCCATGACCTGCAGAGACTCCTCCAGGGTAATCGGAAAGGCTTTGCCCTTGCGGATACTGGCATAGAGGTGATCCCAGATGTCGGTGGTATCGCATGGTTTCCTGGGTTTCACCGGAATCTCTTTTTCGATCCAGCACAGGGTTTCATCCCCGCTGAAAGATCCTCCTAAAGGAGGCGTTCCTTTTTTACCCCGTCGTGCAGGGAGCTTTTGTTTTGGATCCAAATATTTGAGCTGGATGCTCTGTTCATCCGAGCTCAGAGAGCCTTTGCTGCCGAAGACCTGGTAGGTGGGCTCCTTATGCGCTTTGCCCCCGCTGATTTCCAGATCCACTACACAAGGGAATCTGCTCTTTCCGCCTTTGAGAATGATGTGCACATGATCCTCGGCATCGCCCACCGCGGCAATTTTGCGGAGGTTGCTCCACACATCCTCCACCTGCCCGTCCAGAAAACGCAGGGCATGATCGACAATATGAGGTCCCCAGTTCAGTAACTGCCCCCCACCACAGTCCAGCAGGGTCTGCCAGTCCCCACGGCGGGAATAGCCGCCCCGGCGCAGTTTAATCTCAAACACCTCTCCCAGGATCCCACTGGCGATGAGTTCGCGGATATGCTGAAAGGTCGGTTCAAAACGGCGGTTGTGCCGGACAAACAGTTTCCCGGGCCTTTTGCTGGTGGCCCGCAGGAGTTTTTTCGCCTCCTGATAGGACAGCGCGATGGGCTTCTCCAGAAACACGATTTTGCCTGCTTTCAAGGCCATGAGGGTATGGGGCACATGATCCGGACTGCGGGTGGCAATATCCACCATCTCCACCTCGTCATCTGTAAGCAGCTCCTCCAGCGTTTTGTAGGTCTTGCAGCCGTAGAGCTTTTCCATGTTCTCCCGCCGCTCTTTGAGCGGATCACAGGCGGCCACCACCTGAAACATCTTGCCGCGAGCTTCGAGTTCACGGGTATGCATGCCGTAGCCGGCGCGACCACAACCAACAATGGCCATGCGGATGGGTTTGAGTTTTGCAGCCATGTTTCCTGCTCCTTAGCCTTCGTAGCGTTTGGCGGAGAGGTAATCCCAGCTGGACTGAAGACAGTCGAATTCATCCCGGGGGCAGGTATCCTGTTCAATGGCATACCAGTCCACCCCGGCAGCCTCACAGGCAGCGATAATGTTTTTCCAGTCCATCCCCCCTTCCCCAATCGCGGCAATGATGCAGTCATTGGTCTCGGGCAGGGCTTCTTTGTCTTTAAGGTGAATCACCGGGACGCGGCCATGACAGCGTTCCAGGATGCGTTCGGGGTTTACCCCGGCATGAGCAATCCAGTACAGGTCCAGTTCCATATACAGATCCGGTCCGCCTTCATCGATGAGCACATCCTCGAGGCTCTTCCCATGGCGTTCGGGACGGAAAAATTCGCGGGAGTGATTATGATGACCAAAGCGAATGCCCTCTTTCTTCAAGCCTTCAATCACCGGCTGTGCATCTTCCAGCCACTTCCGGTAGCCATCGTAAGTGGACTCATAGCTGTGCTGAGGAATCCCGCCAATGGCCGCAAAATCGCAATCGATGATTTTGTGATACGCGATCTCTTCATCCAGGTTTTCCACCAGCGCATCCCAGGGTCGGTGGGTGGCAATACAGCTCAGGCCCACCTCATCCATCATCTCCTTCACCATCGGGCCGCTGACCTCCGGGTTTTCCCCGTTCATGCACTTGATCCCGGAAAGCTGCACGGCGCGGTAGCCCATCGCAGCAATGCGTTGAAAGGAGCTCCGTAACTCTTCCGCACTAGCGGTATGATTGCGCAGGGTGAACATTTGGACGGCCAGTTTTTCTTTCATTACTTGTCTCCGGTGTGCAGGAAGCTAAAATGGATCCCGAACCTAATGAAGTTTTTGCAAGCTGTCTTTGGCCTTTCTGCGCAGCCTTTTATCTTTTATGAGCAACACCTACTATTCCGATTTGCTGCTGAGACATGGCGGACTCGATATCCAAGCGAGTCGTCTCATCCGCCTCTGGGACCGGGATTATTACTGCCTGCAGTACAATCATGCCGGTACCATTTCGGTACAGATCGACGAGCAGCCCGCCCGCATGATTCAGGGGCCCTCGCTGCTCATCACCAGCCCGGGACATCAGTTCGAGTTCGGCTCTCCCTCCGGCTGGCACCACAACTTTATTGCCTTCAGCGGCCCACGGGTGGAACGCTATGTCGCCACGGGTTTGCTTCCTGTGGATCAGCCCCTGCGTCATATCGAAGAGAGTCAGAGTTTTTATGCCTTGTTCGGAAGCTGCGTTAAAGCGATCAAGCGCAACGCACAGGATGAAGCGGCCCACGCCCTGGAAGGCTTGTTCCTGCAGTTACATCAGGAGCCCCGGCGCAAAGAAGAGCCCTTTCATCATCAGCAGGTACGAGCACTCGCAGATGCGATGCGGGAGGATCCTCTGGCCGAATATGATTTGGAGCAGGAGGCCAGGCTGATCCACATTTCCCTTGCTCATCTCAGAAGGTTATTCCGGCAACTGGTTGGACACTCCGCTGGGAAATACCTGCAACAATGCCGTCTCTCTGCCGCAGCAGACCGCCTGGCCAGTACCCGGGATCCGATTAAGTGCATTGCCGAGGAATGCCATCTTGGGGGCGTTCACTATTTTACCCGCATCTTCCGAAACGCATATGGACATCCCCCCGCCCGCTTCCGCAGCGAACTCATGGGCGAAGAATAACTTCCCTTCGCATCGATACCCACCTGCACAGATTTATGAACGCATTCCGCCCCCTGCTCCTACTCTTGATTCTGTTTGTGCTGCCGCCTCTTCCAGCACAAGCTCCTCCCGCGGCATCCACTACGGTCTACCATAGCCCCGGAAAAAAACGGGTGCATGTCGATGGTTGCCGTCGCCTTCCCGAAGACCGCAGTGGCTACCAAAAGATGACGCTGGGAGAGGCTCAGGCCAAAGGCCTGCCACTTTGTTCGCGATGCCCCGGGAGCAGCACCCCGGGAAAAGGACAGGCAGGGGCTGGAAACAAGCTACCCGAATCCTGGGTACAGCCGGCTCCGCCCCGGATTCCCACCCAGCCCTTTAAACCCAGCCCCTTTGCCCCTTTGGTCAGCATGGGCCCGGATGGACGCCTCCGCTACCAGCCCTTCAGCACCCGCGGGGATCGACTACTGGACTGGTCCAAGGTGGGATATATGCACAGCAACCTGCCTCTCCCCTCCGTACCCGTTCGGGAGAAACTCACGCCATCGCTGGAAGCTGCCATTCCTTTCGGAAGCTATGCGTATCCTGTAGGAAAAGACCAACGACAGGAGATTCAAGATGCCTTGGATCGGGTTGCAGCCCTTCCCGAAGACGCTCAGGGGATTCGCGGCGCCGTGCTCCTCCGCAAAGGCCGCTACAGTATTCATGGCCCCTTACATATTCCCTCCGGAGTGGTCTTACGCGGGGAAGGCAGTGGCGAAGATGGAAGCATCCTGATCGGCCTCAGCAAAAAAGGCGGTGGGGATATGATCCGCATCCGAGGCGAAGGAAGCCCGTCTCCCAGTGGCCCGGATGGAAAAGAACAGCCGCTTCGCATTGTGGATTCCTACGTCGCGACCGGCTCGGATACCCTTACGCTGGAAGAGACCCATGGACTGAAGGCCGGAGATATGATCATCGTCCGCAAAACCGTAAATCAACAGTGGATCGATGATCTGGGCATGGGCGAACGCCTTCGCCATATCCGCGGCGGAAAGGAAGGGCTGAAGAAAAAACCCTGGAAGCCCTCCTCCTACCAATTCCGCCACTTCCGTCGCATTGAACACGTACAGGGCAAGCAAATTACCCTCGACCTCATGCTCCCCCAATCCCTGGATCCGAAACATGGAGGGGGCGAGGTCTATAAAGTCTCTGCCGCGGGACTCTCCCGGCAATCCGGAGTGGAATCCCTCAGACTCATTTCCAATTATGACCGCAAGGTTCAAGACAAGAGCAAGGAGTCGAACTTTCTCAACTATCGGAACGGGATCAGTTTGGAACACACTCAAAACAGTTGGGTACGGGATGTCGCAGTCCTGCATGTCAGCCTGGCCGCCGTCCGGACCCAACGCTATTCCAGACTGGTCACAGTACGGGATGCAAAAAACCTGCAACCGGTTGGGCCCAAACGCGGCGGAAATTACTATGCCTTTATGGTGGGAGGCGGCAGCGGGCATCTTTTTTTGAACTGTTATTCAGAGGATGGCCGTCATGACTTTGTGGGCGGATCCCGCTGTATGGGTCCTTTTGCCTTTGTGTATTGCAAGGCAGATCGAGGCGGACAATCGGAGCCACATCATCGCTGGGGCTGTGGCTTTCTGTATGATAATGTCAGCACGCCGGATGGCGTGTTGGCAGCGATCAATCGCGGGGATTCCGGCACGGGTCATGGCTGGGCGGCCGCAAATACGCTGATGTGGAACTGCGACGCCAAAAGCATTGTGGTGTTTGATCCGGAAACCGAAGGCGAAAACAATTTCGCCATTGGCTTTACCGGAACCGTAACACCTGACTACTCCAGCGCAGGACTGACCTATGCCAATACGCGGGCCGGATACTGGGGCACCCCTCAGGAAGGGAAATTTTTTGCAGCGCCTCTGATGGGCAGCGGGCACATCGAAAGCCCGAAGGCTCCCGTCTCGCCCCGCAGTTTATTCACTCAACAACTGATCGATCGCATCGGGGTGGAGGCTGCGATGCAGGTCTTGGACATGGAGCAGCCATGAAAGGCCCGGCTGCATACAGAGTTTTGCTCCTCCTGATGATGTTGCTGGGGAGCGCTTGCGTAAATACAGCTTCATCCCGGCACCCCCTGCCTGTCCTTCTCATGGAGGATTCCATGACAGGAAACTGGCAGGATCAGTGGTTTCTGGATGGGAACGAGGCCACCCTACGTAACAGTCCAGATGGCCTTTATTTTTCGGCAGGCAACATCACCAAAGCTATGGATCGAAAGGCCTACCATGCACATCATGCGGTCTTGTGGACAAAAGACCGTTTTCAGGGAGATCTCCGCATCTCGTATGAGATGACCCGTGAAGATCAGAGCAGCTATGGAACCACCCTACTTTACATTCAGGCCCAAGGGATTGGAGAGCCCCCCTACGCAGAAGATATCCGTGACTGGGACGAGCTCAGGGAAATCCCGGCCATGTCCACTTATTATAATCATATGAATCTGATCAGTTTGAGTTTCCGGGAAAATCTCCGCTGTAAGCGCTACCCCTGGCTCGACAAACAACACTACGATGGACCGAGGGGCCTGATCCCCCCCATGGTGGAATACCAAGGAGAGCCCATTCTTCCCGGCAAAAGCTATCGGGTCCTTGTGGAGAAACGCGCCCTCTCCCTGTCCTTAACCCTGACCTCGATCGATGAGGGACGCATCCTGATTGACCATCGCTGGGACCTCAGCCGGATTCCGGATGACCTGAACCCCCGGATCCTGCAGGAAGGTCGGATCGGACTACGCCACATGAGCACACGGCAAATGACCTACCGAAACTTCCGGGTCGAATCACTCTAAGCGAGCCCTCGTCTAGAGATGACCGCTCATTCCTAAGCCCCTGCCCATTTTTCGGGTTTTGATATTCGCTCCACAATAAACCTTGCGTTGCAAAGCATAAGCACTGTATACTTTGCATTGCAAAGATAACAACTGGAGAGACTCATGTCCGAAATCCAATCCACAAACTCCCCCCAGCCACAGGCGGCTCCTCAACCCAAGCCGAGGCCTCCCGCTCCCTACAGTCCCGAGGACCTGAAACATCTCTACCGCCATCCTGCAAGCATGCTTGAGCTGCTGCTCAGTCAACGGGAACGCTTTACCCACACGCTGAGCGAACCGAAAAGCCTCCCCTGGCTGGCCCTCGTTCTGATCTGCGCCTCACTTGTAGCCAGTATTCCCTTTGGTCTCCTCTCCCCCATGCAGAGTTTGTGGAAGCCGGCGGCTCTCTTCTGCGGTTCCTTACTCATCTGTTTTCCCTCGCTACATGTGTTCTCCTTGTTTTTAGGATATCGCCCCAGCCTCGAACAGAATGCCGTGCTGACCTTATTAATTTGTTCGGTCGCTTCGACCTTCGCTATGGCCTTCAGCCCCATTGTCTGGTTTATCCGCATCAGTACCCGGGCGCATGAGGAAACGGTGATGACTCCGGAATTCATGGCTCAGCTTTTTCTGCTCAGCGCCCTGCTCCTCGGAGTGTTTCACATGCTGCGACACCTGAAGAGCTGGACCCAAACGCAAGACGTCGCCACCCCGTCCCAGGCGCTGATGTTCTGCTGGATCCCTCTCCTGCTCTTCATCAGCTACCGCATGGCTCTGTTGCTACAGATTCTGTGAGGCCCTGCCATGCGGAGTCTGCTATCTCTGATCGGCTGTGCGGCCCTCTACGGTTTCAGCATTGGCTCAGTCCACAGTGTAGGATTGGCCTCCTGGAACCTGCTGAAATTTCCGGGAATGATCCTGCTCACCAGTCTGCTCTGCGCTCCGGCCTACAGCTTCAGTATCCGTTTGGTCAGTGAAGGGCTCAGTTATCGGGAAATCCATCAGCTGTCCCTGCGTATCTTTCGGGATATCTGCATCTTGTTGGCCTCCTTCAGTCCGGTCATTTTCTTTCTCGGTGTGACCTTGAGCAAACCCACGGCAGAATCCCTGAATGAATACCCGGCTTTTCTGGGCGGCAACGTGGCCCTGATCGCCCTCTGCGGTTGCAGCGCGCTGTGGGTACAGGGGCGCAGACTGCTCCGCCAAAAGCAACTCACCCCAAAGCAGGCCCTGAATATTCTGCTCATATGGATGGGTCTCAGCCTGGTGGTAGGGGGACAATGCGCTTGGTACCTCCGTCCCTTTTTCGGCGTGGCCAGCATTCCCAAGCCGCCCATCATCGAAGGACATCATCCGGACTGGCGAGGAGCCACCAGCTTTTATGAAGCGGTGTACCACATCTTCGATCCCCCCGACATGGAACTCCCAAGCTCAGCCCCGCCCTAATCCGGGCACAAAAAATCCCGCAGAAAGAGCTCAGCGGGAGAAAGTGGTTGCCGAACTAGGACTCGAACCTAGACAGAGGGAGTCAGAGTCCCTAGTGCTACCATTACACCATTCGGCATTGGGTTGGGATTTGGCATATTAGGGAAAAGTGATGGCTGGTCAAGTGCGGAATGCGATGGATTGAGGGGAAGCCAAAACCCGCACACTCGTTTTTGCCAGCTTAGTTCCCCCGTCCCCGTAGCAGTTCGCGAATACGGCGGCGCTCCCGTTTATCCGGTCGTCCTTCAGTTTTGGGCATGGAAAGGGACTGCTGACGCCGCTCTTGTCCTTCCCGTTCCCGTCGCTGACGACTCTCTTCACTTTCTTCGTACAGTTCTTTGGCCTGGGTGGCGGAACCCCGCTTATCAGAGAGAGCGGTCACCGTGACTTCAAATCGCTCCTCCCCACGACGGATTTCGAGTTTCTGCCCTTCCCGCAGTCCTTTCCCTGGTTTGGCCCGGGCTCCGTCCACACGCACTTTCCCCCCTTCAATCGCTTTTTGCGCGAGGGGGCGCGTTTTGAAAAATCGAGCGGCCCACAGCCATTTATCCAAACGTACGGATTCCATATCAATGTCCCATCCAGTCTTTCAGACCTATCCCAAGATATACCTGATACTTCTTATGTTTACCACGTTCCGTGTGAAGTTCACCCACATGCTTCACTTCGGCAAACATCTTGAACCATTCCGGAGGAATCTCCCGATCCCCCCGTTCCAGCAACAACATGTTCCGACCTTCTGCGTCCTCAGGGCCACCCCAGATTTCATACTGGGATTTCACAGGTTGAGACGCCGCTCTCCATTTGTAGACCCGAGGCTGATCCTCAAGATAAAAACTAAGCGTTGCCGTGAGGGCACGAGAATGGGTCATCAGCAGGAGCTCCTCTCCGCCCAGCTCATCCCGCAGCTGCTGCAACTGGACCGCGAGCTCTTTCCATCCGGCCAGGCGGCGGGTCGGATCCAGACGGCTTCCCGCCAGGGGCAACAGCGGCATCAGCATGATCATCAGATACAGCATCCCACTCAATATCAACCCTCCCAAAAGGCCGCCCCGAAACCATTTGGACCCCAAGGGCTGCTTTAAGGGAGGAAAGCCCTCTTCTGTCGCCCAGGCAAACAAGGCAACGCCTCCCAACGAAAACACCGCCGGCCAATTCGCATTCACGCGTTGCACACAACTTAACAGGAGGAAGCCCCACAGCAGCGCGGGCCCCATCACAAACAGAAATAAGGCCTCCCCTTGCAAACGACGGAAGTTTCGGCTCAGCTTCAGGCATAACCAGGCAACTCCCAGAGCCGTCACTGGAGACAGTACATAGAGCTGGCCCCCAAAAAACTCGGGCAGGTCCTTCAACCACTGGCTTAGCCCTTGCCCGCCGAAATGTTCGGAACTGTGCTGAAAGGTGATCCAGTCATGCCGGGCATTCCAGGAAAGAGGGAGCAGGAAACAGCCATAGCCCATCAGCAACAGCAACCAGGGCCCAGGGCTGCGTAGAACGGGTCGATGCGGAGCTGAGAGAAACAGAAAACTCAACATAAGCGGCCCAAACAGCAGCATCATCTGCTTGGAGAGAATTCCCAGCCCGACACAGAGTCCACAGCCCATCCAGTACCAATAGGATCCACGCTGCAACGCCTTCCAAAGCAGCAACAAGGCCGCACACCAGCAAAAGACCAAGAGCGAATCCGTGGTCATAAACAAACTGAGAGCGGCCTGACCCGGCATGACGGCCGCCAAAAGCAGTCCCCGATGCGCCACCCGTTCTGAACAGAGCTCTTTCAGCAGCAGATAGAACAGGAGCAAGGAGCCTGTACCCAAACATACCGCTGGAAGACGAAGAAAAAACGCATGCGCAGGAAAGAGGGAACGGCTGAGCCAGTTCAACCAGGCAATCATAGGAGGTTTGCTGTAATAGCCGAGCGCAGGGATGCGGGACCAATCCCAATAATAGGCCTCGTCCACGGACAGCTCAAGCGGCAGCCACGCGGCAAGCATCAGTCGAAACAGGAACAAGGCCGCCAGCAGGCGGTAAATGCCTCGGGGGGATTCAGAGACGGAGAGCCCGTGGGTCATGGCGGATACCGGGTTTCGTTTTTCCTGCGGAACAAGAGGCCCCGTCCGCATGAAGGGAGTTCATCCGGCCTTCAATGCGCTTGGGCACCCTGGGCAAGTTGTAGTTGTTTCCGCTCCTGCTGAGCATCATGAATGGCATCCCGTAGGCGGTAGTGGATACTGGCATTGAGCTTTACAAAGATTCGGAGTCCCGACCTGAACTTTAACCGGTATATCCCCACCGGTCCGCGGCCATCGTGAGGATTACAGGGCCAAATCCAGTGCTTCCAGAACAGGATCCAACGCAGAGGTCCCCCGCAGAAAAACTCACCCCGGTCACTTTTCCGCATGTCCTGAATGTTGCGAATGCGAATCACAGCCAAAGGAAACACCCCCAAGAGCCATAAGGACAAGGTATGTTGTCCCAGTCGTACACGAAAAAGAAATCCCTGTTTGGCCCGTATGCTCACAAAAGCGTAATGTATCGAATTGAGGCAGAAATCAAGCCTTGACCAACTGCAGGTGCAGGTCAGGGTTAGAGCATGCCCGATTACGGACAACATGAACCCTATGCGGCCCTTCAACGCCATTTCTACCCGGAACAGGCGGAGTGGTGGGAATTCCGGGATGCGGAGAAGCTTCTGGAAACCTATGACCTGAATGAGGTCCCCACCTTGCTGCAGCAGGCCTGGGAAGCCAGCCAACGGGGGCTGCATGCCGTGGGATGGATCGCCTTTGAAGCGGCCGCCGCTTTTGACCCGGCTTTTGAAACCCATGCCCCGGAACCCGGCCTTCCCCTGCTGCGCTTTACCCTCTTTCGACAGGGTCAACGAGGGCTGAGCCCCAGAGCCCCTCAGGATTTTCGCATTTCCCAACTCAAGCCCCTGTGGAGCGAAGCTGATTTCTGCCAGAAGGTCGCGCAGATCAAAGAAGCCATTGCCGCAGGAGAAACCTATCAGGTCAACCTGACCTATCCATTGGAGGGGCAGTTTTCAGGAGATCCCTGGAGCCTCTTCCGCAGCCTGCGTCTAGGTCAGGCGGCCCGGCATCAGGCTTATCTCGAAGAAGAGGATCAGATTCTCCTCAGCGCCTCCCCCGAACTCTTTTTCCGTTGGGAGAAAGGGCGCATACACTGCCGCCCGATGAAAGGCACCGCCAAACCCGGGCGGGAACAACGTCTTTCCGATTCTCCCAAAGACCGCGCAGAGAATGTCATGATTGTGGATATGATCCGCAATGATCTAGGCCGCCTGGCCTCACCGGGTTCCGTCCGGGTTGAAGATCTTTTTCGGATCGAAGCCTATCCAAGCCTGCTGCAAATGACCTCCGGCATTCGCGCCGAGGCCCCCTGTAGCCCGGCGGACTGGATGAAAGTGCTCTTTCCCTGTGCCTCAATTACCGGAGCCCCCAAGGCAAAAACCATGGAATGGATCCGGAAACTGGAGCAGGGTCCCCGGGGGGTCTACACCGGAGCCATTGGCGGGTTTTTCCCAGAAGGTCCTTCTGAATTCAATGTCGCCATTCGAAGCGCCCGCTTGCGACGCAGCGACAAACATCTACGCTATTCCGTAGGCTGCGGAATTGTTTGGGACAGTGAAGCCGAGACCGAATATAAAGAAAGTCGGCTGAAAGCCAAAGTGCTGACCCAATTGGCAAACGAATTCGAGTTGCTGGAGACCCTGGCCTGGACGCCACGGGGGGGATGCCCTTTGTGGCCCCGTCACCGGAAACGCATAGTGGACTCGGCTCAGGCTTTGGGCTTCTCCCTACAGGCCAAACAGCTGGATGCGGCCTATGAAGAAAGCTGGCAAGGAAAAAGGGAAGCCCTGCGCATTCGCATGCTCTGTGATGTGGATGGAGCCCTGCGTGTGGAAACCGCGCCCCTCCCGGCTCCGATCCCTTGTTTGACCTTTCGTATCGATCTGGAAGCCTCGCCCTCCCGACACCCTCAATTGGCCCATAAAAGTACACGCCGAAGTCTCTACCACGAAGCAAGGGAGCGATGTCCGGATGCAGACGAAACGCTGCTCTGGAATGAACGTGGGGAATTGATGGAATTCTGCATCGGATCTCTGGTGCTGATTCGCGAAGGAGAGGCTCTGACCCCAGCCAAGCATTGCGGGCTGTTGCCAGGGATCATGCGGGCCGAAGAGCTGGTACGGGGGCGAATCCGCGAAGCCGTGCTCAGCAAAGCAGATCTGGAGACGGCCGAAGAAATCTGGTTGTTAAACGCCGTGCGGGGCTGGCAACGCATGCGCTGGCTGCGATAAGCCATCAGGCCGTCATTCCGCGCGACTGTCCTCGCAGACTTGATGATAGGGACAACTCGCACAGAGCTCTTTTCGCAGGGCTTCCACATGAATGGGTTTGCTCAAAAAGCCATCCATTCCAGCCTCCCGGGCATGATCTTTATCTTCCTGAAACGCATTCGCAGTCAGGGCCACAATCCGGGGCTGGCGTTCCAGATCAAGCTTACGAATGCGGCGGGTACATTCCAAGCCATCCATTTCAGGCATAATGAAGTCCATCAGAACGATATCCGTTTGATCACTGACTTTCTCCAAAGCTTCCCGACCATGGTTGGCGACTTCCACCTTGTGGCCCAGTTTTTCGGACATGCGGCTGATGATCATCTGATTCACCTGATTGTCCTCCACCACCAGAATATTCAGAGCGGTACCGCCGCAACGGCACTCTTCCCCCATACTGACCAAAGAGGGCTTCCGTTCCTGAACCTTCCGCATACGCAGTTCCACACAGAACTCCGTCCCCACGCCTTCCGCACTCTCGCAATGGATTTCCCCGCCCATCGCCTGGGCAATGCGCATGCTAATCGCCAGACCTAACCCGGTCCCTCCGTAACGGCGATTGATGCTGGCATCCGCCTGCGTAAAGGGTTGAAACAAGCGTTCTTTTTGCTGTGCACTCATCCCGATACCCGTATCCCGCACCTTGAGCGTCAGGTGCACCCGGTCATCGCCCAAGCTCCGGCAGGTCAGAGAGAGCCGCACCTCTCCCTGTTCCGTGAACTTCATGGCATTGCTCAACAAATTGAACACGATCTGACGCAAACGGCCTCGATCCCCCAGCAAACGAGCCGGCAAGGCCCCGAGTTCCAATACAAGACGTACTGGACGATCCGCATGCTGTACCTCAAAGCCGTTCATCCAGCTTTTGAATTCCAGGACCGGTGAAAATTCGATTTCCTCCAATTGAAGCCGACGTGCCTCCATTTTGGAAAAATCAAGGATGTCGTTAATCAGCTCCAGCAGGCCCTGACCATTTTTATGAATGACCGCTATCTGTTCACGCTGGGATTCGGGCAGCTCCTCCATGCTGAGCAGTTCGGACAGGCCAATCACCGCGTTGAGCGGTGTACGAATTTCGTGGCTCATTACCGCCAGGAACTCGCTCTTTGCTTTCGCGGCCTGCTTGGCCTGATCCAGAGCGGCCTCCAGCTCCTGCGTGCGCAGCCGCACTTGATGTTCCAGATCATCCGAATGGGCCTGCAGTTGCTGATTGGCCTCATACAGCTCCAGACTTTTTTCTTCGAGCAAACGCTCCGCCTCTTTCCTGGCCCGGGTCACCCGGTCCAGGCGGCGTTGAAGACGTGCAGGATCTGGGGGGCTCTCGCTCATGCAGCCCGGGTCAGGGTGAAGCGCACCGTGGCCCCCTCCTCATCCAGGTTTTCACGTTCCAGTGTGATCTGCTCCTTAAAATGTTTGATGCTCTGCTGGATCAGCCCTTCAGCCAGATCCCCCAGGTGACGATCCGAATGATACACCATCACCAGGTGGTCCCGGTCCGGATAGTCGATATCGAACTTAGGTAACTGGGCTGAGGGATAGAGTTTTTTCACCTCGACATGAATCACATCCTCAATGCGGGACAGGAAATCCATGCAATCAGAGACGCCCTCAAAAAAGGAGGGGTACAGCTCAAAAAAGCGCCCGAACAGATATTCACCGAAGGCTTTGATCAGATCGGGAACCGGAATTCCCGATTCCTGAGACAGCGCAAGTACCAGGGTTACGATCTCCGTATGATCATAGGTGCCCACCGCCGTGTAAGCTCCTCCGGAAGGCAGATCCGAGTTATCAATCAAGTCATCTGCCAGATCTGCAGAAAACTGCTGTTCGACCATTTCAAGAAATTCAACAAAGACGATACCTTTCATGGGGTTCAAGAGTATGGTAGGTCTGAAAAATATTCTAGAGAAAACCACCATCTCCACTCACATGAAGCCCCTCACACTTGCACGGACTACGTTCCTCATGGGCCTCCCATTGGCCATCCTGCTCCCTCTCGGCGCCCAACAGCGTCTGGTGGATTTCGCTGCAGGCGACAATTTCGCAATTCAGGCAGGCCGGGCCCAGTTGGTCCGGGAACAGCTGCCCAGTGTGGTTCCGGAAACGGAGCCCGCCCTAACCGGGGAAAACAGCCCCTTTGAAGTTCGTCTCCGGGATGGATCCGAATTGGATGGCACCTTGGAGGACATCAACGCGGAATCCATCGTCTTTCGCCCGCTGTGGAGTGAAAGCAGTCTGACCCTGCCCCACAGCCAGTTGCGCAACCTCTACCGGGACACCAGACTCCCCAAAACGCCACCTCCTCCAAGCCTGTTTGAATTTCGCAATGGTAGCAGCCTGCGGGGAAGACTTCTGGGTTGGGAAAGCAATCAAGTCCAGATGATCAGCAGTTGGGGACAGCCACTTTCGATTCCACAGGAGGCCGTGGCCCGCATCGGCCAGGAGCTCGAGCCCCTGACCATGCGCAGTAGTTATTATCAGCGAAACAACCGGAGCCCTCAAGCCTTCGGCGAACGCTTACTCCTGCGCTCACCGAGAAATTACTGGGCGACCCGCATGGATCATTTTCCCAGTTCCTTTATGATTGAGGCTCGCTACCGGGTTCCGAAAAACCCACAAAACATGCGCATCAGCCTGCAACTCCTGGGCCAGAAGCATCCTCAATCTAGTCAAAATGCACTGTACCTGCAACTGGCTTCTGACAATATCACGGGACGCTGGCCCAACCCGAAAGGGAAAAACCGCCGCCTGCAAAACTGGCAAGCCAAAGACCAGAAGAAGCTGCTGGATCGGGAAGTGCAGCTCGTTCGGGTTTATATCAATCTGCAGAATCAGGAGATTGTCCTCTGTGTGAATGGCAGCGAAGTGAAACGCTGGAAGGCCGAACGCTGGCTCAAAGACTACAAACAAGAGGAAGGCGGCTACATTCAGACCAACGGTCACATTCAGAATGGAGCGGTGTTTCTGGAGCAGCTGAGCATCATGCCCTGGGAAGGGGAAACTCT
Source organism: Verrucomicrobia bacterium UBA6056 (assembly GCA_002429005.1). Classification (GTDB taxonomy): domain Bacteria; phylum Verrucomicrobiota; class Kiritimatiellia; order SS1-B-03-39; family UBA6053; genus UBA6056. Next base: position 164,194 of record DIYK01000109.1, read on the forward strand.
GGAGTCCCGCCTGAGCAAACGGGATGACTCGAAGCATCTCCTCCTCCTGCAGGATGGCAGCACCCTGCAAGGGGAACCCAAGGGAATGAATCAGGAGGAGCTGAGGTTCGAACTAGCCTCCGGGGCCGGACAGCGCAGCGTCTCGTTTGAGGATCTTCGTTACTGGTACCCGCCGAGGGCAACCCTGAGCAGCAATGAGCCTCCTCTGGCGACGCAGACCTTGTATCTGGCCCCCTACGGCGAACGGCTTGAAGTGACCGCTCCCACTGTAAAGGATGGCACCTTGACCGGGACCTGGACGAAATTGGGCGTCACGGTGTCGCTCCCGCTGCGAAACCTGATTTTGATGAACTTCTCCGAGCCCGGAGGAGACTCATGAAAGTGAATCATCTTCTTATCGCCGGTCTTTCCGCACTCTCTCTGATGCTTCCCGCATCCGAACTTCGAATGCTGAACGGGAATGTCATCCAGATTCAGAAACCCCAACTCGAAGAGGGGCGGCTGGAAGTCGAATTGAAAGGCGGCGGACAGCCCCTGAGTATTCCGGCCAACTTAGTGGGTTCCCTCATCCTTCCCGCCGGGAAACCCTACAGCCTCTCTTCTGTAGACACCTTGGTCGAGTTCCAAAATGGGGATCGGATCGCCGGAACCCTGATCAAAATGGAAGCGGGGCAAATGCAGCTGCAAATGCCCTGGAACCAGACCTTGGACATTCCCGTTCATTTCGTTCGTGAAATTCGCCCCCTGCCCGGTGGCCAAGTCCCCCCTCTTGCGGGCTTAGGGAGTCCGGCAGATTGGAAAGCGGTCAATTCCAGCCAGCATCATCACCATCATCACTCACGGCAACCGCGTCACAGCAAACCCTACCTCTCCTCCGAGGGAATCCATCTGGGCACCAATGTACGGGTAGGTCGTAAGATCCGTCTGAAACATGATCGACTGCTCTTCACCTTCGGCATTCCGATTCAAGAGCAAAACACGAGTGCCCTCATCCAATGGAGCCGGGATGCACCCGGCAAAGAAAACACGGTGACTCGGCTCAACTACAGCCGGAATCATATCAACCTGCAGGTCATGGATGGCGGAAAACAGGTCATGCGCTGGTCCGGCCGAAACCGTTCCGGCTGGTTGCCCCCCGGTGAAACCCTCACCCTGCGTGTGTATGCGGATTTGAAAACCGGGGATCGTCACCTCTACATGGAAGAAACCCATGTGAGTAGCTGGGAAGAACCCATCATCAAAAACCCGGCCAAGCAGGATATGTGGATCGTGTTGCAGAACCGCTATTCGCAGACGGATCTCATTTTTTCGGAAGTGTCCGTTTACCCCTCTCCTTTCCCCAAAGCTCCAAAAGACGGCCACCCGGAAATCGCTCCAGGAGATGTCTTTCTTCGTCTGGCAAACGGGGATTCCCTCGAAGGCAAGCTGCATGCGATTGAGGAAGAGCAGGTGCAATTACAACTGGAAGGACTGGAAAACCCCTTGGGAATCGACCGCCAGGAGGTCATCAGTCTGACCTTTCCTCTTCAGGATTCGGTGAAACCCCGGGTCAGCCAAAAAGACGTGCGTATTCGCGACCGCTGGGGCTGGATCCGTTGCAGCCTGCAGTTAAGCGAACTCAACGGCAAGGTCCTCAAAGGTCATTCCGAACAACTCGGCCAACTGGAGTTACCTCTGAATTGGCTCTCTATGATTGAATTCAACCCCTACAGCTCCCGTCGTTTTGATCAGGCGCCTCCGCCAGAAGAACGCCCCCGGGATCAACTGCCCTGACCTGAATTATGATTGAATTTCTTGAAGGTACTCTGGTCGAAAAAAGTTCCACCCACTGCGTACTGCAAAGCAGCGGGGTCGCCTTTTTTCTGCCCGTCTCCCTCTCTTCGATTGAGAAGCTTCCCAAAGCCGGATCCAGCGTCCGCCTCTTCACCCATCTTGCCGTTCGAGAGGATGACCTCACCCTGTACGGCTTTGCCAGCGGCGAGGAACGACAGTTATTCCGGCAATTGATCCAGGTCAGTGGTATTGGGCCAAAGTTGGCCCTGACCGTACTTTCCGGTCTGCAAGCCAGCCAATTACGTCAGGCGGTGCAGGATGGTGACATTCGTCGCCTCAGCAGCATTTCAGGCATTGGCAAAAAAACGGCCGAACGAATGGTACTGGAACTACGGGATCGCTTCGCCAAAGAGCCGGGACTCTTTGACCCCGCCCTCCCCCCGGAAGCCAAACCTCAAGAGGATGCAGTCCAAGCCCTTATGGCCTTGGGCTTCAAAGAAGCAGACGCTCGCAAGCGGGTCAGCCGTGGAGCCAAGTCGGCACCCTCCGCCAGTGTCGAAGAATTGGTTCGTCAGGCCCTGTCCAGCTAAGCATCCTCAGGGGCTCTGCTCAGAGCCCTTTTCAGCGCTCACCCCGGGTTCCACCCCAAACAGTACCTGGTAAAGGATGCGATAGACATCACTATTGTCGATACTGCTGCCCAGTAACTCACTTCGATAACCATGGGTTTTTGCGACCACGGAACCGGGAAAGTCGTCCCGGGTTCCCCAGGCGATTCCAAAGGGCCTGCGTTGCCCATATTGATCTGCACCCGACATGAAGGGCAAGCTCTCAGCCCCCTCCACCCCATCCAGGGCTGCACCGGTTTTCGTCCTGGCCGGCAAGGGCTTCGTCTCGTCCCAGCCCCGTGGTGTCCAGGCGGTTGGATGACCGGCATCCGAATCCGCAGCCACCATCAAATGCAGCTTTCGTTGCGGATGCGCTTCCATAAAATTCGTAACGACTCCAATCGCCTCATCGGCTCGGAGTAACGCATCCAGCATCCCCCGGGCATTCCCGTGGTTGGAAAAGTTATCCGTGCCTTCCTCTTCACACACAATAAAAAACTCCCGGGCCGGATCCGAGGAAAGCAATCGCAGGCTTACCGAGAGCATCTCCGCCACACTGGGTTGACCCGGATTATAGGTAGGCAGTCCCCGCTCCTTCAAGATCTCCTCGGACTTGTCGTTGTAGGTATCCCGGGCGGCAAACACACCCAGCACCTTGCCTGCATCATCAGGCAGACCCAACAATTCTTCCCGAGTATAAATCACGCGGTACCCGGCTTGCTTTGCTTCCTCGAGAAGATTTCGTTTATCGCTGCGCCGCCCAGGTTCACCATGCTGCCCCATCACGCCCTCCGGAAGCATGTACACCTCTCCCCCACAGAAAATAAGCTCCGCATCACTTTCCAGCACCTGCAGGGCAATCCCCTCAATATCTTTCCGTTTCAGCACCGATGCCAAAAACACGCCCGTCCCCGGCTCCCCCACATGCCCGGAATTAATAATCGCCCCACGGATGCCTTCCGACATGGCCTCCTGCAGCAGGGTCATGGGTTTTCCAGACAGGGCCGTAAGCGGCTGATCCCGATCCATGCCATAAGAATCAAAGTGTACTTTCTTCCCATAAGCATGCACCGTAGCTCCGGCGTGAGAACTACTGCTGAGCCAGTTTTTCTGATGAGGCCGATACGCCGCCAGGCGCTCCAAACCATCCCAGTTCAGCATGCCATCCGGGCCCACCTTCAATAATCTCCCGGCATTCCAGTGGCCCAAGCCGGTTCCATCCGGATGCAAAAAGACCACAGAACCGGGCTCTTCCGCCGCAGAGAGCAGTATACTGGCAGTAGCGAACAGGGCGAGGAACAGGCTTTTCATAGCCATAGTGTAGGGCGCAGCTCACTCAGGGGCAAACGCAATTCCCCTCTCAACCACTTTCTTACATAGGGTCGAAGCGCTTCACCAGGCGCTGCAAACTTTTGTCAGGATCCTGATCATTCTCCAGCGTCCATTCCGCCCAACGTTCGTAAAGCGGACGTCGCTCTTCATAGAGGTCCAGCAAGCTTTGCTCCGGTCTTTTGGCCAGGCCCCGGCCTTCACCACTCCCGACCCGTTCCTGAACGGTTTCCGGCCGAATCTTCAAATACACTACATGGCCCAACTTACGCAGATGCGCCATAGCGGCGTCTGAGTATACGGCAGAGCCTCCCGTCGAAATCACAGCAGCCAAGGGGTCCAAGTCAAGAATGGCCTCTTCCTCCTGGGCCCGCAATTCTCCGACGCCCTGATCATCCACAATATCCTGAAGGGGGCGGCCTACCCGTTCTTCAATCCGGCGATCCGTATCAATAAACTGCAACTGCAAGGCATCGGCCAGCGCTTCGCCCAAATGACTCTTACCGGCACCGGGCATACCAATGAGAACAATATTGCCCCGTTGCCCCTGCAGTTCGGGTATCAGCACATCCAGAATACGCTCGACCTCAGACAAGGCCAGCTGCAGGAAGGCTTCGTATTGATCGTTATCCCGTCCCGTCGGGTCAGGCACATCCCAGCTTTCCAGCTCATCACCCCGCCGGCCAAAACGGAGAAGTGGCATACATTTTCCATCTCCCTCCGGAAATTCGTTTTCAATGCGTTCAGCAAACTCGGCTTCCAGGGTCAGTACGCGATCCGTCTGCTTGAGCAATTTAGCCGTCACAGGCTGTGAACGATGCCCCCGCAGATCCACGCCCTGTTGTTGAGCCACATAATGCATGACCAAATCGGGTCCGGAACCCGTACGGGCCTCCACCCCTGCAGAGGCGATGCGGACATGCTCGGCTAACAGGGGCAGGCGCTCCTGCAAACGCAATCGCAGCAAAGCGGCAAGAAAAGGAGAGCGGGTAATGTTGGCCCGGCACACGATCAGGATCCGGTAGCGAATATCTGCATCCGCATCTGGATCCCGACCCAGTAAGCGTTGTAGCCAGCCCATTACACCAAGCTCCCCAGGATCATGATGCAGCTTCGTTCCATTCGCGGAACACGACACAGGCGTTGTGCCCGCCAAACCCGAAGGCATTATTCATCGCAGTCCGCAGCTTCCGCTCTCGGGCCTGATGCGGGGTGACATCCAGATCACAGTCCGGATCCGGTGTATCACGGTTCAAGGTGGGAGGAATGACATTGTTTTGCAAGGCGAGCACGCAGGCAATCGATTCAATGGCTGCCGCCCCAGCCAGCAGATGTCCGGTCATGGATTTGGTGGAACTGACAGAAACCCCATCCGCAGCATCACCCAGAGCCATGCGAATGGCTTTGGTTTCGCAGGCATCATTCAATTTCGTACTGGTGCCATGGGCATTGATGTAATCCAAATCCTCCGGATTCACTCCGGCTTGAGCCAGGGCCATGCTCATGCAGCGGGCTGCGGGACGGCCATCCGGATGAGGCGCCGTGATATGATGAGCATCACAGGTCCGCCCGGCTCCGGCCACCTCAGCATAGATGCGGGCGCCACGTGCCTGGGCATGCTCCAGGCTTTCGAGCACCAGAACCCCGGCACCTTCCCCCATAACGAATCCTGAGCGGTCGGCATCAAAGGGGCGGGAGGCCTGGGTGGGAGAATCGCCAAAGTCTTTGGTCAGCGCACGCATGGCTGCGAAGCTACCAATACCCAATTCGTTAATCGCCCCCTCGCAGCCCCCGACCAACATCACATCGGCTTGGTCGCGGCCAATCAGCTCCAGCCCTTCAGAGATGGCATGATTGCCACCGGCGCAGGCGGTGGTGACCACATAGTTGGGGCCCTCCAAGCCATGACGCATGGCCATATACCCGGAAACAATGTTCAGAATAAGCTGAGACACCATGAATGGATTAAAGGCACGAAACCCTTTTTCTTTCAAATGAACCCCGGCTTCCTGCACCACGTGCAGACCACCGACTCCACAGCCCATCACCACGCCAGCCCGCTCCGGATTGATCGCAGCAGCCTCGAGGCCCGCATCCTGCCAGGCCAAGTCCCCTGCAATCACGCCATAGCGGGTGAACGGATCCATGCGCCGGGCCTCTTTGGGCTTCATAAAGGCGTCCTGATCATAATCCTCCGCCATCTGCCCGGCAATATGCACCGGAAACGGAGAGGAATCGAAGGCCGTAATCGGCCCAATCCCGGATCGGCCCTCCGACAAGCCTTCCCAAAAACGATCCAAACTGCAACCCAGGGGAGACAACACCCCCATGCCGGTAATCACAACTTTTTTCATGTGCAGGGTGTTAGCGGCTTTGACCGCACTCTGCAATCTTTAGTCAATAGTCAGGGGGTATTAGTCAGGAGTCAGGGGTCAGGGGGGAGAAGTCAGGAGTCAGGAGTCAGGGGTCAATGGTCATTGGTCATTGGTCAGGGGTCATTGGTCATTGGTCGGTGGTCAATATTCATCAATGCAAGCGTGGATAACAAACACTCCCGACTCCAACCCCCTGGCCTCTGCCTCCTGAATCCTGAATCCTGACTCCTGACTTCTCCCCCCCTGACTCCTGACTTCTCCCCTCTGCCTCCTGCCCCCTGACTTCTGACTTCTGACTTCTGACTAATGACTAATGACCAAAAAAAAATCCCGGACAACGCCGGGATTTTTTTTGGCTACTGACTAGCTTAGCTCAGCTGGGCTTTGGCCTGTTCAACCAGACCTTCGAAGCCTTTGGGATCGTGAATCGCGATCTCGGAGAGCATTTTGCGGTTCAGAGCGATACCGGCTTTGTTTACGCCGTTCATGAAGCTGCTGTAGTTGAGGCCGTAGGGCTTCACAGCAGCAGAGATACGGGAAATCCAGAGACGACGATATTCGCGTTTTTTGGCTTTGCGGTGTTCGAAAGCCATAGTCTGTGCGCGGTCCACCGCTTCAGTTGCGGTGCGGTACAGCTTGCTGCGTCCGCCGCGGAATCCGCGGGCGAGTTTCAGACGATTGGAACGGCGCTTACGAGAAGCGGGTGCGTTAGTGGAACGTGGCATGAGAGGGCTCCAGCGAAAAGAGGATTAGAGGGATTTGTAGCGAGCAGCATCACCCTTGGAGAGCACTTTGCTCTTGGAGATACGGCGCTTGCGCTTGGTGGACTTGCAGGTCAGAAGGTGACGTCCGCCCGGGGAATTGAAAATGAGTTTCCCGGTGCCGGTCTTTTTGAACCGTTTGGCGGCGGATTTTTTGGTTTTTCCGGATGTGGCCATGTATTTATGGGGGAAGTGGGTGATAAAAAGGGCTGCTTCTAACTGAGCAGGGCCGAGCGTTATAACGGTTCCACCTCCTGCTGTCCAGTCCTTTTCTGGAAAGAGTTCCAAAGCACTGCAGAGTTGCCAGCAGGAAATGATGCCGTAAAGAACACTGCTTCTTCCATTCCTCCCTGGGAATTTCGCTATGAGCTCAGCAAACGCACCTGATCGCCCCCACCCAATTGACCAGATCCGTAACATCGGCATCGTGGCCCATATTGACGCCGGTAAAACCACAACCACAGAACGCATTCTGTATTACAGTGGGATTCTGCACCGCATGGGCGAAGTGCATCATGGCACCGCGACCATGGACTGGATGGAACAGGAGCGGGAACGGGGCATCACCATTACCTCCGCCGCCACAACCTGTTTCTGGAAAGAACGCCAAATCAATATTATTGATACGCCCGGCCATGTGGACTTTACCATTGAGGTAGAACGTTCCCTGCGTGTGCTGGATGGCGTCGTAGGCGTTTTCTGTGCGGTAGCCGGAGTTCAGCCCCAATCTGAAACCGTATGGCGCCAGGCCCGGAAGTACAAGGTACCCGGAATAGCCTTCGTAAACAAAGCTGACCGCATGGGAGCGGACTTCCATGCGGCCGTCGAACAGATGAAGGAACGCCTTCAACTTCCCGCCCTCCCCCTGCAGCTCCCCATTGGCTCAGGAGAGGATTTCAGCGGGCTGATTGATCTGGTTCACAGCAAGGCCATCTTCTTCGGAGATGCAGAGGACGGCAGCGATTTCAGCGAAGGCGAATGTCCCGCGGACATGGCAGATGAGGTCGCCGAGGCCCGCTCCGCGCTCATGGAGACTGTCGCAGAAAGTAACGAGGAACTCCTGGAGGCCTTCCTCGAAGAGGGGGAACTCTCCGTAGAACAACTCATCAGCGGAATCCGCAGCCTGGTCTGCAAACAGGAATTGGTCCCCGTATTGGTGGGAAGCTCCTTAAAAAACAAAGGCGTGCAGTCCCTGCTCGATGCGATTGTCGATTTTCTACCCTCGCCCTTGGAAGTCCCGGCAACTCAGGGAGAAGATCCGAAAAGCGAAGCCCCCATTCTTCGGGAAGCCTCTGATTCAGAACCCCTGACCAGTCTGCTCTTTAAAATCGCCAGTGACCCCTTTATCGGCAAATTAGCTTTCGTGCGCGTCTACGCTGGCATGCTGCAAAAAGGTCAGAACCTGCTCAATCCCCGTACCGGTAAAAAAGAGCGGGTGGCACGCATCGTTCGCCTGCATGCAAACCACCGTGAAGATGTAGACACCCTCTACGCCGGAGAAATCGGCGGAGTCACCGGCCTCCGTGAACTCAGCACCGGGGATACCCTCTGCAGTGATAAAGCGCCGATTCTGCTCGAACGGATTGAATTCCCCGAGGCCGTGATCTCCATGTCTGTGGAACCCAAATCCTCCGGGGACAAAGACTCCCTGCAGGAGGCCCTGCAGATTCTGAGCGAAGAAGATCCCAGCTTCCACTACCGCAGAGATGAGGAAAGTGGTCAAACCATCATGGAAGGCATGGGGGAATTGCATCTGGAGGTGATTGTCGACCGCCTTCTGCGGGAACATAAGGTGCAGGCCCGGGTAGGCAAACCCATGGTGAGCTACCGCGAGAGTGTTGGCGCTGAAGGAAACGCACATCAGCTCTTTGATCGTGAAATCGCCGGAAAACGCCAAATCGCCGACCTGAGTCTGAGAGTGGCTCCCCGCAGTCGGGGTGAAGGCAATGAGATCAACATTTCGGTGTCCAAGAAGGATCTGCCTGAAAGTTTCCGCAAGGCAATCCGGGAAGGCGTAGAGGATGCCCTGGTCACCGGAGTACTGCGCCACTTCCCCATGTCCGACGTCGCCGTGGAAATCCGTGCGGCAGAATTGCATCCCGTCGATTCCACCGAACTGGCCTTCCGCAGTGCGGCCCACCTGGCCATTCGCGAAGCCCTGGAAAAGGCCGGGCCGCAACTGCTGGAACCCATTATGAACCTGCAGATCATTTGTCCGGAAGAACATATGGGCGATGTGATGGCCGACCTGAACAGCCGTCGTGGACGCATCCGCAATATGGAGGCGGATGCACATGGTCAGAAGATTAGTGCAGATGTCCCTCTGGCCGAACTCTTCGGCTACGCCACCACGCTGCGCTCTTTGACCAAAGGACGTGCCGAGCAGTCCATGGAGCCTGCCCAGTATGATGTTGTACCGGAAGCGGTGCTCGCTGCCATGCCCCAGTACTGAGCCGGGAGGAACTACCGGCTGCTGTCGTTCCCTCAGCAAAATCGAGGTTCTGTCAGGCGCTCTACTCAAGGCGCCGGGACGCCCCCCCCACCCTCCGTAGGAAGCTTCAACTGAAAAAAAACGGCGGCACTTGGCCGCCGTTTCTTTTCAGCTTTTCAGAGAAGCTTATTCGCTCTTCGGCAGCAGAATGATCTCTCCGTCGAGCACTTCGATTCCGCCAATGCTTTCCTGAATGAATTTCTTAAACTCAGGATCTTCCAGCATGTCCTCTGCGATGTTTTCCTGTGAAATCTCATCCATAAAAGCCTGTGGCAGGGAGAATTTACCCAGTTGAATATCCGTCAATTGGATTTCAAGCCCCGCAGCCCCTTGGAACACAGCCATGGTTCCGGAAACTTTCACACGATCTTTCTGTCCGGCATCACCAAAGCGACCTTCAAAGGTAATCTGCCCTTCCTGCAATTGCACTCGCAGAGAATCGGCCATTTCCCCACCTTCCAGCATAATGAAATCATTAATATCCTGTTCGGAGATCCGCATGCCGCCTTCCGGCAAGGTGAAAGGCTCTTCGCTTTCCTGCGCGGCAATAAAAGGCTCAAAGGTCTTATCCAATTCTTCAGAACGAGCTTCTGAGATTTCCGCCACCGGGAAAGGATCTGCCGTGAGCGAGCGCATGAAACTCATAAACACAAAGTAGCCGACCAGAGACAGCACCAGCACCACGACGCCACAGCCGCCACAGCCATAGAGCAGGCAGTTCTTGCCTCCACTTTTTTTGGGAGGTTTGGTCGTGGTCAGTGGAGTTCCTCCGGAAGGAGGTACAGGTGGGGGCATCGGGGGAGGAGTAGGATCGCTCATACCCGCCTTATGGCGGCTTAAGCAAATTTGGCAACCTCTTTATGCCTGAGCCATTCTTCAGAGCTGATGAGTTGCAATCACCCAGCCCAGTAAGAGCAGACGCAGACTCCAGGCCAGCGTACGGATCCAGTTTCCCCGCACCAAGCGGCGCTGCAGTTCGGCATCAAAGACCTGAGCCAGTTTCTGATGCAGCGGAACCTGCAGGAAAAAGGTACTCAGCCAAATCAGCAGCAGAAGCAAAGCCCCGGTCCAACTCTGAGGACTGGCATCCTGCAGCAACCAGCCAAGTTGCAGCCCCAATTCGGTGAACATCGGAGGAATCACCACCCAGCTCATCCGTTGGGTATATTCCAGGTGCCCCTGCTCCCGATCCGCCCCATCACTATGATGCAACATCGGGTAGTGCACCAATTGCACAAACCAGATGACGCCCACCATCATGCCGGTGGCCGCCATCTGCACAAGCATCCAGGGAAGACTCAGGGAAGCGGCTCCTGCAGGTAGAGCAGGATGCGGTCATGAATCAAGAGGACCACATCATCAAGTCCATCCCGGTTCATATCCTGAATCAAGGTCTCACGGGGTTCAAAATCCCCCCCCTGACGTCCGCCCATTTGGGAAACGTCAAAGATCTGAAAATGCATCACGGAACGCCAGCGTCCTTCGGATTCCGTCAGCAGCTCAATCACTTTACGCTGTTGATTATCCAACAGCAGAATGTCCTGTTTTCCATCACCATTAAAGTCTCCGGCGAATACATCCTCATGTTTCACTTCCGGAAGATCGCTGTCATAGAGAGTTTCGGTCTCCAATTTAATCGCGGGTGGACGAGGAAAGAGAAAGCCGATTTGCTGACGTCCATCCAGTCGGAGATAGGCATGCTCCCCTGTTCCTTCCCAATGAGCCTGACGAAATTCCATCGCAGGCAGGGTCAGGTTCTTGCGGAAACTGTAGAGCCCCCCTTCTCCGCGATGATGCCATTCCACATGACGGGCACTGCTGTTCAACAAGCCCAGCTCTTTCCCATCGGCGGACAAGGGCATCAATCCCGTGAGACGGCCGGGCGATTCCAGATTCAGCTGCTCTACGACATCTACCCGACCCCCGCCACGATAGCGCAGGAATTGAGCGGAGTTTTCCAGCAAGAGCAACCAGGGAGTTGGCAGGCCCGCGTCTGCGGGGAAGAACTGAAATTCGCCTTCCTTGCGCCCTTTGAGCAGAGCCTTGGCTGAACCCGTGGCACTTTCATGCAGCAGCATGTCCGAAGCATCCTCCTTCAACTCCAAGAACATCGCTTCTTCAAATGCGGAGCTGATCAGGAAAGCCTGAGATTGTCCCTCCTGCAGCGGCAGTGGTAACAGTGCTCCCGGATCCCGTTTCATCGGCAGGGAAATCTCTTCCCCCAAGAGCTCCAGGCTTCCTCCTTCTGCATCCACCTTGAGCGCAACCCGCAACAGCTGATACTTCCGTTTATCTTTTTTCACGGCGAGAAGTTCCCCCGCTTTGCCCGGTACACTCGTAGCCAGCATCAACTCCTGGTCATTTTCCAAAGCAATCGGAAAACTCAGGCGTTCCTGCTCCCAGCGACTCAGCCCGAGAAAACTGCTTTTGCGGTCATGAAACAGCAACTGCAGTTTCCCATCCAACTCCACAGGCAGCATCCAGGAGATCCCGGGTGGAATGGGGAAACTTTTGGCCGCTCCGAAATCGCCCTTTTCCAAGCCCTCGTAGAGCAGCAGTTCCGGGTTTCCGGGTGTAAGCGCAATCAGGTCATCTCTGCCATCCCCCGTAAGGTCCAAGCGAAGATTTTGGGAAGGGCGAGGCACGTCCAGATGCAGATAACGCAGTTCAAGAGCATCCGCGCTTTGTAAGTCGGCTTCCTGATTCTGAAAGCTGAGCTGTTGCAGGCTGCCGGAGCGAGGATGCAGCCCCAAAATCCGCAGAGGCTTCTCTGTGAGTACGGAACCGACAAAACTTTCCGGTTCACTCCGCAACAATTGGAGAGAGTCCAAGGCACCCTGCTTCCGAAGATGAATGCCCAGCGGGAAGGTTTCGCTGCGCAGGTTGTAAATCAAGTCCGCCTCCCCATCAGCATTCACATCGGCCAGACGCATAAAATAGGGGCGCAAATTCATCGGCGGAGAAGCCGGTGAATTCAGCGTATAGCGTTTCTCTGCCGCGTCCCATGCCAATTCTTCGAGATCATTTTCTCCGAGGAGAATCAGGCGCTTGACGGCAGGATCCCAGATCAGAGATCCGAAATTATTCTGTACCGCTTTCACTTCCACCCGGTGATCCGGCTTCCAGCCGCGACGCAAGGGCCCATGATAGACCAGCACTTCTTTGGATTCCGTGCTCACGGCAATGTCCGGATGTCCATCACCATTAAAGTCTGCGGAGCAGAGATCCCAGAGCACATTCCCGGGCAGCAAACTCTGCCGATCAAAACGACCGTCTGCCAGGTCAGGCCGCCAACGGTCTTTCTGCAAGACCGGGGGCGGAGGCGGCTTGGGCGCATCAGGAGGGAGTTGCAGGAACAGATCCAGACTCCCTTTTTCGTTGTTGATGACCAGTAGATCCGGCCAGCCATCCTCATTGATATCCGACACCCGCAATGCGTGCGTATTGAAATCAGAGAGGGTGATCTCTGGAGGCGCGAAGCCAAAAGGCAAGGTCTGCTGGGCCTGAAGACCCAGGGCGGAAACAGCAGCGAGGAGAGGCAGAGCAGCCTTCATAATTAGCGCTGCTCGCTGTTCATCCGAATTTCGCCCACGGTTTCGAAAGCGAATTCACTGCGTTTGGTCACGCCCATGGCATCTTTGACCGCGGTACCCAATTTGCTGAAATCAGGAATTTCACCCGAGTTAGGCTCCAGGCCCATCATCATGGGCACGGAACGCTGCAGAGTCTGCATCGCTGCAGCTTGCTGGGCCCCTGAATTGTATTCCAGAAAATGTCCTTCTGCCGGCAGAGAATCACGCAGTTCCAGATAGTCGGCATCTTTCCACAAACGCAGATCCGGATCCTTGAGCGCATCCACAGCGCGATGCAGCATGCGGGGAGACCCCACAGACAGCACCAGATAATCTTCCAAAAAGGCGTAGGTGAAAAGATCGGGATTGACCATTTCGCCAGCAGCTTTGGGAATGGGCGAGTGAATGGGAACACCCTTATAATCGGCAGGCTCAGGCAAGCCTTCCGGATGCAGCTTGCTCAACAGCGTGTTCAAGGCGCCGGATACCGCATCGCGGTTCGCCACCTGCAAGCCAATCAGGTAATACTGGCCGTTGGTGGGGTTTTTCTGATTGAAGGCCATCAGCTCTTCCACGTCCCCCTCTTCTTCAGCCGCCTGAGCGAGATCGAGCATCTGATCCAGCACGGCCATATCCACTTCCTGGGCGGCGACGATGCCGGTGCCCAAGTGATCAATCAGCTGCAGTTTCGGATCGAGTCCGATTTGCTGGGCCAACATCATACGACCCATCATCAAGCCTGCAGCGGCTTCCGGCATCAACACGCCGGCTTCTTTTTCGATCTGCTCGTAAAAGCGTTTCAGGCTCCAATTCCCTAAACTCACCTGGGGGAGATCTTTATGAATAAAGGCCGGCTGGGGCGGAGCAAACTCACTGGGATCCACCAGAATCCGGGCCAGCGCACTTTCGCGGCTGAAGCCGAAGCGGGAGCGGCTGAGAATGCGATCCTCTTCCATGGTCATGCCCACGGAGATCGGCAGCAAGGCATCCAATGCCAGCCAGTCCATCAGTTTGGTTACGTCCATAGGGCCTTCTTCCTCTTCTTCGAGGCCCATGGCGGCATTCATCGCTTTGCTTTGCTTTTCCTCGGCCAGAGCCATGCTCCGAATCGGAGCCTCAAGCGCAGGGAGGTTCAGATAGACGAGCAGGTCACTTTCACCCAGGTGTGCGTGACTCTGCTGATAACCCTCGCTGGTGGAGAGCGTTTCAGCAGGAGGATTGTCCAAATGAGCCAAGGCTTTGCGCAGACCTTCTTCGGTCACCGCAAACACAAACACGCCTTCTGCGTTTACCGTCCACCAGGGTTGGGGCTCGAGTTTGAGTAGAGCCTTATCCTCTTCGTTGTACTCCTCTTCATCCAGATCCTCGAGATCCATTTCCATATGATAGAAGGTCAACCCGTCTTCTTCCAGAGTCTCCAGGGTCATCGGGATTTCTTCATCTTCCTGTTCCTGCAGCTCCTCTTTGATCCAGGTAGACAAGGTCTCGAGCAATTTCTCACCCTCTTCCACCTCGGCCAGGAACCAGAAATCTTTCGCAATCGCCCGGGTCTGCAGAGCTTCCAGGCGCATTTCCTCATTAAACGCTTTATCAAAAACGGGATCTTCATCCTCCTCGGACTCCCAATCCACATCCTTGTAGAGCTCTTCGATGATCGGCGCGTGCTTGATCATCATTTCCGTCATTTCCCGCATATCGCCGACCACCACGGCCATGCTTCCGGTGAAATGTCCTTTCATCTCCTCCAGCTTTTCACGGGCCTCGGCCATCTCCTGGCGAAATTCCTCCGGATCAATTTCTTCCGGTTTTTCCAACTCCAGTTCGTCGAGATCCTCCCCTTCTTCCATGATTTCCTTCATCATTTCGAAGGCTTCCATCTCTTCTTTCTGTCCCATCAGGGCCATCGTCAGAAAAAGTTGCTCCCAGTCATATTCTTCTACAGCAATGCCCATAGGGCTGGCTTCCCAGCGCTCGCGGAACTCAGCCACGTTGCGCAACTGCAACACCATCAGGCTGTTGGCCGGAGCCACATCTGTGAAATCCATGGCACGCAGGCCGGAACTCACACTTAAGAGAAACAAGGGAAGGACAATACGGAGTAAACGCTTCATCAGGGCCTCAAACACAGGGGTTCTTCGTAACCAGAACAGCAAAGCAAAGCCGGGTAAAATGGCGAGCCTCAAATTTTTGGAACTTCCCTGAAACACTCCTCTCTTGCACCTCAGCCGCTTCCCAGATAAGTGGCCCCCATGCCTCAAACTCCTATCAGCGGTTGCGTCATGACCTTCAATGAGGAGGACAACATTCGACGCTGCCTCGAAAGCCTTTCTTTCTGTGATGAAATCCTGGTGCTCGACAGCTTCAGCACAGACAGCACCGTGAAAATTGCCCATGAATACTGCGGACGGGTAATTCAGGAGGAGTGGAAGGGATACATCAAACAGCGAAATCGACTGCGGGATTTGGCCAAACATGACTGGGTCCTGTTTCTGGATGCAGATGAAGAAGTCTCTCCACGGATGCGGGATCAGATTCTGGATCTGTTTGATCAGCAGAAGCCCCCGGAACATCATGTGGGCTTTGAATTTCCCCGGCAGGTGTTTTATCTCGGCCGTTGGATCCGGCATGGCGAATGGAATCCCGACATCAAACTGCGCCTGTTTCAGAAAGACCGGGGACATAGTGGAGGCCAGGAACCCCATGACCGCGTGATCGTGGATGGGCCTGTAAAGACGCTGAGCGGAAAAATCTGGCACTACACCTATCGGGATCTCAGCCATCATTTTGAAGTCTTGAACCGCTTTTCCTCTATCAGCGCCCAGGAAATGTATAATTCCGGCCGCCGCTGCAAGTTAATCGATCTGATGTTCCGCCCCGGAACCCGCTTTATCAAAGGCTATCTGGTGAAACGGGGCTTTCAGGATGGGTTGCGCGGCTTCATCATCGCCATCATGGTCTCCTTTGGTGTGGCCATGAAATACGCCAAACTCTGGGAGTGCGAGTGGGAGGCGCTGCTGGACAGCGACACCCGTCCGGACCATGAAGTCTGAGCCGAGGATCTTCCGTTCCGCGGCCCTGGTTAGCCTGGGCACCCTCAGTTCCCGGATTCTGGGGCTGGGACGGGAAATACTCATGGCCGCCAGTTTCGGCACCTCGCTGGCCGGTTCGGCGTTCTTTATCGCCTTCACCATTCCCAATCTGTTCCGCCGTTTATTCGGAGAAGGCGCTCTGTCCGCAGCCTTTGTTCCTCAATATGTGCAAACCCGGGAGCAACAGAGCCGGGATGCGGCCGCGGTGCTGGCCCGGAATGTGAGTTCCCTGCTCTTCTGCGGGCTGGGACTGATCTGCCTGCTGCTCATGCTTCTCTGCGCCGGCCTGCTTTTTGGCGGCTTCCTGCCTCCCCGGGCGGCCACGGTGGCCATTCCCCTCCTGGTGATGCTGCCCTATCTGGTCTGGATCTGCCTGGCGGCCTTGGCCATGGGGGTTTTGAATGCGGAAAACCGCTTTGTACTGCCAGCCTTCGTTCCCTGCATTCTTAACCTGATCTGGATTGGGCTGCTCTGGGTACTGCAAAGCTTCACCGAGCTGCTCCCCGAGCAGAAAACCTACCTGCTGGCCTGGGGCATCCTGCTCGCAGGTATCCTGCAATTCACGGTGCAGCTCCCCTTGATCCGAAAAATCGGTATCCGAAGTTCGGAAAGAGTCACCCCCCTATCTTCCGGAGTTCGGAAAGTCCTTTTCCTCATGGCCCCCGCCGCACTGGGCGCCGCCGTCACCCAGGTGAACGTGCTCCTCGACCGGGTTCTGGCCTTATGGGCCGGCGATTACGGTACCGCCGCGCTCTCGTATGCGGAACGGCTGATCTACTTGCCACTGGGTCTCTTCGCCACCGCTCTGGGCACCATTCTCCTGCCCCGTTTTTCCACATTGAAGCAGATCGAGGATCGCAGTGAACTGAACCTGACCCTGAACCACGGCCTGCGCATGATGCTGTTTATCATGCTCCCCGCCTCCATCGGCCTGGCCCTGCTCTCCAGCCCCATTATTCAACTGCTGTACATGCGGGGCGCCTTTGATGAACACTCCCTGCTCTTTACCCAACGGGCCCTGTGGCTATATGCCCCGGGCTTGCTCATCTTCAGTCTGGCCAAAATCCTCGTTCCCTTCTTCCATGCACACAGCGACACGCAGACCCCCATGCGGATCGGGCTGATTGCCGTAGGCCTGAATCTGGCCTTCAACCTTCTTTTTCTCGTTCTCTTACCCGATGGCTGGAAACACGCAGGTCTTGCCTTGGGCACGGTCATCTCCTCCCTCCTTCAGGTTCTGATTCTGGCCGCACTCATCCAGAAACGCTACCAGGCCCTGGACCCCGCCAGTCTCGGACGAGGCCTTCTGCGCAGCAGCCTGCTTTGTATCCCTATGGCTGGCAGCGCCTGGATTCTGAATCACGTCCTCGAAACCTGGCCCCTGCTCCTGCGTCTGCCTCTGAGCATCGGCGGAGCCCTGATCCTCTACGGCCTCCTTGCCATCCTCAGCCGCAGTCCGGAACTGCGCTGGATCCGGGAACGCTGATCGAAATGAAACAGTACATCCAGATTCGTTTTGACGACACACGAGATGAGCTGACGCACTCAGGCCATCGGGATGCAGCTGCCAGTTTACCGATCAATCAAAACACTCTGTTCCCCATCGCCTCGGTCACCAAAACCATTACTGCGGAACTCATCCTGGAAGCCGCCGGGCGGGGAGAGCTGGATCTCGACCGCCCTCTGCAGGATCAATTGGAATGTTTTGAACTCGCGGATCCGGATGCCACGGCTCGAATGACCCCACATGATGCGCTCTGCCATTTTTCAGGCCTGGCACCCCACACCCAAAGCTGGGTGCGCTGCCCTCTCAGCCGCCGGGACTACATGAAGCAGATTCTGCCTTCCTTACCCAGCGAAGGGCCTTTCCGGGAACGACACCGCTATTCCAACATTCTCTATGCCGTACTGGGACAACTTCTGGAAGAATGCAGTGGCCGCAGCTGGGAGGAACACGTGCAGGAGGAGCTGATTCCAGAACTACCCGGGCTTGGCATTCTGGAGGCCGGCTGGGAAAATCTGCCTCAGATGGCGCAACCCTATCGAAACGGCGAAAGAATCCCCCCTTTTTATGCCCGGAAAGATCATCTGATTGCTCCGGCCTCCGAACTGTTCGCCTCCGCCGAGACCTTGATGCTTTGGGGACGGCGTTTCCTGAAAGACGCGGCGGATCACCCTCGCTGGCAAGCCCAAAACCGGGTGGCCGAACAAAGCCCCCTGGCCGGCGCCGGCCCTCTGGATTATGGTCTTGGCTGGCGCATCGATCATCCCGCAGGCCGCAAGCGGGTCTGGCACAGTGGCCACTGCAGTGGCTACCGTTGTTTACTGGAGCTCTTTCCGGAACAGAGGGAGGGACGCTTTATCGCCAGCAATGATGGGGCCGAAGATCCTGAAATACACCGCGATGCAGGCAAGCAACTTCAAGGCTGAACGCTTTTGGAAGCTTGCCCCTTCAGCCCAACTGCTTGATGATCGCCTGGGTGCCGAGTTCGCCTCCACCCTCGGCTTCTAATGCGGCATAGCTGGCCAGAGTCTGCTTCAGCCCGGCCAGATTCAGCCCGGCGCTTTCTGCAGCCCCCGCAGCCAGTCGCAGATCTTTGACGAAATGGCGCACGGCAAAACCTGGAGCCATATCCCCCTGGAGGATGCGCGGGGCAAGGTGACTCATGGCCCAACTACCGGCTGCACCGCCGGAAATACTTTCCAACACCGTAGCTGGATCCAGACCACTGCGCTCTGCCAGCAGCAAAGCCTCACCCAGCCCGCTCATCATACCCGCAATCGCGGTTTGATTGACCAGCTTGCAGAGTTGCCCTGCACCGGCATCACCCTGCCGGACCCACTGCTTACCCATCACCTCAAACAGAGGAGCCATGCGTGCGCAGCCTGATTCTGATCCGCCCACCATAATCGATAAGCTGCCCTCACGTGCCCCGACATCTCCCCCCGAAACCGGAGCATCCAGCGCATCCCCTCCCCGCTCCCGGGCGGCCTCTGCGATGCGTCGCGATAAGGCCGGATCCGAGGTACTGAAATCCACCAGCAATCCCCCTTCGGGCATCTTGGCTATCAAACCGTGATCACCGAAACACAACGCCTCCACTTCAGAGGGCAGTCCCGGCATAATACAGACCAAGCCCGCATGTGCCCACAGGGCTTCAGCGCCATCCACCCAGCTGGCTCCTTCCTTTAACAGAGCTTCAGCTTTCGAACGGGTTCGGGTCGTAACGGCCAGCTCATGGCCAGCCTGCATCAAACGACGGGCCATCGCAGCGCCCATGACGCCCAAGCCTACCCAGGAAACGGCTTCGGAAGAGGTTGAATTCATAGCCACACGCTAGGCTGCAAAGAGGAGCCTGTCAGGAAAAAAAAACTTAGGATGCCTCTGCAAAGGTCGGAGATCCCTTGACCACAACCTCGCGGAGCACCTCTTGCATCCGCTGCACAACTTTGTCCTGTAAAAGCAGACTCATGGGTTCGGGTCCCTGAATCTGAAAGCGCTGAGCTTTCCCATAGAAACCACCCTCTTCTTTTTCGAAGACCAGCTGGGACCAGGGAATGCAAATGGGAGCATGCCCCAGACGGAACAGGGCAACCTGCTGCATCACGAGGCCTTCCTCAGTCACGCTGAGCATCACGGAATTCCGATAGCGCGCCCAATTCAGACGGATCGAACTTCTCCCCAGCGAAATGCCTTCCTGTTCCGCATTCCGGGGATAGCAATTCGCTAATCGTTGCCAACCGCTCAACTTGGCGGAGACCAATAACATGACGGGAATGATCAGGATCGGAAAAAGCAGAGGAGCAAAGGGAGGCATCGTGTTCCATCCTTTACCCTAAAGGCCGCTGCGAAGGAAGAATAGAAGCGATGCAGGCATGAAAAGCAGGTGGATCAGACGATTCCGCATGACAACAAGTCCGGAACAGAGATCCTTACCCGGTAGCCCCTCGCCTCTCCGTGAGCCGCCTCAGCCCAATCGCCGTTGAAATTCCCGGGGAGCCTCACCGATGGCTTTCCGGAAGACCCTCGCAAAATAATTTGGATCCCCATAGCCGCAGCGCTCTCCTACTTCCGCAATGGGCAGTCGACCTTCCTGCAACAGAGCTACGGCTCTCCGGATGCGGCACTGCTCCACATAACGGCTGGGTGCGAGACCAAAACGCTCCCGAAACAACCGGGTGAAATGATAGCGACTGAATCCGCAGAGCGAAGCCATCTCTTCAATCCCTATATTTTCATGCATATGTTGCTCCAGCCAAGCCGGAATCTGTTCCACCCGGGAAGCTCTCCGACCTTGTTGTTGTTTTTGAATCCAGCTGCAACACTGCGTAACCAACTGCCAGGCTCTCCCCGAATTTTCATAGGGATCCCCCCGCCACCCGGCAGCATGATCCCGAAAGATGTCCACCAGGTATGACGCCACAGGGTTCCCTTCTTCCAGAGCATGCAGCGGTCCCCACTGTTCCACACAACGCTGCATCACCTGTAACGCCGTTTCTCCTTTGATGCAGAGATAGATAAATTCCCAATAGGCCTTTCCGGACGGAAGCCCGTATACATGGTCATCCGGAACAGTCACCATCATTAGGTCTCCGACCTTGCTTTCGTGACGCTCCCCCGCACGCTCCACCCAGCCCTTGCCAGCAAGGGTCAGCTGCAGAATGCCCACCCGATGCGCTCCCCGTTTGCGACCATGCCAATAATAATCACGCGAAACCCGGGACCAGCCACAACTCTCCAACTCCGCTGGCCACAAGGCATCTCCACTGGGATCACACCAGTAGGCTGTAGGAGTTCCGGGTAAATCAAATGAAAGCACAATAGTGCTATTAATGACTCAAGGCTCCTATTTACAGCTTATTCAATGAAATCTATAATCCCACATCTTTACAAATCTCTAAACAAGGCCCTTCGTTATGTCATTTAAGATCTGTTTTATTGGTGCTGGCGGTGTCGGATTTACCCGCAAATTGGTTTCGGACGTACTCAGCGTTCCTGAGTTTAGAAACATCCAGATTGCTTTTCATGATATTGATGCGGACAACCTCGACCGAGTCACCCAACTGGTGCAACGGGACATCGATGCAAACGGCTTGAATATTCGCATTCAGGCCACTCTGGATCGCCGCGAAGCGCTAAGCCAGGCCCGTTACATTTTTAATGTCGTACGGATTGGCGGCTTGGAAGCCTTCCGCCATGATGTGGACATTCCGTTGAAATACGGCGTAGACCAATGTGTGGGAGATACGCTGTGTGCCGGGGGGCTGATGTACGCACAACGAGGCATTCCGGCTTTGTTGGATTTCTGCAAAGATATCGCGGAGCTGGCCGAAACAGATGCACTGCTGCTCAACTACGCCAATCCCATGGCCATGATGACCATGGCCGCCACGGAATACGGACATGGGGTTCGTTGCGTGGGTCTTTGTCATGGTGTGCAGGGCGGACACGGCATGATCGCCAAAGCTCTGAACCTGCCTAAGGCAGGAAATAGATATTGTCTGCGCAGGCATCAATCACCAAACCTGGTACATCCGGGTCTCCCATCATGGCAAAGATCTGTGCTCCGAGATCCTGCCCGCTCTGGAGGCACATCCCTACTTCAGCGAGAACGAAAAGGTACGCATTGATATGCTGCGCCGCTTTGGGTACCTGTCCACGGAATCCAATGGTCATCTCTCCGAATATGTTCCCTGGTACCGGAGCCGCCCTGAAGATATTAAACACTGGTCCGGAACGGATATGTGGATCCATGGTGAAACCGGAGGCTACCTGCGCATCTGTACCGAGGGTCAGAACTGGTTTAAACATGACTTCCCCAATTGGATGAAAGAGGAGCCGGAAGTCTTCTCAGCCGAAAACCGCTCCGAAGAACATGGTTCCTGGATCCTGGAGGCTCTGGAAACCGGTCGCATCTACCGCGGACATTTCAATGTGCGCAACAACGGAGTCATCAGCAATCTCCCCAAGGATGCGATTATTGAAGCCCCTGGCTATGTGGACCGCAACGGAATCAATATGCCCCGGGTTGGGGATCTGCCTCTGGGTTGCGCTGCCGTTTGCAACCAGAGCATCTCCGTTCAACGCATGGGCATGGAGGCCGCCGTCCATGGCGACGATCAGCTCCTGAGGCAGGCCATGCTCCTGGATCCACTCACCGGCGCGGTCTGCAACAGCGAAGAGGTCTGGCAAATGGTTGACGAACTTTTAGTGGCCCTGGAACCCTGGATGCCACAGTATCAACAAGCCGCGGCCCGGGCCCGGGAACGCCTCGCTGACCGCGATCAGTTACTCCCCACCCGGGAAAACTACCAAGGCGCCTTTCGCCTCCACACGAAGACGGTGGCAGAGCAGGCAGAGAATCGGAAAGAAGCCAGCGCCAATGCAGGCGAATCGGATAAGGGCAAGCTCACGAACTAGTCAGCGTGTATCCGTGACAGAATGATTCAGAGACAGAA
>DIYK01000109.1:186742-186870 GCA_002429005.1 Verrucomicrobia bacterium UBA6056
GAGACAGAATGATTCAGAGACAGGATGATTCAGAGACAGGATGATTACAGGACAGGATACCTGAGGGGTATGGTTCACCCGCATCTTCGTTACGGGAAGTAACCGTGGACAACGCGGACTGCGCGGAC
>DIYK01000109.1:186941-187099 GCA_002429005.1 Verrucomicrobia bacterium UBA6056
ACAACGCGGACTGCGCGGACCCAGGCAGCTGATGAAGGAGTTTTTGAGCTGATACAGGCTTTGATTTCCTAGCCTCTCCACAGACCCTTGGCTTTGGATGGGTATGAGTCCGCGACGTCCGCGTCGTCCGCGGTTGTTTCCAATTCCCTCTGACGAAG
>DIYK01000084.1 GCA_002429005.1 Verrucomicrobia bacterium UBA6056
GAAATGGGCTGTAGTCCCGCAGTTCCTGCGGGAAATGGGCTGTAGTCCCGCAGTCCCTGCGGGAAATGGGCTGTAGTCCCGCAGTCCCTGCGGGAAATGGGCTGTTTGCGGTTGCCGGTTGTCGGTTGACCAAGAGGGGGATCGGACAAGGCAGACAACTCGGACAGATCGGAAGGGTCTGAGTTGTCTGACCTGTCCGAGTTGTCCGAGCTGGTAGCGGCTTTGGTGGACCGTCTTACACGGCCACCAGGTTGACCAGACGTCCGGGGACGGCGATTTCCTTGACCAGGCGTTTCCCTTCAATGGCAGCCGCCACGTCGGGGTGAGCCTTGGCGGCGGCGAGCAGTTCGGCCTGATCTGCATCCGGAGAGACGGAGATTCGGGCCACGGGTTTGCCTTTGACCTGTACGAGAATTTCCACTTCGGCCTGTTTGAGCGCAGCTTCATCCCAGGAGGGCCATTTTGTGTAGGCGAGACTTTCGCTGTGACCGAGCTTGGCCCAGAGTTCCTCCGCCATATGCGGGGCAAAGGGGCTGAGGAGGAGCGTAAAGCTCTGGGCGACTTCGCGGGGGAGCTCCGCCCATTTGCCGGCAGCGTTTACGAATTCCATCATGGCTGCGATAGCAGTGTTGAAACGCAGACCGTCAATGTCTTCAGTGATTTTCTTAATCAGCCCATGCAGCAGGCGGCGTTGATCTGCATCCGCATCCACATCTGTGATGGGATGTTCAAACAAACGCCAGACTTTTCCGAGGAAGCGGTACACGCCCTCGACGCCCTTCATGGACCAAGGTTTCACCTGTTCCAGCGGGCCCATAAACATCTCATAGAGACGCAAGGAGTCTGCACCGTATTCTTTGACCACATCATCCGGGTTGATGACGTTGCCACGGCTTTTGGACATCTTGTTCGCTTTGGCTCGCAGTTGAATGCTCTCATTCTGCTTCCAGACAAAGCCGTCGCCTTTTTTCAAGGCATCGCTGTCGGCTACACGTTCAGCGGTATAGGCGTCCTCATTATTCCGAACTTCGGAAACCGAGACGGGATTCCCTTCCGAGTCTCGGAAAAGGGTAATTTCAACTTCACCCAGAATCATGCCCTGGTTGACCAGGCGATGGAAGGGTTCCGGATGGCTGACCACGCCGCAATCGAAGAGCACTTTATGCCAGAAACGTGCGTAGAGCAGATGGAGTACGGCATGTTCAGCCCCGCCGACATAGAGGTCTACCGGCATCCAGTATTTTTCTTTCTCAGGATCTACAGGAGCCTGATCATTAGCAGGGTCGATGTAGCGCAGGTAGTACCAGCAGCTGCCCGCCCACTGGGGCATGGTGTTGGTTTCACGGATGGCGGCTTTGCCTGTGCTGGGTTCCGAGGTGTTCACCCAGTCCTCATTGCGGGCAAAGGGAGGGTCGCCATCGGGACTGGGTTTGTACTCGTCCACGCTGGGCGGTTCCAGTGGCAACAGATCGGTGCTCACGGGCACGGGTTTTCCGTCTACATGCATGATGGGGAAGGGTTCCCCCCAGTAGCGCTGACGGCTGAACAGCCAGTCCCGGAGTTTGTAATTTACTTTGCCTTCGCCGAGTCCTTTTTCCTCCAACCAGCTGGTAATTTTGGCTTTGGACTCCTTCACTTCGAGTCCGTCGAGGGAGAGCTCTTCGTTGGCGGAATTAACGAGCACGCCATTGCCGGTGAAGGCTTCCTGGCTGACATCGCCGCCGGAGATGACTTCGATGATGGGCAGTTCAAAGGCTTTGGCAAATTCGTAGTCCCGCTCGTCATGCGCGGGAACGGCCATGATGGCGCCGGTTCCGTAGGAAATCAGGACGTAATCGGAGCACCAGATGGGGATCTGTTTTCCATTCACCGGGTTGATGGCATAGGCCCCGGTAAACACCCCGGTTTTGTCTTTGGCCAGTTCGGTGCGTTCCAAATCGGATTTGTTGGCGGCGGCGTCGCGGTAGGCGAACACGGCTTCCCGGGTATCCTCGTTGACCAACTGATCCAGCAGGGGGTGTTCCGGAGCGACGACCATATAGGTTGCCCCAAACAGGGTGTCCGGGCGGGTGGTGTAGACGCGCAGAGCGGCGTCCAGGCCATCCACCGCAAAATCAACTTCGGCTCCTTCGGAACGGCCGATCCAGTTGCGCTGCATCTCTTTGATGCTCTCCGGCCAGTCGACCAGTTCCAAGTCATTGAGCAGCCGCTCGGCATAGGCGGTAATTTTCAGCATCCACTGACGCATGGGTTTCCGAACCACGGGATGGTTGCCACGCTCGGAACGGCCGTTGATCACTTCCTCATTGGCCAGAACCGTCCCCAAGGCCGGGCACCAGTTTACCGGAGCTTCGGCTTCATAGGCCAAGTCTTTTTCGAACAGCTTCAGGAAAATCCATTGGGTCCATTTGTAGTAGGCCGGATCGGTGGTGGAGACTTCCCGGGACCAGTCGTAGGAGAAACCCAGGGCCTGCAGCTGTTCGCGAAAACGGTCGATGTTTTTCTTTGTGGTCACTGCCGGGTGGGTGCCGGTTTGCAGTGCATATTGCTCCGCGGGCAGGCCAAAGGCGTCCCAACCCATGGGGTGCAGCACATTGAAGCCTTTCATGCGCTTGTAGCGCGCCAAGATATCGGTGGCGGTGTAGCCTTCCGGGTGTCCCACATGCAATCCGGCCCCGGAGGGGTATGGGAACATGTCCAGCACGTAATATTTGGGCTTGGAGGTATCGAGTTCCTCGGGCGTGCGGAAGGTGTCGTTCTCCTTCCAGTACTGCTGCCATTTTGCTTCGAGATCGGTAAAGGGATACTGGGACATGGGAAAGTGCGGGTTGAATAGAAAAGGGGCTTTTGCTTGGTCTTTTCAGGGGAAAAAGCAAGCTTTTGTGGAGGGCCGCAGGCGCTGGCGCCGGGGTGGCGCTGAGAACGCTGAGGTGGGTTTCGAGGGGATGCGTGGGAATTTTCCGCTTTCCATTGCGTTTGATGTGTCTGAAACTGTACCTGCGTATGAACCGAACCCGTTTCTGTCTGTTTGTTCCTGTATTCCTATTGGGCATGCTTTCTGTTTCCAGTTGCAGTAGCTCCAAACCGCAGTTTCTGCAGGCGGAGGGGTGGGAAGAGCATCGACGGGCTTATTCCGTACTGCCGGCCGGCAAAGAACTTCTGGATCCAGTGCTTTCCGAGCAAGATCAGGTCCGGTTGATTGCAGCTGCTAAGGATGCGGAACTTCTGGTGGCTCATGCTTTGGATGCCTCGAAACAAGGAAAGTGGGCAGGTGCAGCGGAGAGCATTACGGAAGCTGAAGAGAAACTGATCGGCTACAATGCGTTGTCTGGGCATTTGGAACGCACGCATCTCATTTATGCAGATCTGTACTATGCAGCGGCCGTGGAATTGATGGAAAGCTTTGAAACTCACATTAGGGCTGAGGTGATTATGGCAGATGATTTTTTGACAGAAGCTCTTCACTATCATCCTGAGCATCGTGAGGCAAAACGGCTCCAGGAATACATATTCGCCCTTCGAAGCCGTGCGGTTGCTGGCGGGGAGGTTTTCGGACTCCGGGAGATCATATATTGAGGAATCAGCTTCATGCGGGTGCATGAGTTTGCGGGAAGCTCGGGATCAGAAAAGATATTCCCCGGGCTGGGCCTTAACAGTTGTGGATCTTGGGGCTAGAATGCGCAGGAGGAGTCTTTGTGTATGAAACTGTGGATGCGTAGTGTGTGTAGTGTGATGATGCTTGTCGCTTTTGGCCTGAGTGTGGGCTGCAAGACGACCTCTCCAGCGCAGGAGATGCAAAAGAAGGATTGGGATGAATACCGGGCCCGCTATGCGGCCTTGTCTGTGAATCGTCAGCTTCAGATTCCTGAAGGAAGCCTACAGGAACGGGTGAGATATTCTGCAAATATGGCCGAATTGGATGCCTTGTTTGAGCAGGCGATCCAGGCGCTGGAGAATCGGGCCTACCGGCAGGCCGTTGGGCTTCTCAATGAATTGGAAACCCGACAGGGCGAGGATCCCAGCTTCGCTGAACAGAAACGTCTGGGGTATTTGGTGACTTCCGAAGCCTACTATCTTCTGGCTGACCGCTTGTTCGATCAGGTGAAACGCGGTGAGGAACGGGTCGAGGTCGCGGAAACCTATCTCGACCGTTCCCGGCAATATGAAACTCTGTACAAAAGCAGCCAAGCTGAGGCGCCAAGCGAGGAAACGACGCCCTCAGAGACCTGAGGGCTTGGGTCGCCTTCGATCGCGAATCCCTTAGGGTCTGAGATACACATGCCAGGGACCCAGGACCCGGCTGAGTGTGTATTCCCGGTGAATGAGCTCTTGTAACTCTGCAGGGAGATACGGATCCAGTCCCTCTTCGGCATTGCCTTGGAGCAGCATACAAGCGAAGTCGTGGTTCAGGATCAATTGCTGCAGCGTTTCTGCGGACCAGGCCCCGCTTTGCATCAGCGTTCCGAACTGAAAGACCTGTAGCTGTAGGTCATGTTCAGAGAGCAGGGCGTAGCCGGGGCTGCTGCTGAGCAAAGGGGAATCCTGACGCTGTAATTCGGAGATCAGGGTCCGGCTAAGGTCCCGCTCAGCCTGGCCGGGCGTGAGCCCTCCACTGCCTCCGCTGAGTTCCTGTCCATAGGTTCGGGTGAAGACCGGAGCCGGTTGCAGGGGAATCATGAGCAACAGCTGCAGGAGTAAGAGCAGGTAGCTGATCTGCGGGTTTTTCTTCATCAACCCGGGTAGCAGCGAAACTGCAGTAAGAAGGAGAATCGCGCTGAGTTCCAGCAGGTAGGCTTCCCCTGAACCCGCGATCCCCAAGCTGAGCAGGGGAGGAATCAGAGCAAACAACGCGTAGGCTTTCAGCACATGGGGGCGGGTGCACACGCATCCAGCTCCCAGTGCAATCCAGAAGAGCTGCAGCCCTCCCCAGGAGGCGATGAGTTCGAGCATCCTGGCTCCGCTCCAGGGAAGTCTATGCAGTGTGACCAGGTGTTGCCAGGTGGCGCCCGCGTTTCGGAGAGAAGGATGGAGCATACAGAGCAACGAGATGCCCAGTAGGGAGCCTAGCATGGGGAGCAGCAGACGAGGCTGTTTTCGTTGAATCAGGCGGAAGCCGAGTAGAAGCAGCGCCGTGATATAACTTTGTTTGCTCCAGAAGGCCAGGGTAGCTAAGCCTGCGGCTAATGCGAAGCGGCCTGCGTTGGGCTTGCCAAGGCAGAGTTGCACGCTCCACAGCGAACATCCCAGTGCCAGCAGGTCGGGCCGCATGAGTACCGCATGCTGCAGGAGTACAGGGTTAAGCAGGAAAAGCAGGCTGGCGAAGCCTGCCCAGAATCGATCCAGCTCCCGTCGGGCCAAGGCAAAGATGGCTGTGCAGCTCAACAGCAGTCCGAGGAGGGAGAGAACCCGTCCGGCGAACAGGGGATGGGGCTGCGGCAGCAGCTTTTGCAGCTTGGAGCTGAGGATGCTGTAGAGCGGGGTATAGGGGTTGTGCAGCCAAGGCAGATGTTCTTCATGAATGGTGGGGTACAGGTCGGCCCCGCTGGCTGCCTGTTGAGACCAGTAGAGGCTGACGCCTTCTCCATACTCTAAGGGGGCGGGGTGTATCAGGGACAAGCCCAGATGTCTGAGCCCCATGCCGAGCAGCAACACTAGCGTCAATCCGATCAGGAGTTGGATCGCTTTTGTGTTCATGGCTGCTCCTTCACCCGGATCAGTTTTCCTTTGCGGATAAAGCCCCGGCCACGGACCTGGAGCTCACCCGCGGGAAGAGTATGCAGGGACCCAGCTTCGGCCGCTTCAGCGTTGAGCAGGATGGATCCTCCTTCAAACTGAAGCTGCCAGACTCCGGCCACAGGAAGATCCAGTTTCATACCGGATCCCATGAGCCGGCTAAGTTGCAAGCGGAAACCCGGCTGCCAGAGTTCCTCCAGATCACTGGGCTCATACTGATCTTCCAGAAAACTGAGCAGGGTTTCCGGAAAAAGTTCTGTGCGATAATCCCTCACGAAAGGCGGATAACCGGATTCGATTAAGGCCTGGATGCTCTCGTTGGCATAGGCCTCGTGATCCAACATCTGGATGAGGCCTTGATGTAGCCAGGGGTAATAACCCACGTGGTCCCGCCAGAACACGATGCCACGACCGTCGAACACTGGACCCTGAGTATGTTCTGCGAGTTCGTTCATCTGTTGCAGGTCGCGCTGTGGGCTGTATTCCAGTTCCTGCAGGAGATTGCTGAGAGCCGGTAGGAGGCCGATGAAACATAAGAGCGTCAGGGTGACAGAGCGAAAGCGGCCCTCGGGCAGTAGTGCGGAAAGTTCCTGCCAGCCTCGCCCTGCGCCGAGCAGGAGTGCCGGGTAGAGCATAAGCCAGGTCTGGCGAAAGGGGATGGGTACGAGCAGTAAAGCCAGTAGTGTGGCTCCGCTGAGGATGAGTGCCCGGCGCTGGCCTAGCAGGAGTCCCATCATGGCTAGCAGGCAAAGCAGCCCGGAACTTCGCCAAAGCAGACTGCCATACATCCACCAGGAAAAGTGTTCTTTCCAGGATCCATTCAGGATTACCAGTTGTTCCCAGGCTGCTTCCAGGGAAGCTGTGAGGAGCAGGTAAGCCAGAAAGAGCAGGGGCAGAGGCAGGGCGGCAAGGCAGAAGCGAATGCAGGCTTTCCAGCCAAAGTCCAGGAAGACGATCAAGGCCAGTGCTGCTGCAGGAAAGATGAATTTCTGGCTGCTGAGCACCATAGCCGATCCGAGGACTCCGGCCCAAAGCAGTCGGGGGCTTTCTGGTTTCAGCAGCCAGAGACAGAGCAGGTAGAGCAGCAGGGCCAGTGATTCGGGCCGGGCCTCCAGCATCTTGATCAAAAAGATGGGAGAGAGTGCCCAGAGGAGCAGCAGGGCTGGAGAGTCCTGATTGTTCTCCCGTTTCAACAGGGCCAGGGCGCAGGCCAAACTGGCTCCAAAAAACAGGGCGCTCAGGGTCCGCAGTCGCATCAGGGCTGCCGGTCCGGCGGCTCCTGCCATATGCGCTGCCTGAAGCATATGGTAGAGGGGGAGATGATGTTCGAAGAAATCGCGGTGGGCCACCTCGCCTCTACCGATGAGCACGGCCATGTGTGCATGTTGGAATTCATCATCATCAAAGGCCAATTGACGGGTGAGAAAGCAGCCCAACAGCGTGAGCAGAATGACCAGGAGCCGTGCTATCATGGCCAGGCGAGGTCGATCACTTGTGCGGGCGAGCAGGTAATGCTGCGGGTTTCCTCACCCAGGCTGACGCTATGGGTGCCAGCATCCAGGGGGATTTGCAGGCCCAATTTGGGAAAGCAACGTAGACTCATGCCATTCACGTTTACCCAGACCGCTTCCTTCCCGGGCGGGGGCGCTATGCGGAGCAGGGCGGGTTTGGTATTGCCTCCCAGTTCGAACGCGATGGCCTGGCTGTGCAGACGCTCATCCTGTTCATTCAGCAATTCGACGTAGAGATGTGCGAGCGAGGGGGCTTGCTGTGCTGGAGGGCTCCATTTCCAAGTCTCGCCGGGAAGAACCCGATGATTCGCCCAGCGCAGTTCCTGTTCACCCTGAACAAGGGGGCTCGCCCCTTGTTGCATGCGCCAGCGGATACGTCGGGTTCCGGCTTCTGCATCCGGGATCTCGCGGCAGAGTGCAAAGCGTATCTGTACTTCCGCCCCGGGCAGCAACACGCGTCGATTTTCCAGAGCCAGAATCTTTTCGCCGTTTTGCATGAGATTGGCGAGGATCGTGGCCGCCAATTTGGGTCGGCGTTCCCGGTCGAGTACGCCATGGGCCTGAATGCCTCGGCCGCGGGCAAAGTCGGTCAGGGTCCAGATGGAGATGCCGGCGAATTCCTCCTGACGCAGCAGGGCGGTCTGCATGCCGTAACGGATCATTTTATCCAGGTAGATTTCGGTGCCGCGGAGTTCGTCATCATAGCCTCCGCCTAACTTGCCTCGTCGGGCGTTCCCGCCGAACTCTGCAATCCACATTGGATGCTCTCCGGCGGCGGCCAAGTTGGCGTTCATGCCCTGATCCAGCACATAGACGGAACGGGAGTGATACCAGCCATAATGCAAGTTCCGGGCTACCAGGTTGGTGACCCGACTGGCTCCCATGGCCCGGGTTTTATCTAAGACAGCGGCTACTCTGCGACTGGGGTCCAGGCCTTCAATGTGTTTCCGGGCCCGGACGACATAGGGTTGGGACCAGGTTTCATTGAGTACGCCCCATGCGAAAATAGATGGGTGATGACGTAATTCTTTCACCATGGCACTGAGTTGTGGCTCCAACCAGAGTTCCCAGCTTTCCTCCGAGCCCAGAAACTCGCCCCGGTTCTGCCACACCGGAATTTCGGTAAACACGAGGAAGCCCAATTCATCTGCTAACTCATAGACCTGCGGATGGTTCGGGTAATGCCCGGCGCGCAGGGTATTGGCGCCAAACTGTTCTTTCATCATGAGCAGGTCGGCTTTGACCTGTTCCCGACTGAGGAATCCATCAGCTTTCAGGGGCGTTTCATGTTGGCCGAACCCTTTTAGAAAGAGGGGGGCTCCATTCACATGAAGGCGAGGGCCGATCCACTCCAGAGTCCGGAAGCCCAAAGGCATCTGCAGGCGCTCCTCTCCCCAACTCAACTCCAGCTCGTACAGTGAAGGCGAATCGGGGGACCAGAGTTCCGGGTTGCTGAGCTCCAAGGTCGTTTTGAGACCCTGAGCCCAGTCTTCCGGACGGAGACGGCTGCTGGCCAGTTCGAGCCCTTTCCGGATCACTCTGATATTTAAGGGCTGGTTTGGGACTCCCTGAACGTTCGCGTTCAGGCTCAGCCGCCAGCGGCTGTCGTCCAGCCGTTCCGTCTGTACATGAAGGTCGACGGGGCGGGTTTCCGGTAGATGGACCAGGTACAGTTCCCGATCCAGCCCGCCAAAGGGCTGCCAGCCCAATTTCCGTTTCGGCACCGTGCTCTCTGAAAGGCGGTTGTCGACCCGTAACAACAGGTCAACCCGCGTTGTGCTGTCTCCTGCATCGCGAAGCTTGATTCGGTGAGGGGAATAGCCTCCCAGAAAACTATTCCGATATTCGCCATCCACAAAGGCATCTGTACTGAACTTGGAGGCCAGGAGACAGAGTTCGACCTCGCCTTTCCAGTTTTTCGGGATCTCCACATCCAGGGCGTACCAGCTCACCCCTTGAACGCTGGCAGGCCAGCGGTGAGGCAGGGGAACGTCCTGCCACAGTAAGCGGGCTTCGGCAAATTCATCCGTGGACCAATCCACCTCATCTTCCTGTCCTTCAGGGACTCTCCTGTAGCGGGCGGATTTGATCTGGATCGCATCCCGTTGAGCCCAAGCGGACAGAGGGAAGGTCTCTGCGAGGAGCGCAGAGATCATACAAAGAGAAATACAGAAATATCGGAACATATATAAGGATGGGAAGTGGATTCCTCGCAAAGAAGAGTCCGTTTGAAAAGGAAAAAGGCGGGCCCTGTCTGGAGAAGAAGCTCAGAGGAAGCTGGCTCCGGAAAGGAAGCTTCTGCCCTTTTGGGGAAATCTCCTTGCATCCATTGACAAGCTTCGCCTCATTGTTTACAGTATTCCTATGACGTACATGAACGACAGAACAACCATCCAGATTACCCGGCTTTGGCCAGGGCGGAGGCGTTCTGTGTAAACAGTTCATATACACCTATTCCCTTTTTCCAAAGCCTCGAGATGATCTCGGGGCTTTTTCGTTTTCGGAAAAAGGGCAACACCCCACAACACGAAAGGAGAAACACATGAACAGAAAACATGATATGGTAGGACGGGTCCTGAAAATCAGCCAGGAAGCCGCCGTTTCTCCTGTGTTGGAGAGCGGAATGGCTCGTCGGAATATTGGCATTGCGGCTCATATTGATGCCGGCAAAACCACCCTGACAGAACGCATGTTGCTCTACACGGGTGCGATCCATAAAGGTGGTGAAGTTCATGACGGAACCACTCTCACGGACAGTCGACAGGATGAGCGTGATCGCGGGATTACCATCGAATCTGCTGTGGTCAGTTGTGACTGGGTGGATCGTAACACTTCCCGGCCCGTTCGCTTAAGCATCATTGATACTCCGGGACATGTGGACTTTACGGCAGAAGTGGAGCGTTCCTTGCGGGTTCTCGACGGGATGGTGGCCGTGTTCTGTGGCGTTGCCGGTGTGCAGCCTCAGTCTGAAACCGTATGGCGACAGGCTGACCGCTATGGCGTACCCAGAGTAGCCTTCATCAATAAGATGGATCGCATAGGGGCGGATTTTGAATCTGCAGTGGAGAGTATTGAACGTGAACTTTCTGCAAAAACGGCGGTGGTGTATCTTCCGATGGGATCTGAACAGGATCTCTCCGGTTATATTGATGTTCTGCGCAAGGTAGCCATCCTACAACAAGGAGTGGAGGGACGAGAGCTTCATGAGGTGGAGCTCCCTCCCGAATGGCTTCCTGTGTTGGAGCAACATCATACCCGATTGATCGATACCCTTGCAGATCTGGATGAGATCCTGGCTGAACGGGTCATCGAAGAACGGGAAATCCGTGAAGTTGATCTACGCGAGGCCTTGCGCCGTCAGTGTCAGTTGGGACGGGTTGTTCCGGTCGCAGGTGGTTCTGCATATCGCTATCGTGGTGTGCAGAGCTTGCTGGATATGATCGTGGAGTATTTGCCTGCGCCGGAGGAATGTGTGAGCGTTCGCGCCTATCCGAAACACAGCGAGACCCCTGTTGATCTGATGACGAAGGTCGAGGCGCCTTTCTGTGCCCTGGCATATAAAATCTGCCGGGATCCTCAGAAGGGGAAGGTGGTTTTTGTTCGCGTCTATGCCGGTCAGGTTCGGAAAGGGGACCGCTGTGTGCAGATGCGGACAGGATCCACGGAACGGATTGGGCGTTTGCTCCGAGTACAGTCAAACCGCTGGGAAGAGATTGATCAGGCCGCTGCTGGTGACATCATTGGCATTGCCGGGTTGAAATCGCTTTCTACGGGGGACACGCTCTGTGCACCTGACCTGGATCTGGTCTTGGAAGCACCGCATTTTCCAGAGCCTGTGCTCTCGATGGCGGTGGAGCCGGTCAGCCGCAGCGATCAGGATAAGTTGTCCCGGGCCTTGGCCATGCTGGCAGAAGAGGATCCGACCTTCGTAGTGCGTAGTGATGCCGAAACCGGTGAGACGCTCATCTCGGGGATGGGTGAACTCCATCTTCAGGTACTCTGCAATCTCTGCCGGGATATCCATCAGGTTGAGCTCCATGCTGGGAAACCTCAAATTGCATATCGTGAAAGTATCCGAAGCCGAGCCCGTGCCCGCTTCAAACTGGACAAACAGAGTGGCGGCCCGGGACAGTATGCGGTGGTCGAAGTGGAAGTGTCTCCGAATGATCGGGGGACGGGCTTTAGCTTCGAGAACCGGATCAGCGGCGGAGCGATTCCGCGGGAATTCTTCTCCAGTTGTGAGAAGGGGGCCCAGGCGGCTATGCAAAACGGGGTGTTGAAAGACTACCCGGTTGTGGATGTTCACGTGGTGTTACTGGATGGGGATCATCATGTGGTCGATTCCAACGACCGGGCTTTTCAGCTCGCTGCGGAGCGTGCCGTAAAAGAAGCGCTGCGTCAGGCTGAACCTCAGTTGCTGGAGCCGGTGATGAAGCTGGAGTTATCTCTGCCGTCTGAAGTTCAGGGAGCCATTATACAAGACCTGAACCGCAGGCGTGCACGGGTCGAGGCCCTTCTTGCCGAAGGTCATCTGGCAAGGATCACGGCCCGGGCCCCTCTGGTAGAACTCTTTGGTTATGCAGAGGCCATCCGTTCTCTGTCCAAAGGGAAAGCGGCCTTCAGTATGAGCCCGGATGCCTATGAGCTGGTGTCCCGGGTAGCCTGAGGGCCAGAAACACCGGGTGGGGCTGCGATGCAGCCCCACCCATTTTTTTTCGTATCTGTTATACCAATGCGGGTTCTTGTTTGGGCACAAAGCCGGAGGCCTTCAGGGCTTCGGCTTCGGCTTCGATCAACTCCTCGAGCAGGGCGTCACTGTCTGCAAGGCTGTTGGTCAGCGGATCGGTGAGCAGCGCGCGGCGCAGTTTGACGGGATCTTTTTCCCGGATGGCTTCTGCGGTTAACTCGTGGGTGTCGAGTACCTGTTCGGTGAGTCCGCGTACCCCCCGGGGCAGGGCGGGACTGGGTAATGGGCGGGGGCCTTGCATGTCGAGTTCGCAGTACATCTCAATGTAGGCATCCTCATGCAGGTTGGGTACACAGCCCTTGTTCCAGGTATTAATGTAGAAGCGTTTGCCCAGTCCGCCCCACATGGATTCAATAATGTCAGTCGCGGGGTCGGGACCGAATTCCGTATCAAATTCGTCAATGGTCACTTCTCCGGAAAGATAGTCATCCACCCGTTCCCAGACACTCTCCGTCCAGGCCCAGCGCTCTTTGGCGTCAAACAGGCTCAGGGGGGGGATGCTTTCCTGGCTGACTCCGTGCCCCTGCCAGAAACGCACATATTCTTTGGTGTGTCCCACTACGGTGGGCAAGGCTCCGAAGGCGTCGTAGAGTTCCAGTTGAATGGCCGTGTTCATAAAGCCTTTGGACCCTTTGTACACGGTGTCGGAATCAGCCATGGTGCTTTCCTGATCGGAACGCTCTTTCAATTCAGCCACAATCGTGGGCATGAGATCCCGGCCCTGATATTCCGCTTTCAGCATCCAGGTGAAATGGTTCACTCCGACGGAGACCAAGTCCAGGTCCCGATCCTGTTCGAGGCTCCAGTCTTTTTCGTCCTCCACCAGTCCCGCCATGGCGGCAAAGCGGGCCCGTTGATTATGTTGGGCATCGCAGATGGCAAAACTTTTCAGTCTGGGGAAGGCCCGGGCAATGGCCATGCCCATAACGGTGGTGGGGTTGATGTAGTTGATGAGCCAGGCCTCTGGAGCCAATTCCTGAATGTCTTCACAAACATCCAGAATTTCGGGAAGTTCGCGCATGGAGCGGAGGATGCCGCCGGGGCCGATGGTATCTCCAGAGCACATGCGGATGCCGTATTTTTCGGAAAGATCACAATCTACTCCCCGGTAATGGGCATTGCGGGTGGCGAAACTGAGCACCACAAAATCCGCGCCGGGGAGCAGCTCCCGACGATCTGTACTGGCCTGAATGGTCAGGGAGACCTTGTTGTTTCGGGCGACCTTTTCTGCCAGACGGCGCATCTTCTCGAGCCGTTCTGCATCGGTATCCACGAGAGACAGGGTTCCGTCTTGCAGATGGGGTGAATGGACCATCTGCCAGATGGCTTTGCGGCCGAAAAATAAACTACCAGCACCTATGAGGACAATGTGGGGGGATGACATCAGGGAATCTCCTTTTGGGTTATGCCAGTACAATCTTGATTTGAATGGAATTCCTCAACATGGAAATCATGGAGATTCTTTAGTTGATATGGACAATATTGATTTTTATCGTCGTAGTGCTTTCCGGCGTCCGCAGCCGCCACCTGCCCGGACGCCTTTTCGAATTCGTGTGGCCGGCGGAGGAGGACCCTCTCCGCGTCACCTGAGTTACGGGACCTATCATGAGGACGCGACCCTGACCTACATTGCGGAGGGTTTGGGCCGTTTTCGGGAAATGGATCGCAGTCGTCCCCTGGGCAAAGGCTCCCTGTTATTGGTCCTGCCTGAGGATCCTCAGAGCATTCTCATGGCGGATGCTGAGCAACCCTATCATCATTATTATTGCCGCTTCTCCGGAGCGGAAGCCTTGCGGATGGCCCGTCATATCCGTGCCGGGCAGCGGGATCCCTTACGTGTCTGGGATGATGATGTGGCCTTGTTGGGGATTTGGCGTCGAATTATTGCGGAACATCGGCTGGGAGCGGATCATGATGAGTTTATGTCCCCCGCTGAAGCGCAGTTAGCTTCTCTGTTGGCCTTATTGATGCAGTCTCCCAGTCGTCAGCAGGCCCGGCCAAAGCTGGACCGGGAACGATTGAGTAGTTATCTCTTCGAGCATCTGCATGTCCCGGTATCCATACCGGAAGTGGCTGCAGCCTTTCAGGTAAGCGATGCCCACTTCTGCCGCCGGGCCCGTGAGCTGTTGGGGGAAAGTTATCATCAGGCCGCCACCCGGGAGAAAATGGAGCTGGCCAGAAGGCTGCTGCTTACGAATCGCGAAAGTCTCAGTATTGCCGAGATTGCTGATCGCTTAGGCTATGCAGACCCCTTATATTTTTCGAAAGTGTTTCGCCGTCATTTTCAGCGATCTCCCCGGCAATTCCGGGAAGAGCAGGAGTCTTAAGTGGAGAATGATCTGTTTTCTCATTCGATCTCCTCCGGCAATCCGATAGGACATGCGCATGAAACAGCGTTCTGAACAGATGGACTTGGCGGTAGCCGGTGGAGGGGCTGCCGGGTTTTTTGCAGCCATTCATGCGAAAATGGCGGCTCCGCAGGCTCGGGTGGTGATTTTAGAGAAAAGCCGGGAACTCTTGGCCAAAGTGGCCATTTCCGGGGGAGGGCGCTGTAATGTTACGCATGATTGTTACGATCCGAAAGAGCTGATTACTCGCTACCCCCGGGGAGGGAAGGAGCTCTTGGGACCCTTTCATCGTTTTCAGCCTGCAGACACCATCGAGTGGTTTGAATCCCGCGGGGTGGAGATTAAGGCGGAGGAAGACGGGCGGATGTTTCCGGTGAGCGATGACTCCGGAGATATTATACAGGCCTTGACCCGGGAGGCCGAAATTCTGGGGGTAGAGATTCACACCTTGCGCGGTCTGAAGCAGGCTCAGCTTGAGGGCGAAGGGTTTCAGCTGGAACTTAGCGATGGGTCGAGCGTCTTCAGCAGGGCCCTGCTTTTGGCCACAGGGGGAAACCGGGCCTCCGGTGGCTGGGCGGTGGCTTCCGCACTGGGGCACCACATTGTGGAACCCGTGCCATCGTTGTTTTCGTTTCACATCAAAGATCCGGTTCTACAGGGCTTGGCTGGCATTGCCGTCGATCCGGCTGCGGTGTCTATTCCGGAAATGACTGCAGAGCAATCCGGTCCCTTATTGATCACGCACAAGGGAATCAGTGGTCCGGCGGTATTAAAAATCTCTGCCTGGCAAGCTCGGGAACTTGCGGAGCGGAAAGATCAGGTGCCGATTTCGATTAACTGGCTGCCGGAGGAGCAGGATCCCAAAGGGCGCCTGGAGCGCATGCGGCGTCAGGAAGGGGGCAAAGCCGTCCTGAACAGTCGCTCGTTTCAGCTACCCAAACGTCTCTGGGAACGTCTTTGCTTGCGGGCTGGGGTTGAGGAGCAGCAGACCTGGTCCCGCCTGACCGCCACGCAACAGGTGAACCTGCAGGAAGCTCTGTTTGCAATGCCCTGTATGATGCGGGGAAAAACGCTGAACAAGGATGAGTTCGTCACTTGTGGCGGGGTTGAACTGAAGGAAGTGGATATGACCCGCTTTCAATCCCGTATACATCCCAGGCTCTATTTTGCCGGAGAGGTGCTCAATATTGATGGCGTAACCGGTGGCTTTAACTTTCAGGCCGCCTGGACTGGAGGGTATCTGGCGGGGACGCACGCCGGTTCGCAGTTGGCATAGCACTAAGTCCCTCCGAGCACGAAAACGAGAAGGCTCCGCAGGTCTCGTAACAGGATGAGCCGTGTATTCGGTATGGATTTCCTTTTTCCCCCAGCCGCATTGACCCTGTGTTGTAGCCTGCTAATGGGAGTTCATGAGCTTGAAACGCATTCCCATCGGTCCCTGGTACATCGGCTTTGGTGTTTTTTTGATTCTCTGTGGAATTGCGGGCTATGCTTCGAATCCGGAACATGCCAAGACGGCTTTGATTTCTGGAGGCAGCTTTGGGAGCCTCTCCGCTTTGTGGGGGCTGTGGATGTGGAAGAGCCCAGCCAAGGCAGCCCGTGTGGCAGCTGGATTGACCACCCTCATGCTTTGTGCGGCTTTTGTTTGGCGTTCGACGGTTTCCTGGCAGGCCGTGCTTGCCGGAGAGCCGAAACGCTTTGCCGCGAGTCTCATTACGCTGATGCTGTTTGGCTCTGCCCTTTCCATGATAAAACTCATTCAGAGCCTGAAAGAACGTTAAGGAGCTGTCACGATGCATGATCCTGCTGCGCAACGAAAAGATGCCTCGAACTTTCAAAGCCTCAACTTTTGGATCAAGGTTGGCGTTGTGTGCTTTTTGCTTCAGTTTGGCACTTCAGAACTACTCTATCGTGCATCCATGATGGGGATCCTGCCTGCAGAAGAACAGCTGTCGGTGTTCAGTGATCTCATTTCCTGGCCTGCGCAACCTATGTACGCGATGGTGGAGGAAAAGCTGATGGAAGAGGCCTTGGCAGAGGTGGCTCTGGGCGGCTTCGGGGTGACAGAGGAACAAAAGCAACAGGCGATCGATTTTCTGGAGGCATACCCGGAATTCCCACCCGAGGGGGAGAGGGAGGAGATCTCCAGCTTTCTCTGGGATATTCCGGGAGTGGATGTGGCGATTACCGTGAGCATACCGGTGGAATATGCCATTTATATGGGCGCCTGTGCAGGCTGGGCCTTATTGATCTCCATGGGGGGATTTCTGTTGTTCCGGAACATGGATCCGGAAGTGATGTAACCTGGCTGATGCAGGCGAGGGCTTCCGGGGCAGAACCTGGAAGCTTACTTCCGGAAACGCGGGTACGCGTATTTGTCGGTGGAGTTGTAGGCAAAGCGTTGAGCCTCAAAGGTGGCGACATGGCCATCAAAGAAACTCATGTTCAATTTGTCTCGTCCGGTACCATGCCTGCCATAGAAACGACCATCACTTCGGTTGTGGCACCAAACCCCGTCATAAAACATCACCGTTTTCGCAGGGAAGCGTACTTCGCTGAGTTTGGTGGCTCGTTTGGTGTCGGGTTGACGGGTGAAGGGCCAACGGTGGTAGAAGGTGTCCGCATTGGCGGCATACCATAGGTGAACATATTTGGTTTCGCCATTCAAATCATGGGCGGCAGCCCAGGGGCGCATGACATTTTTCTGATCGGCAGGAGCCAGGTCTGGACCGCTGGGAAGATTACCGGTCCACAGCGTGTCTGCCAGGCCTGCAGGACAGCGGAAGGCGGTGTTGGCATTAATATCGTTTGGCGAATCCGAGAAACTGCCTCCCATAGATTCTGATTCCACCAACAAGCCTCCCCAAACCGAATTTTCGGAATGTCCCCGTGCTGTGCTGCGTTGGAAATTGACGATATCTCCTTCGTTCTGACCTGCATAGGTCATCACGGCTGCCGCGATTTGGCGAAGGTTGTTTTGGCAGGCCACGGTTTTTGCCCGGGCAATACTGGAGGAAATGGTAGGGACAATCAACGAGGCCAGAATGGCAATGATCGCAATCACAACGAGCATTTCAATCAGGGTAAAGCCCTGGCAGGCGGCTTTCCGGGAGGGGAGGGGGTTTGATGGGTTCATGGGGCTGTCTCGGTCAGGGCTGATCATGATCGGCGGGAAGTCCGGAAGGGTCCGCGGGAAGGTTTCCAGCATTCATTCCGGGGGAGCTTGCAAATACTTTGACGAAATAGGCATTAAACCAGATGTCCATGCCTGCAGATGCTTTGGGTGCTTTTTGTGGAGCCACCGGATTGGGCTGTATGGCTTTGCTGACCCAGCCGCTTTGGAAGTACTGAGGCAGAATATCCGGATTGGGGAAGGCGACGACGCCTTTCATGGTGGGTGCGCCTTGTTTGATGGCACGCAAGGGAGGCAGGCCCGCAAAGGAGAGGAAGCCGGCCGCATCCGGGGCTTCGGAGAGAGCTTGTTGGAAGGCTGCTTCAGAAAGTCCAGTGTGTGTGGTGATCGATCCCGCGGGGATGCGGGCCATTCCACCCAGTTGTAAGCCGCGTTCTTTGATCGCCTGTTTGACGGCATCTTCCAGAACGGTCAGGCGTCCGCCTCCTTCCGCTTGGATCAGGACTAGAACTTCAGCTCCGGCCGGCAGCTCTTCGGCGAGCATCTCCACCGCAGTCATTCCCAGGGCTTCTTCACTTTTCTCGGCGCTTTCACTGATCCCTTTGGGTGAACACCAGGTGATAAGGCGAAAAGCGGCAATAAGCAGCAGGGCCACTGCGGCGATGAGTTTCTGATTGTTCTTCATAGAATGGGATGGGCTCCTGGTGAAGGGGAGATGAACGACTCCTATTCAATGTCTTACACAGAATCACCGGATTCTGTACACCTACAATTTAGACTTTCCGTCAGGGGATCTTGGATTTCCGGAATTCCCGGCCTCTTCTCCCAGCCAACGAAGAGCATTCTGGTGGCTCTGTGCGGCCAATTCCTCCGGCTGCAGCCCCCAGACGGGAGCCAGCTGATCGCACAGCTCTGCCAGCAGGGCCGGCTCCGTATGAAAGCGCTTTCCTTTGGGGTGCTGATACGGGGCGTCACTTTCCAGAAGGACCCGATCCACAGGAAGTTCATGTAAGGCCCCTCTGTTTTTTTCAGGCCGAAGCCACATCCCCCCCAACGAAAAATAACAGCCTTGTCGGCTGAATTGGCGGGCGAGTTCAGCGGAAGCTCCAAATGCATGCAGCAGAATTGGAACATCTAGCCCGACGAGTTCGGCTTGAATAGGCTGCCACACCTTTCCCAACAGATGTAAAGTGATCGGGCGTTGGTACTCGCTTGCGAGCTGGATGTGTATCCGCAGCGTTTCCAGTTGCTGCGCCAGGGGGACTTCGCTGAGGAGGCTGTCCAACCCGCATTCTCCGACGCCGGCGTTCGGGTTGTTCTGGAGCAAGCGTTCCAGTTCCTGGGCCCAATCGCCCTCGAAATCAGCTTGCCAGGGATGCAGGCCGAAACTGGGTCTGAGTTCAGCCCGTGTGCGACAGAGTTGTTCGACCTGTGGCCAATCCCTTGGGGAGGTCCCGTTGACCACGGCGCCATCCACCCCGGAATTCCGGGCACGTAGGAGCAGCTCCTCGAGATATGGAGCCAGCTCAGGGCTTTGCAGATGACAATGAGCATCAATCATAGGCCGACCCTAACGGATCGGCATTGACCCTTCAAGGGAAGCTGTTAGGCTTCGCCCATGGAAAGTGAACGACTGGTGTGTGCCATTCAGTCCCCGGATGAAGCGGGCTTGGTGGCGCGGGTAACGGGTGTCTTGCAGCGGCATGGCGGAAATATTGTTGAAAATGGAGAGTATGTGGATCCTGATGGCCATCAGTTCTTCATGCGCACGGTGGTGGAAGGGATTGAAGATGTGGATCTACTCACGCGTGTGCTTGAAACGGAATTGCCGGATGCCGCCGATATCCGGGTGGCGCCCTTGCGTCGCAAGCGGGTTCTTCTCTTGGCGACCAAAGAACCGCATTGCCTGGGCGACTTGCTGATTCGGGCTGCATTCGATGATTTGCCCATGGAGATTTGTGGTGTCCTGGCGAACCACGAGACCTTGGGGGAGTTGACCGAATCGTTCTCGATTCCCTTTACATGCATCCCGCATGCAGAGCTTTCCCGGGAGGCTCATGAAGAAGCCGTGCGTTCGGCGATTGATGCGCATGCTCCTGACCTGTTGGTGATGGCCAAATACATGCGCATCCTTAGTCCGGAGTTTGTGGGGGCGTATCGCAATCGGATTTTGAACATTCATCACAGCTTCCTGCCCGCCTTTATTGGTGCCAACCCATACCGTCAGGCTTGGGAGCGGGGGGTGAAGATCATTGGAGCGACCGCTCATTTTGCCAGCGAGGATCTGGATGAAGGTCCGATCATAGCTCAGGACGTGGCTCCGGTTTCGCATCACCATTCCCCGAAAGACATGGCCCGGCTGGGCCGGGATGTGGAGAAACGGGTTCTGGCTCGGGCCCTACGCTTGGTGCTGGAGGAACGGGTCATGGTCACCGGGAACAAAACGGTGGTGTTCGAATGATGCGCACCCTTGATTGTGATGTGTTGGTGGTGGGTAGCGGCATTGCCGGGCTCATGACGGCGTTACGAATGTCCCGAAGCCACGATGTGATTCTGGCGACCAAACGAACGGCGGATGTGTCCTCCAGTAATTGGGCTCAGGGTGGGATCTCCTGTGTGTCGCATCCCCATGATAGCTTCGAGGCGCATATCGACGATACGCTTGCTACCGGAGGAGGGTTAAGTGATGAGGATGCGGTACGGGCCATTATTCAAGGAGGGCCGGATGGCATTGCCGCCTTGGAGGAATTTGGCGTAGAGTTTGCCAAGCGTCCGGAATATCCCCAATATTATGATTTGGGCCGTGAAGGCGGGCACAGCTTTCGTCGGGTGCTGCATGCCGGGGATATCACCGGCCATGAAATCATCCTCAAGCTCCTGCAGGCTGCCCATAGCCGATCCCGGATCCGGATTTTGGAACAGTCCCACGCCATTGATTTGGTGACGACCGGTTGGTTGAAGCAGGAGGGCACCAATACCTGTCTGGGCAGTTATTTTCTGGATGGTCGTACTTCGGAAGTGTTTGCCGTACGGGCCAAGCATACGGTTTTGGCGACCGGCGGGGCCTGCAAGGTGTATCTTTACACCTCTAACCCGGATGTGGCCACAGGAGACGGCATTGCCATGGCTTGGCGGGCGGGACTGCCCGTGAAAAATATGGAGATGGTGCAGTTTCATCCTACCTGCCTCTTTCATCGTGAAGCCAAATCCTTCCTGATTTCCGAAGCCGTTCGTGGAGAGGGGGGGCGTCTGGTCAGCCTGGATGGGCGGGATTTCATGAAGGATGTGGATCCCCGTGGTGCGTTGGCTCCTCGTGATGTGGTGGCCCGGGCGATTGACCACGAAATGAAAGTCTCCGGTGCCCCCTGTGTGCATCTGGACATTCGCCATAAGTCCCGCAGTTTTCTGCAGGGGCGTTTCCCGAATATTTATGAACGCTGCTACGAGTTGGGAATTGATATGGCGGAACAGCCTATCCCGGTGGTGCCGGCAGCCCACTATTTCTGTGGTGGTGTCGAAGCGGAAGTAAATGGCCAGACCCGGATGCCTGGATTGTATGTGATTGGAGAAGCGGCTTGTACGGGGCTGCACGGTGCCAACCGATTGGCCAGTAACAGTCTTTTGGAGGGATTAGTGATGGCTGATCTGCTGACCGAGGAGCTGCCCAAGCTGGATTCCCAGTTGCCGCAAAGCCGCCCGGTGATTCCGGATTGGGATC
The DNA here is from genome assembly GCA_002429005.1 of Verrucomicrobia bacterium UBA6056. GTDB lineage: Bacteria > Verrucomicrobiota > Kiritimatiellia > SS1-B-03-39 > UBA6053 > UBA6056. Next base: position 21,191 of record DIYK01000084.1, read on the forward strand.
CATTCCATGCCGTACCCAGTGATGAAGCCGTGGTGGTGGAGCATAACTGGAACGAGGTGCGCACCTTGATGTGGGATTATGTGGGGATTGAGCGAACCGATAAACGCCTGGCCCGTGCCCGACGCCGGATTCACAATTTGCGTAACGAAATTCGTGAGTACTACCTGGACTATCTATTGACCACAGATACGCTGGAACTTCGGAATTTGGCCACGGTTGCTGAATTGGTGATACGCTGTGCCCGGCGTCGTAAAGAGAGCCGCGGCCTGCATTACACCCTCGATTATCCGGAGGCTCTGCCCCAGGCGGAGGAAACCTTCCTGCATGATCCTCCCGGCGAATCCCTGGACTTGCTGGATAACCACGCGGTCTGATCGGGGAGGCTCCCTTACACATTTAAAACCCAGTTCCAGCGGATTGCCATTGATCCGTGACTCGATCCTGCCATAGCTATGGCCATGAGAAGCAGGATGAGGTGTATCTACATTGTCTATGTGTTGGGTTGTTTGTTTTGCAGGTTCACGACACTGCAGGCGCAATCGGTGTTCCCTCCCTACCGGGAAGCTTTTGAAGGGGCCACGCTGCCGGACCGCAACGAATGGAGCTTCAGTTCTACAGCAGATGGGCGCATCCAGATGGCCAGCGGAGATGTGGATCTGGCTCCCGCGGCCGCCGGAAATACGCAGAGCACAGGTGCCAATCGCTTGCGAGGGAATATCTTTCAGGCTAGCTCGGACCGAATCCTGTACGCGTTTGATCAATACCTGGAGCTGACTGAAACCCAGACCCTGAGCTTTCGGGTCTATAAAGCTTCCCAACAGGCAGGACCCTACACTCTGCTGCACAGTCAGGAAACACTGGCGGTGCCCGGAAACCGTTTTTTCAGCTCCGGAGGCATGACCGTTCCCATCAACACCGGACAGTATTACCTGTTGGCGGTGCACTGGCAGGAAGAGAATGGATATCGCTTTGATAACGCTCAGGTGCTGCCCCTCAACCTGTCTTTTGGAAATCTGGAACAGGGGGCCACCCTGAACAATGTCCAGACCTTGCAGGACACGATCAGCCCTCAAACCAACAATCTCGTCTATGACCAGCGGATCCGCAGTGAAGCGGTGAGTTTCTCCGAAGTCCCTCCTGCGGGGACCACCATGAGCACCCAGAGCACTGCAAATCTATTTCGTGGTCAGCGTTACCTGCAGAGTGAAACCCGGACCCTGTCCTACATTCAGACCTACCTTCAGCCGGGAGCCTCCACGACCCTGACCTTCACGGTACATGAATCCACTACGGCCACAGGAGCCTACACGGAACTGTATCGGGGAACGACCAGCCCGGATACCAGTTTGGGCTGGAAGAGCTCCCCCCGGATCGATGTGGAACTGCAGGCGGGTAAGTATTACATCATCGGCACGCACTGGAACCAAACGACGCAGTACTCCTTTGTACAGAATCATTTTTTGAATGCCACACAGGATCTAGGCTTTGCGGAGGCTGATGGCGGGGTTCAGTTGAACGGGCCCATTACGGCCAGTCACTCACTTTCCGCAACCAATAATACCGCCTATCAACAGAGAATTCTCACGCTCGAGCCCGCATCGGCTTTGCGGATGGACAGTGCGGTGCCAAACAGCCTTTCGATTAACCAGGCGGAGCTTTCGCTCAACCTACAGGGAATGGAAGCGGCTACACTGAAATTTTTCCATAGTTCAGCCAGTGAGGAAGCCCATGATGAGGGTATTTATCTGAGTGCTGATCAGACGACCTGGTTCCAGATTCTATCCTTGCCGGATGGGACCTCTGCTGAAGCAGAATACACGGTGGATCTGATCCAGGCGGCTGCGAATGCGGGGGTAACGCTGGATTCCACGATGACGTTGCGCCTTCAGCAACAGGATACCCATGGCTGGCCGACAGACGGCCGCGAATTCCGTGACCTGCGCATTGAGGCCCCGGCAGATGTGGTGGCCGGCACACTGACTCCATCGCTGGTCTTGCCGGATAGCTTCCTATTCCGTGGACTGAATATCGATAAAGAGATTGATGCTACCCTGAACTGGATACAGCGTGGCGGGTCTACGGATTTAACGGAACAGGATCTCAGTGTTGAGCTGATTCTGGATGCTGGAAATGCGGCTGAAACGACAGAGTCTCTGCTTCTTGAGGATCTGGATTTTCCGGCGATGACGGAAATGACGGAGAGCCGTAGTATGACCGTGACCGTTCCGGCAGCGACTCGCCTGCCGTTGATTTTGTATGAACTGCGTTTGCGTCTGGATGGCGCGGATAGCCTTGCAGAGTCCCGGGAGGGGAATAATGAATCCACCGCGGTGGTCAGTGTAAACCATTATTCGGGAACGCTGTGGTTCGATACGATTGAAACCGAGCTCACCATTAGCAGCTGGGAAACTCGAAGCTTCCTAAGTTCTACGGAACATCGGATCAGCGGAACCGGCACCTTTCAGGGGCGGAATTTTGCTTTTGTCGATTTGGATGTGAATAAAGATCCGGTCACACTGGATTACACGGTGGATCCAGCTGAGATGCAGGTGATCAACCTGGATGGCATCGATGAAACTACAACATCCGGTATCCGCTACCGTAGCTCCGGGCCTCTGAGTCTGAACAAAGACGGGGTCTTTGGGGATCTTGAAGTTATCCTGCCTACGGGACTGGGTTGGACAGACACGCCCCTCGCTCAGGAATACCAAGCCATTCTGCCCTTCAACGGAACCGAACTGACGCAACAGCTATTGCCCGAGAATGATCCGGTCTACAGCAATGTGATCTGGGTCGTGGAAGAAACACGGCCCATGATTTTCGAAGTGAATGAGCTGACCTGGGATGTGGCTGCCGGAAAGCTTCCTATGAATTTGACCGGAAATTCACATCATGTGCGTTCGGATGAAATCTCCAGCTTGCACAATGATTTTATCTCCGGATTTATCCCTCAAAACCAATCCTTTAAACGCAGCAATGATGCCTATCATCATTTTGCCAAGGTGGACGCCAACAGCTCCTTAGAAGCCACCACGGATGCCCAGGGCATCGCCCTCTGCAGCTATGATATGGAAATCGGTTCCGGGAACCTCAGCACGCATATGCCCTATGATGTTAACCTGGTGTGGAATCAGGCGGGTAGTGTGTCCGTGGTCGAAGACCAAGTGCTTGCAGGCAGTCAGTTGGAAGGGGTAAGTATATTTGATGTAAGCATGTTGGAGGGCTGTCCCGACGGCTGCCCCGGGGTGGAACCTTTAGCCACCTTAAGCTTTAAAGATGCCGACGAGATTCTTCCGTTTACGCGGGATGGCGGATTGTTGGCTGAGGGCAGTTTAACCAACACCACTTCCTTCTCCTGGGGCTATCGTCAGGATGCCTTGAATCACGCGCATAGCGTCTCGAATGCCTCCGTAGGCGCCTTCCTCATTTCGGGCTTTGTGCTACAGGGAGATCAGCTGGGACAGAATGAGTCTGAAGATGCGGTAGGCGTGTTACTGAATACGGGATCCGGGTGGGGGGCTCCCCTTGCCGTGGAACGGAATGGAAGCGCGGCATATCGACAAGGGAATGGGGTCTACCCCGGGATAAATATCCGCTCCGTGGATAACCCCGGCCTGGAGGCTCTTTCCATTCTCGGGGATGAGGTCTTCGGAACCTATGGGCTCAATGCCCGTAGTAAGTTTTACCTGCGACGCTCCGGAGTTTCCGGCATTCAAGAGGTTGGAATCATTGATCAGAACGCCACCATCTATGGGTACCAGTTTAAGTTCGCTACCTTTTCCTTTAACTACTTGTCTTCAATCAACAAGGACAGCCGGACGAATGGTTCCCTCTTTTTGAGTTATCCTTCGGATCTCGATCTGACCTTTGAGGAACTTCGCATCAGCTGTAAAGGGGATCTTCTGGAGGCGGAACCACAGGATCCTGTTGATCCTCATGAGCTGGATTACTGGCAGGCCCCTTTGGACGTCTTCGCAATGGCCTTTGAGCGGGATCCAGCCTCCTGTGCAAGCAACAGTGGTTTTCTTACCCTGCAGGTACAAAGTGAAGCGGCTTTTATCCCGGAGCCGATTTACGCCAAGCTGGGTTTTTCCGGTGGGGTAGCCGGTCTGCCGCCTGAAGGGAATCTGTTGCGACCTGCAGATGCCATTCTGGATATTCATTCCCGCTTTTCTGTGCCTCCCAGCCTGCATGTGGAGGGGCCCGGAGCGGAGAAATATCTCTTCCGTCCTGCCCATGACATGTACTTGAACCATTATGAAAGTGCTGCCGGGTATCAAAATTCCGGGCAAGGTTTCTTTAGTCTGGCTGGGGACCTGGATGTGCCTTTCTTTTCAGACATTCAGGTTCAGGTTCACACAGGGGCCGGTTCTGAGGCTTCTGTCCTGCACGTGATGGGCGGCTGGCCTACAAAGGGCTGGAAGATTGGTGGAAATTCCTTTTTTACGGAACAGTTTTTTGATGCGGAACATCGTGGCTTTGATCCGGGCAGTACCCTCGAAATTTATCGGAGTAACACGGTAGAGGACTATCAGCCCCGGGCTCTGCGTACCTGGCTGGATGTGGTGGACCTGGACTACCCTTTGGAATGGAGCACGGTGACGCACAGCTTCCGCTCTCCCGCTACGGTGCCAACGGCCTTTAAAGTGATCGAAGTGCAGCATCAGGTGGATTACCTGAGCCCCGAAAACGTGGAGTTGTCCTTCGGGATTCAGTACGAAGGTCTGCCCCGTCTCAACCTGGCGAATATGGTCTTCAATCAGATTGATCAGGCCACAGGGGTCGCTTCGGCCCTGACAGAGGCGGGAGCGGATGCGTTTATCCAAAGTCTGGATGAGGGCCTGGCGGGCCTGGATGAAACCTTGGATCCCTTATCTCAGGATCTGATGGACCCGGTACTCGACGAGCTCCTTTCTCCCTTAGTGGATGAACTGTACACCCGCCTCAACAATGCCTATCTGCCCGGAGTGGATTATTATACCGATGAGCTGAACACGGCCCTGAATAGTTCGGGGGGAGGAGCGGCTTACGCTATGGATTTCGAAGCGAGGTTGGCCTCCCTGGTGGGAGGGCTGAATCCCGGGGAGGGGCTGGGGGGAGCCGTATTTGAAAGGCTGGACCGGGCGATCAGCGCCGTAGATGCATTGAATGTGGTGGATTCGCCCAACCCGGCTCAGCCCAAATCGAATGGTATTTTGTTTCAGGATGCGTCTGAGGATTACCCCGTTTTGTTTGACATGGCAGGGGAGTTGTTAGAGCTCTTCGCTGCCGAAGCCGCCTACAGCCTGCCTGGTGGAGTTTCACAGGAATTGGATGCGATTCTGGCCAGTGCGGAACGCGGACTGGAGGGTGTGTCCTCTTTGTTGGGTGAAGTGAAAACCGATCTAAGTGAGCTGAAAGACCTGGCGCTCCCCGGGGAAGAATTCCATGCGGAATTGAGTGCCTCCCTGAGCCCGGCTCTGATTCAAAATCTGAGCCCTGCGATTCGCGTACGTATCGAACAGCGTCTCTTGCAGCTGCCTTCGCAACGAAATCCCTTTGTTGATGTGAGTGAGGCAGAGTTTAAGGCCTGGTTGCTTGCTGATTTTAAAACGGAATTCTATGGGAGTGACATTCCGTCAAATCTGTCTTCGGTTCTTCGTTCCCGAATTTATGACATCGACGGCCGTTTTCGCGAAGCGGCTGATGGTCTCTTTCAGCAGATGAACAGCATGTTGAGAGAGGTGCTCAGCGGGGTGTTGAATAATCTCGATGACAGTTTTACGGATTTTCTCGATGAATTAGACGCGGTGATGGGCGGGGGCAGTATCGATGGGTATGCGCACATTCGTGGCGATGATTTACATCTGCTGAGACTGGACGGCTCTTTCCGGTGGAAGGTGCCCGATGATTTGGAATTCGGCGGCTTTCTGCAGATTGAATCCCTGCAAAACTCCGGTCCCGCAAGTTGTAGTTTTGCATCCGGGGAAGGGCACCGAGTCACCGTGGGCGCGGTCGAATTGCCCTGTAGTTGGCTGGGAAGCGATCTTCGGGTGAATGTACAGGCGGACTTTACCTTTGACGGAGGGAATCTTGCCGGACTGGGAGGATCCTTTGGCTTTGCAGATGGCAGTGAAGGCATCAACTTTGAAGCGTTTCAGATTCCGGAATTGGATGCGGCCGTTTCCTTTGGGAAACTGGAAAACTACGTGGCTGCCGCCTGCCGTGCGATTTTCAGTGGATCGGAGGTGGCTGGGGGAGCCTTCTTTGGCAAAACCTGTAGTATGGATCCCTTGGTGATGGTGGATCCGGATATTGGCGAGGTGGTTCAGTCTCCGCCCTTCACCGGAGCCTATGTGTTTGGAGAGGCCTGGATTCCGGTTGTGGATTATGGCTGTGCGTTCAATATCGGTGCCGGGATTGGGGCCGGACTCTTCTACTTCCTGGAAGGGCCCACCTTTGGGGCCAAACTCTTCCTGGGGGCCAAAGGGGAGGCCCTGTGTGTGGTGACCATCCGGGGGGAAATTAAATTGATTGGTGCTAAGCAGGGTGGGGTGTACCGGGCCAGTGGTTCAGGGCGCCTTTCCGGAAAAGCCGGGGTCTGCCCGCTTTGTGTGAAGTTTGGCAAAACCGTACGAGTGACCTGGGATAATGGTTCCTGGGATGTGGATTATTAAGGGAGGAACCGATTATGAAACGCTGTTTGTTGTTGCTGTTGTTGTTTCCTCTCTTTCTGGGTGCTCAAGAAGTAGAAGGGGACTTCCTTTTCGTTACCGGGACAACCTATCGGAATCCGGATAACGGGAGGGACTGGGTGTGGCTAAGTTGGCAGGCCCCGGATCCTCAACGCCTGCAGAACCTCAAGCTTTCCATACATCGGAAGGCCGGTGATTTTTCAGCAGCGGGAGCCTATGCCCTGCAATCGGTCAGTGGTTTTCAGCAGGATCCCCGTGTGGTGAAAATGTTGTTGGGACGAGGGGAAATGCTAGGGGGAAATACAGCGGAACTGGTTCAGGATATCCGAAGTATGTTTCAGGACCTGACTTTGGCTCCGGGTTTGACGGATGAAGAACTGATACTGACGGTCATGCTGGGGAGTCAGGCGAATGCAGATGATTTCGCGAACCTTGTGCTTCTGGCCCGGAAGCATCCAGGCTTGGCTCTCTGTACGGGACTGGCCCATGCGCAGTTGATGGATGGGGTGAAGGAAAGTTTTGAACTTCGCGCCTACGATGCAGACGCAGGTCAGGCGGGAGCGGTGTTCGGGCGTGTGACCTTGTCTGCCAATGCCCCCCGCATTCTGCCAGCGGCAGTCAACCTGGATGAGGTTCCTGAAACCCGGGTACGGGGTGATTTAAATATCCGCTTGCGTTGGGAGGAGCCCGATGAGCTGAAACGCGTGGCACTGCTGCAGTTTGGATACAATGTCTATCGCATGGAGGCTGCTGCTGCGGAGGATCGGAATTTGGATACGGATCCATTGGATCGGGAGGGACTGTTGGTGTTGCTGCAAGAGGATCCGCCTGTACTGGAGCAGGTGAACCGCTTGCCGGTTATGCCGAATGCGGATGCAGATGAAAAAGCCCCTTTCTTTGTAGATGATCATAACCGCTTTGATGAAGGCGGCCAGCCCTTCCCGGATGGGGCCACCTATTATTATTGGGTGGTGGCACGGGATCAATTAGGCCGTTTGGGTCATCCATCCAATGAGGTGCGTGTTCAGGTTTGTGACCGCTTTCCTCCCCCGGTTCCCCGGAATGTCCGGGTACAGCGATCCAGAAGCTATGATGCCAATACGGACAGCACGACCAACCGTCTTAAGGTAATTTGGACCCAGAATCCGGATGACCCCGAGGATCCGACCACCCAGTATTATGTGTATAAATGGGAAAGCATGGCGGAGGCGAATTTCCGGGGAAGAGACCCCGCTCAGAACCTGTTTGCCGGCCCCATTCCGCACCAAGCGGGGGAAAGTACCAACTTTATTTATGACGAGACCATTGCCGATGAGGATTTTGGTAAAAATTTCCTCTACACGGTTCGGGCCGTAGATGGAGCGATTTGCGGGGACAATTACTCCGGACACAGTGGTCCGGGTCAAGGCCATCTTCAGGATTGGGATGGTGCCGGAGCTCCCACAGGAGTGGTTCGTATTCGCTGTGACCGTTTGGAACTGAAGTTTGAGGAATTGGTCACCATGAGCCAGGTGGAAGGCCGATATCCTTATGAAATCGAAGTGTTTAAAGCACCCACAACCAAGATTGATTGGGTTGAAGTTCGCTGGACGACCGGGAAATTTCAACCGGTCGCGGATGTGGATGCAGCCACGAGTTTGGGACGCTATTATTTTGGAGACACTCTGAGCCACCGGATTGGGACGCCAGCCTCCGAAATTATGGATGTCACCTATTTTGCCCGGGTTGGGCGTGGTGAGAAAGTATCGCCCTGGGTCGGGATTTCGGAAGGCATGGACAGCAGTGTCTTTCCGTCCTTTGTTTTTAAACTCTTCCGTTTTGAGGCCCTGCAATTTTTTGATGTGCTTCCAGTTGGTGAGGACTGTGATGAACATATTCCTGGTGGAGGGGTTAATCCGGGGGATCCGATTACCGATTTTCCGATCACGGATATCGAGATTCCGGATGATGGAGCTGAATACCGTCTGTATCGTAAAGTGAACGGGGGGGAGCCGGTGTTGTGGGCTCAGGGCAATACCTTGGCGGGGGCTTTGATCAGTGGACTGGAGGATGATACCCTGGGCAGCCCAAGCTGCGCTGAAATCTGTATTCTAGCTCAGGTAATCAATAAACACGGTCTGGCAGGGCCTTTGGTGGAACTGGGCTGTTTCTCTACCAGTACCCGACCACCCGCCGCACCTCAGATCAGCCCGGCCCGACCCGCAGGAGATGAGCAGAATCCTAAGCTGGAGTTGCGTTGGTTTGCTTCCCCTTATTCTGCAGAATATTTTGAAGTGGAGGTCGCTTCAGAGGAACCCCTGCCTCAATCTATTTCACCGGAGTTGAGTGACAATTTTCTTCCCTCCGGAAGTTTGGCGAATTTTGTCATCAATGGGGAAGCCCGTCAGCTCTACATTGGTCGCTACCTTACCGGGAGGGTGGGGACGAGTTTTGGAACCCCGGGCAGTCCTGAATTTACCCTGACCTTGCCGATCGCGAAAAATGATAAACGGGTCTATCGGGTCTATGCCCGGGGGGCCTGCGGAAATAGTGATCCCTCTGTTGCGATCGAATTTCAATGGACGGCGCCCTCGCTCGGACCGGAAGTTCCCTGGCCTGCGCGTCCCTTACCCAGCGTTCTAAACACACATAACTACGGGCCGCTGTTTGCTGCAGTGTATTTGGGGAATCACCCCTTGTTGCAACTTGCTGTTGAACACCGGGTCGGATTGGTAATTGGTGAGTTTGCCTGGTCAGGAGAAACCTCCAGTCAGTTTTTGAAACTGTTCTCGTTTCAAAACGTTCTAAAAGATCCAGTGGAATACCTGTTTACGGATTCCGTAACCAACGATCCTCTATTTCCTGGAATGTTATTCCGCATGCAGGAGCCTTCCGACCTCTTTCCTCAGGTATCCGGTGATTTGATTCAGGTTAGCCCCCTCATGGAAAAAATCGCCCATCGCTTCGATGGTTCCAATACCTTATTACTCGATCCTTATATCCTCGCGTTGCCGGAAGCGGTAGCAAATCCTCAGAAGGGGGTTCTCCTGCTACGGGATACCCAACCGGTGATTCGTGGGGCTCAGTACCGGTATTATTATCTACAGTTTACAGATCGAATGGAAGTTTCCCGAGTGATTCGGTTGAATACCGTGGAGGTGCCGGAATGAAACGCCAGTTCTTCAGTATGATGGCCTTGCTTACTACCCTGTTACCCGCTGCGGAGTGGGTGACCCGTTTGGAGCGGGAGTGGGTCGCCTCCGGAGATTTTGATGGGGATGGCTCCATGGATGCGCTGCGTCTTGAAGTGGAGTCTGGGCGTTATCAAATTTTCTATGGCCCCTCGGGTGCACAGGTCTTTTCTCCTCTGCGGGATTCCGGTCTTCGCAACATTGAGGCTGCAGCGGTCGGGCATTTTGAAAGCCAGGCTCGTGATTCCCTGTTGCTGAGCAGCCGTGAATTCAACGAGATTCGGGTCCTCAGGGATGTTTCGAAGACGAATCGTTCTGTGTTGTTCAGCTCCCTGTCTCAACGGGCGATCGGCCCGCAGGAACTCTTTTGGGTTACGCAACATCCGGCCAGTGTTTCTGCTCAGGAGGATCTACTGGTGCTGAGCACCTGGAATGCGAGCGGAGATGCCGTATTGGAAGCTTTCGGAGGCGGGGCCGAAGGGGCTTTGATTCCCAATGTGAATTTTCCTGTGGTTGAAATGCATCTTCGTAAAGCCCGAGGCTTGGAGTCCTCAGGAGCTCCGGCAAATTGGGCTGCGGGGCTGCGTTCGATTCCGGGTGGTGAGCGTCTTCACCTTTTTGAAGTACAGGCGCTCAGCTTGATGAATATCATCGAGGTCGACCTGTTACAACAGGGTTGGGATTTTCTCTATGGGAAATATAACCTGTCTCCAGAAGGCGAAATCCTGCTGTGGCTTTCGGGGAAATCCAGCTTACGCTCCCAGGTGATCGAGAACCCCATGCCCGGGACCTATCAGTTTGCGGCTCCGAAGGAATATGATCTGGGCCTGCCTATTGCCAGCGTACAGCGGGTAGAGATCGGGGGGAATCAGCGGCTGTTAGTCATCTACAGCGAAGGGGGGGCGGGGCTCTATAGCTATGATGGAGGCACCGCACCGCAACTGCTTCAGACTTTTGCAGTACCAGACAATGCTCAGAGCCTCAGTGCGGCCGTTTCGTTAGGGAATGGCGAACTGCTCTTTTACAGTCGAAGCCGTGAGGCTGGGTTGTCCGATGCGGTGGAAGTGTGGAAACATGATGGCAATGAGTTCCTGAAGACCTTGTCTGAACCCGTGCCGGGGGTGACCGGCTTACTGCAGGGGGGGAATGTACAGCTCTGGAACGCAGAACCCTTTGTAAGCGAAGGGGCGGGGCCCATTTGGACGGGCTCGGTGCCGGATTGGAGCCTGACGGCAGATCAAAATTTGGGTCTGATTCGTGTGGAACGGCTACAGGATCAAGGTCCTGAAACTGGGCTTACGGATCCGGGCCTGGAAAATCCATCGAGCTGGCCTGCTGGAGCGACTCATTCTTTGATCAATCAATGGGCTTCGGATATCGCTATTGCCGTGCTGGAGGCCCCTCAGGGCTTGGAACGGGCAAAAGCCTTGATCGAACCGGCTTCCGGGACCTTTGATGTGGCTCAGTCGGTAAGCATCAAGAGTAGCGATGACACGGCAAATCTGTATGTCCGTAGAGGAGATGGAGCCTGGCAAAGCTACACAAGTCCCTTCTGGGTGGTGGCGGATGAAGACGTGTATGCTTATGCGGAATCGCTTGCCGGAGTGAAAGGTCCGGTTACGCAGCGCCAATACCGTTTCAGTGTGGGGCCGGATGAGTTGGATAGTGATGGGGATGGCGTGCCGGATTACGTGGAGGTGGCCCGACGTTTGGCTGCGAACGAGGATCCCGAACTCATCGATCCTACTGCGGGCGCGGATACAGATGGGGATGGTCTTTCGGACCGGGATGAATTGATTAACGGGACCTTATTGACCGACCCGGACAGCGATGGAGATGGACACTCGGATTTTGACGAAATTCAGGCCGGGACAGATCCGTTGGATCCCCTAAGTTTTCCCAGTGAACCCGTAGACTCTGCTCCTGAAAATTTTGCGAACAGTTCCTCGGTGTTTGACCTCCGAGTGCGGATGCGTTTCGAGCGTCCCATTATCTTTTCCCCGGAAAACATTGTGGTGGTTTCTCAGTACCCGGAAGACGGGATGAATCTGCGGTTGATGAATGCAGATCAGGCCTTGTTGGGCAATGCAGCCGTCGATAGCTCAGATCAATCTTACGCACGCTTCAGAAACCAGTCCCGTCATCCGATGGTCTTCCTGTACAGCGAACGATTTTTTGAAGCCTCGGGGACCTTGCTTACCACGACCTACACTCGGAATGCACTCGAAGTACTATCCGCGTTCACCTATCCGGAGGATGTCGCCGCATTGAGTTTACCGAATCCCTACGCACATCAAGGTGGCACTGAAACGGTGGAGTCGGCAAATTGGATTGTGGCTGCGCAGACGGCCTTGACCGGGAAAGCACCTACACTTGAGCGAAATATGGATCTGGATGATTGTCTGGCAGCCCTCTTGTTGGAACAGGTTCTGGGCGACCGTCTCAATGCACGGGATGCCTTGCTGCCTGCGGAGATCACCTTGTTCCCGGCGAGGGCAGGGGATGCCGGAATGTTCGCGCCCACGGAAGAACAACTCGTATCCTTGCAACAGATCGGGCCGGCTCAGGAAGAAGCTTTGCGTTTGGATGGAACTCTGGCTGCCTTTCTGGACTCGCTCAATACCCCTCCCTCCGCCAATGTGCAGGCGTTGCGGGATCAACTACGGGATGTGTATGATATCATCGGTGTTCACCAGGCTTCCGCCGCCGGTCAGCTTCCCCTGCCGGTGGATTTGCTTCGTACATTTATCGATGACGGCAGCCTGCCCGCAGCTTATACTGCTCTCAGTACGACCACAGCTCCGGAACAAGCTGCCGCGTATGCCGGGGTCCTGGAGTTATTGGGGGCCGTGTCCGATCGGCCAAAACTGGAAGATCTCCTGCTGACCCCCATCGATCCCTCCGGGGGATGTCCTTTGTTTGAAAGCGAAGGAGGACAGACGGTGTACCTGGTGGATGCGGACGGGGACGCCTATCAGTTGCCATTGAATTTCCAGCTCGAGGAAAATCTGGAATTTACGGTGTCAGGGTTCAGTGACCGCAGCAGTAATTGTGCGGATATCACTCTGGAAGTGATATCCCTTCAGTTCAGTTCCTTTATAGCCGGGAGTTCCCTGGATAGTGATGGCAATCTGTTGTTGGATGACTGGGAGCGACTGCATCACGGGCA
>DIYK01000085.1 GCA_002429005.1 Verrucomicrobia bacterium UBA6056
GTGGCCTGAAGGCCGACAGCTACGCATTGACAAGCGCCCCTTCTCCATGGCATAAGTCGCGCTCCCACGGTCCCTTGGGACACCCCGCATTCCGCACTCCGCATTCCGCACTGCCCATGTCCGACGATCTGTTTACTGAGCCCTCCGAAGAAGAACTTCCCCCTGAAGAAGAAAGCACAGGCTACGATGGTCCCGTGCTCAAAGATTTGGTCGATGCCAACTTTCTCGATTATGCGGCCTATGTAATCAAAGACCGGGCCATTCCCAGTCTGGAGGACGGACTGAAGCCGGTGCAGCGCCGCATCATGCACTCGTTGCAGCGCAATGACGACGGCAAATTTATCAAAGTGGCCAACATCGTCGGCTACTGTATGCAGTTTCACCCCCACGGGGATGCGTCCATCGCCGACGCCCTGGTCACCCTGACCAACAAACGATACCTCATCGAGGGCCAGGGAAACTACGGAAACATTCACACCGGAGACCCGGCCGCGGCTTCCCGATACATTGAATGTCGGCTTACCCCCCTGGCCCGGGAACAACTGTTCAATAAACACCTCACGGAATTTATTCCCAGCTACGACGGCCGGAATGAAGAACCGGTCGTGCTGCCCTCTAAAATTCCCCTGCTGCTTATGCTGGGAGCGGAGGGTATCGCGGTGGGTCTCTCCACCCGCATCCTGCCACACAATTTCGGGGAACTGCTCAAAGCTCAGGTGGATATTCTCAAAGGCCGCGGCATGCGCAAAATCCTGCCCGACTTTCAGACCGGTGGCATCATGGATGCGGCCGAGTATGATAAAGGCCGGGGCAAAGTCAAAGTACGGGCGGTGATCGAAAAAGCCGCGAAGAACACGCTGATTATTCGAGAGCTCCCCTACAATACCACCACCGAAACACTGGTGCGCAGTATTGAAGATGCCATCCGCAAGAAGAAGATCAAGATCCGCTCCATTCAGGACTACACCGCCGAAAAGGTTGAGTTGCATTTGCAACTGGTCTCCGGTCAGGATGCGGATGAAACGCTACAGAAACTCTACGCTTTCACCGACTGCGAAGTCAGCATCAGCAGTAGCATTCTCTGTATCGAAGGCAAACGCCCGGTAGAATTGACCGTCAATGAGGTCCTCCGGAAACTGACCGACCGTCTGATGGATACCCTGCGACGGGAATTGGAATGGGAAAAGAACCGTCTCCTCGACGAGTTCCACAATAAAACCCTGGTGCAGATCTTTGTCGAAAACCGAATCTACAAAGATATCGAGGAATGCAAAACCTACAAGGCAGTTCAAAAAGCTGTTCTCGACGGGGTGAACCGCTTCCGACACCTGCTCAAACGCGACGTAACCCTCGACGATGTCGAGATGCTTCTGGGCGTTCGCATCAAACGGATCAGCCGCTTCGATATCGATAAAAACCGGAAAGACATTGAGGATATTCTCATTGCTCTGGATGAGGTAGAACGCAATCTGGGCCGTTTGGTTGATTACACGATCGATTACCTGAATGCTCTGCACCGCAAGTATAATAAACAGTACCCCCGCCTCACCAAGATCTCTGAGGATGGCTTTAAGAAAATTGAAGTCCGCAAACTGACCGCCAGCGAACTGCGGCTGCGTTTCGATAAAGCCAGTGGTTACCTCGGCGTGGAGATGAAAGAAGGCGAAGAAATTCTGCAGTGCAGCTCGCTCGATAAGATCATCGTGGTCTGGAAAGACGGGCGCTATAAAATGATGCCGCCCCCCGAAAAACTCTTCGTTGATAAAAACGTCCAATACATTGGTCGTTTTGAACGGGAAAAAGAGTTTGTGTGCGTCTTTACCAATAATAAAACCACCTACCTGAAACGCTTTACCTTCGGCGGAGCCATTCAGAACAAAGAATACAGCCTCTGCCCTGCGGGGAAAAACAAGCTGCTGCTCTTCGAGGAAGGCTCTCCGGAAGAACTCTTTGTGAAGTTTGCTCCAATGAAAGGGCAGCGGGTTCATCAGCTGAAAGTCAAATTGGCCGACTACCAAGTCAAAGGAGCCAAAACCAAAGGCAACCAGCTCACCATGAAGAAAATTCACAATCTTGGTTTCAAAAAACCCCGAAACTGGGATGATGCCGGTGGAGTAGACCCGAATGCGGAACTGGATCTGGATTTTTAATCTCTGCTTCTGCAGCCTGCTTTCTGCTGCCGATGTAAGCCCTTTGCTGGAGCGGGTAGATCGCGTCCTGGCTCAAGGACGTATTGAAGAAGCCCGGGACACCCTGCTTCGCGCCGCACGCATTACCGATCAGCCGGAGCAACGTGATTTGCTGCTAACCCAGGTAGGAGACCTCAACATGGATCTCCTCTTATCCCGGGTACCCACCCGCAACTCTGAACTGGTCATGGTGAACCCAGGCGACACCCTGGACAAGCTGGCCCGACGTCATGGCAGCACTATAGAACTCCTCCGCCACATCAATCGCCTGGAAGGCGATATGCTGAGGGCTGGCCGCCGAATCAAAGTACCCAAAGGCCGTTTCTCCGTGCATGTGGATAAAGGGGATAACCGATTAGAGCTGCGACTGAACGGGGAGTATTTCAAACAATACCGGGTGGCCACCGGAAAAGGCGGCAACACCCCTGTAGGTCAGTTCACCATTGTGAATCGCATCGTACATCCCGAGTGGTGGCACCCTGACGGAGGCGCAGCCATTCCCTACGGGGATCCCCGGCATAAAATCGGCAGCCACTGGCTGGGCTGGGACCAGAAAGGTTTCGGAATCCATGGCACCGACGAACCCGAAAGTATCGGCAACCCGGTCTCCCTAGGCTGTGTACGCCTGGTGAACGAAGAAGTAGCCGAACTCTACGAAATGCTCCCCATCGGCACCCGGGTTTTTGTTCAGGAGTAATGCAGCTGAACAGGAGGATAGCCCTCCGGGCCGTCATCTGCACGAGCGAAGCCTAGCCCGGCGCCTCCCATCGGATAGACCTTTTTCCCGCAGGGACTGCGGGACTACGCCGGATCGACCTGTTTCCCACAGAGACTGCGGGACTAGGCCGGATAGACCTGTTTCCCGCA
>DIYK01000075.1 GCA_002429005.1 Verrucomicrobia bacterium UBA6056
CCCTTCATCATTCTGTCCCTTCAATTCGTCCTGAACAGGGAATAACGCCCCAAGGTCCGGATATAGAGGATAACTTCTTCGTCTGTATGGATCTGATGGCGGGTTCGATCGAAAGATCCGATATAACTCCCGGGTATCAAAGCAGCCCCCTCATGGGCTTCCAAGTGAAGCTCCCCTTGTATCACGACCGCACGGAGATGCTCTGCATCGCTATGGAGTTCCCCCTCAAATCCAGCAGGAAGTTTGAGGAAGGTCCCGTTGGGGTGCCCTGGAAAGAGACTGCCCCAGAGATATGCGCTTTGTGGAGAAGCTTCATCCAGGCTAAATCCAGGGGTCTCTACCCAGACCACGTTGTTCGGGACCATATTGATGGGGCGTTCGCCTTCATCGAATCGATCATTCACCGACAACACCAAGTAGGGCCCTTGATCAATTTCCACCAGGGCCACACTGGACTCCCCTTTTGCCGAAGTAATGTGCACTTCCCCCTTGGGTTGTGTCCAGAAAGAGCCCGGTGGCATCCACATCAGCTCCGCATCCGGATCATCATTATGAATGAGACCCTCCAACACTACCGCCCGGTAGGTGGCGTTGTGGATATGGGGTGGCGATGAAAACCCATCGACGAATTTAGCCAAAAAGCCCGTGGGCACCTCACCACTGCGGTCCCCCCACAAGGTCGCCGCCTGAGGACTTTTATCCCCGCGGGCCGGATTGAGTTTCTGCCATTCCACTTCAGAAGCAGGGACGATCTCCACAGATCCAGCGTCTCCGGACGTGGGCGCTTTTGGAGAACAACAGGCACTGAGAAAAAGCAGGCCGACAACAGGTATAAGTCTTTTCATAAAAAAAAGGATTCCTTGTGCTTCAGCCTAGAGCCTTCCTTCATGCAGTCAACCTGACGCCGCACAAAGCTAACAGACTTATCCCGCTGCTGGAGCTTTCAGGCTCACCCGGGCCCGAACAAAGCGCCCGGACAAGCGAGCCCCCTCCAACCAAAGCAAATGAGTTTCATCGCCATCCTCTACCAGGTAAGGATCTGCCAAGCGTTCATCCGCTTGAGGACGGCTGTCCGATGAAAGGATCATCTGACTTTCCCCACGGCGGCGCATATATGCATTTACCGGGGTGGCATAGAGGTTACCGGGGCCATTCATAATGTCGAAATGATGCAGGACCCAGAGCCCATCCTCCAGTTCCACCAACTGAGGGCTACAGGCCTGCCAGCCCACCGGAGGCGTAATCACCGGCTCACTTCGCGGCATCCAACTCCGTCCATCCGGCGACCAAGCCATGAAAATATGACGCGCCCCTCCCGCCACGGCTCCGGCTTCCGGCTGTTTGCCCATGAAGAGCATGATATAGCGACAGGCGGGTTGATCCGGCAGGCGATAGGGAAAGACCCGGGCGTAAGAGGATTCATCCAGACTCCAGCCCAGCACCGTGCTGGCGGTCAACACCACGCCTCCGTATTCCCAGTTCAGCCCATCTTTGCTGAAGGCTACACGGTTCGTGTCGTTTTCCCCATGAAAGTAACAGGCAATTTCCTGCCGCTCAGCTATCCAGACCAGGTCAGGACTGGCCACATGGCTCACTTCATAATAGTTCCCCACATGCTTGGCATTCGGATCCCGAACCCATTTCTTGGCAATCAGCGGGTTCCCCTGCGCTTCCTGCCAGCTGCCATCCAGTGTATCGCTCCAGGCAAAACAGATGCCTCCGGGCGCGTCATGCGGGCTGTAGGCCAGGAGCCAGCGGGCGGGAGCTCCCGCTATCTTATCGCGGCAGTCCAGCAAGGCCGGAAACATCCATTCGTTATTGGGATTATAAGCCAAAGGCTGATGGGTGAGAAAATCCTGGGGTTCTTCAAGCAGAGTCAACATAGTGCCGAATCCCTATGCCTGGCTCCTTGGCTTGTATACCCCCAAATACCCACGAAATTCCGATCAGGGTCGAGGAACCAAGACCCGTGCAGGATTGCCGACGACCCGGGCCCCGGCAGGGACATCTTTGGTCACCACAGAACCAGCTCCAACCACCGCATGAGCGCCGATGGTCACTCCGGGCAACACAATGGAAGAGCCTCCAATCCACACATTTTCTCCAACCCTGATCGGCAAGGCAAATTCGTCCCCGGCCCGTCTTCGTTCAGGATCCAGTGCATGGCCTGCGGTGTAGAGTTGCACCCCCGGCCCCAGTTTCACCCCATCGCCCAAGTGAACCGGGGCACAATCCAGAATGCAGACATTGAAATTCAAATAAACCCCCTTGCCCAGAAAGAGGTTATACCCATAATCGCAAAAAAACGGACTCTCAATCAGGCAGTCATCCCCCACAGCCCCAAAATGAGAAAACAACTCTTGCATGGAAGCCGGATGAGGTTGTTGATCGGCATTAAAACGGCGGCAGGCTTCATGCGCACGATCCCGTTCAGCCTGTAACTCCGGATCCGAAGCGAGGTACATCTGGCCGGAAAGCATATTCTCTTTCTGAGTCATAGTTGTCTCTAGTCAGGCTAGGAATGCTGCGGCGAGATTAATCTGCCGGCTTTTGGTTGCGAATGGACGTGATCACCCAAGGGGCTTCTCCATCTTTGATCAAGGTAAAGCTACTCCACAACACCCGGTCGGGTTTGCCATCCGTCCCTTTGATGACCTAGCGTGCATCGGCCAGGGACTCGACAGCTTTCTCAGCAGCGGAGAGCTGACTCAGGAAACACAAAAAACTCAGAATAAAGCACAAGGAGCCGTTTATCTTCATGGCCTACCCTACGAGGAAAGCCGACGGGGTCAACGAGCCTGCCCCCTCCTTATCAACTGCTCACAGAGGCTCCCTCGTAACTCCTGTATCCTGCCTGAATGATAGGCGATGTTGCTACAGGGGATGAATGTCTGCTTACCTGATAAAGCGATGTATCGAATCGCCTTATCGTTTTTTATAGATAAAATGCTGACGACCATCCGGGCTGCGCTGGATCAGCGTATCTTCATCCCGCCAATAGGTACTGGGCTCATGTTCACGGGCATCCTGCCCCTCCAGAGTCCAGGATCCCTCAACATGTTTGAGTTTCCCCACCACGAACCCATTGTCCATATAGCCCTCTTGTACGATATTCATTAGCAGCTCAGGGGCCGCCCGGGTTTCCGTGTTGGATTCTTCCACCTGGGCCAACTTCCAGCTTCCGACCAACTGGCTCAGTTCGGTAACCAACTCCCCCTTCGGTTCAGGGAGCTCTGGATAGCCTACGAACTGAATTTGTACGGAAATGCGTTTCATCTCCTGAATCATCAACCCCTTGGCCGATTCGTGGAACTGCAACATCAACC
The DNA here is from genome assembly GCA_002429005.1 of Verrucomicrobia bacterium UBA6056. Lineage (GTDB taxonomy): Bacteria > Verrucomicrobiota > Kiritimatiellia > SS1-B-03-39 > UBA6053 > UBA6056. The sequence continues at coordinate 3,327 of DIYK01000075.1, forward strand.
ACACTGAGCCTCCACTCTCCTGAGGATACATGAGATGCCAGTGATAGAAAGCTTCTCCCCGACCCTCGTTCTGGATCACCAGCGACATCCCTTTGACTCCCTGCGCAGTATTCACAGGTCTTTGCGAGAGAATCTTCGATTTCCCATAGCTTGTTTCCAAGTCCCGGGTGATCTGGGTCAGCTCCTCTTGCACCGTTCCTTCCCGCTTTTCGCCCAAGAGTTGCCCGGCAGGACTGCCATCTGCGGCTATGCGAAAGGCCAGTACCGGGCTTTCCGCGGCTTGTTCATTCATAGGTTGCCAGCCTGGCCCCAGTGGAAGGCGATAGCCGGAAAGCAGATAGACTACATCTTCACGAGGCCGTCCCGGCACTTCTGCGCACAGGGAGAGGAAACATAGGATACAACACAAATTCAGGACACAGGATTTCAATGCCATAGCTTCTCCGAATTTCGATATTTCGAGCAGACAGCTCAGCTCATTTGATCTAACATCATTTAAGAACTCTCTGATGCGCTGGCTTCGCCTTCCGCTTGCGGAGGGGAAGAAGCTTCTACAGGATAGCGGGCACAGATTGCTTGGTGAAAGGCTTGAATCTCGGGCGCCGGGCCTTCGCCAAAATTTGCATGATCCCCCTGAGGATTCCAGCCGCCCAGAACGGTCTGCGTCTCTCCGCCCAGATTCACTCCTCTTTCCAAGGTATAAAAGTCCACTTCAGGAATCTCCGATGCTTGAACCGTTTCATGATCCATGAGCTTTAACACGGCTCCCACAAAATACACTTCGGTCGCCCGCTGGGGGCTGGGAAATTCGAGATAGATAACGGGGTATTCTCCGACGCGCCCCGGATGAAGAGCCAGGTCCGCTACAGAAAAGTCCAGATGCTCTTCGCTGTCGTTATTATCCTCTACAGATTGCAACAGCGCTTCCAGGAACGCATCTTTTTTCGCTGAGGCCAATACCGAGAAAAAGGTCATTGGATCCGCATGGGCAATGCTGCGAAGGGCCACATGGGCCAGCATGTAATGATGATAACGAGGGCTCATTTCTTCCACAGCACATTCCTTTCCATTCCAGCTTCCGCTTGAACAAATCTGCCTGTCCCTGCCATCTCAGCTACAGAACGGTCAATCCCCAAGCGACCCCAATCCCTCATCCCCTCTTGCCCCAGCGTGCCAAAGCATCTTTTACCGTACCCAGCCGGACCGGTTTTGCCACAAAATCACTCATCCCGGCAGCGTAGCATTCATCTTGGTGAGTCTGCATGGCATGAGCTGTCATGGCAATGATGGGAATCCCCGTCTCACTCCCTCCTGAGGCGTCTTCCAGTTTTCGAATATTCCGCGTTGCAGTAAGGCCATCCATTTCCGGCATCTGAATATCCATCAGGATGAGGTCATAGCGATTTGCTTGAAAAGCCGTCACCGCTTCTTGACCGTTGCTAACCACATCCGCCTCGATCCCCAATTTGTGGAGCATGCTGAGAATAACTTTTTGGTTCACCCGGTTATCTTCAGCCACCAACACTTTCGACAGCGTTAAGGCCTCTTCCCCTTCCTCTGCAATTCTGCGTACATTGGAGGGAGCCGCTGCCGGCTTGAGCGGAATTTGAAAAGCAAAACAGGCTCCGGCTCCCACATCGCTCTCGACACTCATGTGTCCTCCCATCAGTTGAACCAACTGATAGCTAATCGCCAAGCCCAGCCCGGTACCTCCAAATTTCCGGGTGGTGGACGCGTCCACCTGCTCAAAGCGGTTGAATAATTTCAGTTGCTGATTCTTCGGGATACCAATCCCTGAATCCTGAACCTCGATGCGCAGGCACTCCTCTTGATCTACTCCCCGCTGCTGAAACACCTTGAGGGTGACCTCTCCGCTCTCAGTAAATTTCAACGCATTCCCAAGTAAATTATTCAAGACCTGCCGCAAACGGCCGGGATCACCATACACCCATTTCGGAAGATCCGGCTCAACATGCACAGAGAAAAACAAGCCCTTCTTTTCCATCTGAACCCGTAGGGGAGCCGTTAAATCCCCGATAAGCTTATGCAGGTCAAAGGCCAATTCTTCCAAGCTGATTTTCCCAGCCTCCAGTTTGGAAAAATCGAGGATATCGTTCACCACGTTCAAGAGCGCATCTCCGGAATTCCGGGCGATCTCCAGTTTTTCTTTCCGTTCGGAAACCGGCTCAGCATCCAGCAACACATCAATCATGCCTAATACCCCATTCAAGGGAGTCCGGATTTCATGACTCATATTGGCTAGAAACGCACTCTTGGCATGATTTGCCTGATCTGCCCGGGCTGCTAAGTCTTTCAGCAACACGGTCTGATCTTTCAGACGTTGTCGTTCCTGCTCCAGTTCTAACTCAATATTCTTCTGATCCGTTATATCAAAGATGAACCCATCTAAATAAATCAGAGTCCCATCCTCTTTGCATACACCGCCCCCTTTTTCATGCACCCAGCGAACACCACCATCTTTATGCAATACCCGGTATTCCATGTCCCAGGAACGTTTTTCCTTCAGGGCGGTAGCGACCATTTGATCGACATACCGGGTATCTTCATCGAGGATTACGCTGGCATAACTTCGTACGCTATTGCTGATAAAATCAGAAGCGGGATAACCGGTCAAGGGGTCGACAGCCCGGCTCATATACAACATTGTCCAGTGCTCGTCATTCAGACAACGGTAGGTGGCTCCGGGGATATTCGTGACCAGTGATTGGAATTGATCTCTCGTCTGTAACACTTCTTTCTGAACCCGTTTCAATTCCGTGATATCTGAGAACAACAAAACCCCGGCCAGAATATCTCCATCAAAATTCCGGACCGGAGAGGACGAGGCCAACACATGTCGAACGCCCCCATCCAACAGAGGAATTTGAATTTCCTCGTTTTCAGTACTTCCCTCTTCATCAATCGCTTTGGCAAGCAGACTATCCAGTGCCTTCTCCTGCTCCAGGTCCTGTTTGCGAATAAATCCGGAGTCCAGAGAACTGGGATATTCCTGCGTTTTGCCCCAATGAGTCATTTCCTTAGCCGCGGAATTGATAAAGTGGAGCTCGCCCGAAGGGGCATCAACAATCACGATTCCCACCAAGCTTTGCTCAAAGGTGGCATTCATAATTTGATTAGAGCGATTCAGGTTGAGCTGTTGCGTCCGGATAATCAGCGCGAGCGACAAAATCGCAAAGAGCAGAATCACGCCCAGAGGCAGAGCCATGCGCTCCAACACCAACCATTTCCAGTTGGAGGCATCGATATCCATGCCTAACACGATCCTTCGATCCAATTCAGTAAATGCGGCATCCATGGGCACTAATGCCGAAATCCAGGTTCCCCAACGGTCCTCAACCGGCCCCACCACCTGAGACTTCCGTTGAGAGAACGCGGGCAGATAATCCTCAGGGATCTCCTCATAGATCTGTCCAGGAGGACTCTCATCCTCAGAACCGGGCACTTCAGAGTCCGCCATAAAGATCACCTGTGTCGCGGAGCCGTCTGCTGAAGGCCGTTCTTCCATCAGGTAAAAAAAGCGACAACTGGGATCTGCGGCCCGAACCGCAATGAGCTGAGCCTTGATCCGGTCGTAGACCTGAGTCCCCAGATCAGACTCCGAGCTACGCAATTCTGCAAGATCCTTCAGGTTGATCGCACCGGCCACCAATTCCGCTCGCTGCAACAAATCATCCCGCAACACACGGGTCACATGACGGGAATAGGCAAAAGCAGACACAAGTAAGACAACAAACACCGTCACCACTAAAGCGAAGGTCTGATAATGCTGTTTTTTGCGATGCGCGAGCGAAGCGGCTTCGGACATAGAGGAAGAATCCCTTAATTTCGCCAAAAGGGCAAGCTTTTGGCGAAATCCAAGGGAGAGTTCCTGATAACCCTTTCAGGTTATTTCAGAAACGGGTCACGAAAACAGGAGTGATCCTTCGTAGAGCCCTGAAACTGTGGGCCTTCAAAGTCTCGAAGCCTATTCTACCGCAAATTTTACCCAGCCATCCTCATAGGAAGCCGTTTGTTTGCCAATGCGAAGTTTGTCTTCAAAGAGGATCGGTTTGGAGTTCCCGCCAAAACATTGCACGTGGTACACCACCTCAAAAGGCGTTTCCTCGAGCTGGTCTCCGTACTTCCCTTCCAAACCTTTTTGTCGTTTCGGTTTTTCCTTGGGGAGCGAAACCTCCTCTTCCAGGGACATCATGTCATCGCCCATGACGTCATCAAACTCAACCAAGGTGTCTACGGCTTTGGGAATATCCTGAACCGCATAGGCTCCCTGCGGGGCTTCGGGAAGGGGCACCTTTTTGTCCAGCATCTTAAGCTTGGCCTTTCGAGTAAGCACCTCCTCGCCATGCTTCCACACCATCAAGACCTCCGCCCCGGAGGCCCGGCTGAAATCAATACCCAGGCTCCCTTTGTCCGTTTTGAAGTAATAGGCATTCTTCGTTTGTTTCACGTCCACAATGTTTCCGCGCAGGGCATACCAGGACTTGAGTTCAGAGCCTTTGTTCATCACCCGCACATCTGCAGGGGAACGGTAGTGTCCCCCGGCCTGTTCCGTGAGCACGGAAATGAAGCGGTCGTTGTGATCTTTCCAACGCTCCCGGATATTCACCATATTCCAATAGCGGTCAATGGTCATGCGGGGCAGCACCTCTCCCGGGTTCTGTTCCTCCACATCAAAGGGCCAATTAACCAGGGCCAGAATACAGCGGTGGGGATATTTGTTAATGGTTCCGAAGGGAGTGCCATTGGCGTGATCGCTGTCCCGGAAGCTGCGGTTGTATAACCACAGCATGGCCCCGTGATATTTGGGATCCACCGTTCCGAAGCCCTGTACAAAATACCCACTGCCGGTGACCCCGGTCCGGGCAAAATAGTTATGGGGATAGGCCCCGCGCAGGGGAAACTCCGGTTTACCGCCCCCGGGCTGAGTGATACTGCCCTGAACATATTCCAGAGTCAACCAATCAACAATGTCCCGATTGGACATGAAATCAATCCCGGCAGCCACCTTCCAGGCCTGAATCAAAGGAATAAAGGCCGCATCTTTGGTCAGCCCGCCGGAACCCTGTCCCCCGCCGTAAAATCCATAATCTCCGATGCCTTCGGTGAGCTGCCGCTTGGTGTTGATCAGCCCCCATTCCAGAAACTGATCCACCTTTTCCTGATCCGCCTCTGGATCTCCCATCATGGCCAGACCAATCATCGGGCCCCCGCTGATGGTCGGGCCCCAATGGTTACAGCCCGGATGCCAGACCTGACCACTGGAAATGCGATCAATGGTGCGTCCATTGCGACCGTCCAGATTCAGTAACCGATCAGCAATGTGTTTCCGGGTCTCGACGTCCCAACCATCATAATTGAGATCCCAGCCCAGAGCCAACCCAGCAAGAACGGGCCCCATGCGCAGATGCTCACTCATATAGAGCCCGTAGACGGAATCCCGGTCCCGCTGCTCATCGTCAATCATCTTGAGCATACAGAGTCGGGCAAATTCAGCATACTTCTCATCCCCGGTCAACTGATACAACAGGCCATAGCCCGCAGCATGGGTAAAGGTAAAGGTTCCGGGTTTATTATGGACGATGCGCCCTCCCCGCTGACCTCCGGTCATCTGATAGGCGGTTTTCGCGGAGTTGAACTCCGGGGGCATGCTCTCCCCGTCACTGCCGTTCAGCAGAAAGCGGAGTCGTTTAATGATTTGTTTCCCCTCAGGAGTCTCCGCCCGGCGGCGCAGCTCAGGCAAATCGCTCTTACGGAAAAAGAGACGGGGATGTTCCCCGGGTTCGACAGGAACATGTCCCTCCACCTTGGTCGGCCAGGGGCTATTGTCATGTAGATGGGAATTCGCCCGGCCATCCCACTTTGCGGCAAACAGGGGCAGGCTGCTGATCACGAAGACAGACAGGATCCATTTTTTCATAGTCCCAACTCCATTCCGTCCAGAATGGAATCCATCGCATCATCCATATCCGGACGCCGTTCGGCTTTTTCGAGTTCCTCCTCGGAATGCAGCCCAGGGATCACCCCGGCGGCATCATAGCGGTCCTCCAGCTTTTCTTTCATCTGAGCTTTTTCCCGTTCCGTGTACTTTCGGGGCACCTCCACACAGTAGACCCCGCCCACCCAGCGACCGCTGAATCCTTCCGGTAGGACCACTTCCGAAAAATCGCCGATTCGCCGGCCTTTTACGCTCACAATGCCATAGAGACCTTCGCGAAGCACTCCCTTGGCCCGATGTCCATAATCTACCCCCTCCTCCAGAGTGACCACCAGCTTACCACCGAACATACCGTTACCGGAAATATTCACAGAGGAACCACGCTTTCCGGCTTCCCCCTTGGATTTCGCATGCATGTGCACCCGGATTTCCGATCCGGCAGGAAATTCACCATGATAGCGGCTGGAGACCCGCAACATGCCTACATCGAGGACATAACCTTTGCCCAGAGTGAGTCCCTCACTGCTGCGGTGTTCTTCCAGCTCAATCAGCCCGCCTTTTCCGGAGAATACGGCCCATTTGCGGGGATCAAAGTTCGTCTTTTTCCCATCGGCTTTCCAGCCGCTCATCGAGGATGACCAGGTCATCCCCCCACCTGTCCATTCCTGCTTCGAAGGCGCAGGAGCATCAATGTAATCCCGCAGCAACTGTGGAGGGACGTATCGTTGTTCATCCGGAAGCCCTTTGGTCGGATCCGGGTGCAGCCAGGGTTTTTCATTGTGATAGGCATACAGCGCTTTGGCAAAAGACTCGTCCGGAGCCCAGAAGGCCACCACTTTGTCCCCGGAATATTTACCCCAGGGGGCCGGTTCATGTTTTGGATCTTTAATATCCGGATCATAGAGCCAGCCATCCGAGGCTTTCACCGGCTTACAGTGCAAATCACTTGTTCCGTCCCACTCCCCTGTGGGCAGACGGAGTTTCACCACACTGTTCAGGTAGTTGATAAACATCGGCGTACTGTCTTTGCGCCAGGTGGTGTGCCGGCCACCGCGCTCCACCATCAGGGTCCACAGATTTTCAGGTTCCTTATAGCGGCGATGCAGCATCTGCATGCGTGTCATCACCCACTGCGTCTGATTCTTCCGTCTGATTTTTCCTTCCCTGGGTTCGGTCACATAATCCGAACGAAGCCCACTGCCCATATCTCCGCCTTCCGGGCCATACTCTTCAAATTCCCCGGGGATATGCATCAGCGGAACGCCTTTGAGACTGGCATCAAAATCTTCGAGAGCATGATGAAAGTTCCCGCTCTTCACCATCACCACGGCAATAGTGCGTTCCGGCTTCCAGTAGCCGACATTCCGACAGAAGAGACCGTCCGCGGAATGGCCCAGAGTCAGAAAAGGGACATGTTTCAGTTCCGGGTGTCCGCTAAGTTCACCAAGCTGTTCCAAAGCACTTTCCAGACGTTTGGCACCCTCCCCTCCTCCACTGATAAAGCCGCCCTGAGCTGGATACTGCAGGACGCCCATCTGATGCTTGGCCAGGGCAGCGCGTACACTGGGATCGGTAGCCAGCTTGGCGCCAATAATAATTTTGCCCGGCCAGAACAATCCGCGCACCTGCTCGACCCCCTCCGGGATCCACACCGCAGCGATGCGGGGTTTCTGAGGCTTGCCCCAGCGGAGTCCCCCGGGCATTTCTACCAGACGGGTCCACTGGGCCGCTTTGATATTTTCTTCTTTCAATCGCTCTTCACTGATCTGGGAAAATGCAGGAAAGAGCCAGCAGCCACAGGCTGCAATCAGGAGCATATGTAGAGTTTTCATTATGGGAACTTTCGATCTATTCTGAGGGGAAAGGAGAAGACTTACCAGCCGCTTTTCGGGGCCTGGCTCGAGTATCCGGAGAAACGGCTGCTGACATGAATGGTTTCCTTCGCTAAGTCCCCCTTCAGGCCAATGTCTCCGCCCAACACACTGAACTTCAGCGTAGCCAGCACATGGTTGGGGGTTGCATCCGGGTCCGTAGGATCAATATCCTTGGAAATCTTAAAGGCAGCCCGCAACGTCGCATCCGTGAATTTCACCGTCTGATTGCCAACCTGCAGAAAACCCTCGGCTTTCGCTTCAGCCTGTGGACAGTGAATGCCACCAATACGAACCACTTGGGTCAAGGGAAGCTTTTCCCAGTCCTTCAGGGAGGTCAATCGGATCTGTACCGGGTTATCAAACTCTGAGATCTCTTTTCCTTTTTTGGTTTTCTTCCCGGTAGAGGTAAAGCTGATCAATTCCCCTAACACACGCTGATGCTGTTCCCCCATCGCCAGCAAGGGTGCGGGGCAGTCCACGATCAGATCCGCTTTGGGTGCTTGCTCCTGATCGTAGGAGAAGGTCCCGCCCAACTTCGGTCCTCCCATAAAGAAGGAAGGCCAGTAGGAAGAGTTCTCCGCCCGGAAGGTCACGTGGCCATTCTTATAGGTTTCCACACCCACCCGAAAAACCTGTCCATCTTTCGGCCACACCAGAGGCTCCGTGTGCTCCCGCTGTACCCGGGGTTTGCGTGCAGGTTTATTCCAGGCCTTAAAGGGTTTATCCGCGGTCACATCCAGGACCACCAGATAGCCATCGGTCAATCCGCCGCCATAGCTTTTCTGGAGAGGATTCTTGGTGGGAAAACTGTGTTTCACTTTTTTCCCGCGACCCTGATCCACCTCTTTGTATTCCATGGCGCTGGAAAAAGCTAGGACCACTGTGCGTCCCTTGGACACCCCGGAAGCAAAATTGAAGGCATCGGTTTTCTGGTCACATCCACTAAGTACGACCTTCTCCCCTACCGCGGGGAGACAGGAATAAAAACGGACGGCATCCAGGTTCGGGTCGGTAATGAAAATCGCAGAGCCCAGGGCTACATCCCCCAGATTGTTGGGCAGATTATGCTGAGCCCGACCTGAATCGGTAATTGCCAGCACCGAACCATCCACGGCCACATCCAGATCATGAACATTGTAGCCTTTCCAGATAAAGGAATTCACCAGATTGTGATCCTTATCCAGTTTAACCACCGTGGCGCAGGTTTCCATGGATTGATAGTTCAGGCTGTTCGGTATCCGTTTCTCAATGTCGTAGGGATAACGGAACATCACGTTATTACCACCGTGGCTCCAGGACGCGTACACCATGCTGCCATCTGTGTGATAAGCCGACTTCCTCACTGCGGAGTCTGCCACCAAGCGGAAGGCGTCCACCCCCGCAAAGGGCCCACGCCAACTGAGCAGATCCTTTTTGATGCTGCCATCGGGATTCAGCACCACCAGACGCGGGGTGCGGTACGGTTCACGTCCTGTGGGACTCATCCAGTCCCCGACCCGCGTGTATTCTCCATTCAGAGGACTGATCGCGGTACCTCCGAGCACGCGGGTGTTCTCCACCCCGACTCCTCGAATCAATTTTCCAGCCGAGCTGTAGGTACGTACTCCAGGGCCATGCACAGCAATGTCCCCATTATTCATCAGAACCAGCTTTGGGGGAATGGACCAGCCGTTGATTTCCACCAGCCAGATCACCTTGGACGTGTCCGGGCTGAGTTTGGCCAGATAGGTTTTGCGGGCGCCAAAGGTATGATCCCCCACGCCTTTGGGATTGGGCACCTGTTCACTGCGAATGGGTTTGGCCCAGCTCGTAATCCGGGAACTGGCCGCACCGGTCAGATATACGAAGCCCTTGCTGTCCACTTTGGCATCCGTGATCGACCCCGCACCGCGGGGTAGACGGTAGAAGGCGTTGATCTTTTTCAAATCGGGATCGAATACCGCCCAGAAACCCGTCGCCTCTTTCTGCGCCCAATGCAGTTTCTTGTAGCTGACTTTGGCCGCACCACTTTCATCGAGCACGCTCCACTGATATTTGCGTGCAATGGAACGAAGCTTTTTCGCGTTGGCACGGGCTTCCTGTTTCAATTCGTCCTTGGTTTTGGGCTCTTCCAGCCCCAGCCCCATAATATCGCCCCCTCCCCCCAGGGACAGGTTATCGGAGACCTGCCCCAGGTCCTCAATCGTGGCCGCTTTCATCACCCCGGTATCGGTTTCTCCCATCTTCTCCCATTTTCGAAGAGGGGGCAGCGCTTTCTGGTCCTTGCCCTGAACCTTGGCAACCTGACCCAACAACTGGGCTTCCGCCTCTAGGGTGACCCCGCAAATCAGGAATTCGCCACTCTGCAACACCCCTCCGGCAGAGAGCCATTCATTGCCCTCCCCCCCCAATGGGGTGGCGGTGATCACCTCAGCAAGATTCTGGGAGGCCCGGGGGTCTTGCGCAGGCGTTGACGGCAAGACACAGAGGGACAACAGCACGGAAGAGAGTATTGGGAACGTTTTCATAATGGTTTACCGAAATGTAGCTCTCGGCACAAAGTAGGATTCAGATACGCTTAGTATAAAGCACGGTTACATCGCATGGAGCTGTGCGAAAAGTGGGTTAAATGTTAAGCCGTTATCATCCAACACCTTAAACATTTAACTAAGTCTAGATATGATATGTAATGTCCAAACTTGATAAAAGCTTCACATTGACAGTTCCTACCGAAAATCTCTATGCGCGGCTTCGTGGCGGCCTGTGGAAGCGCCCGGAATTCATTCATGTAGTATCGCGTAGCCTGAATAGATTTCCCGCTCCCATGAAGCATTGCCCCCCTCTCCCTTTTGTGGCATTGCAAGTGCATGGCCCAAGAGAAACCCTTCGTACATTTACATCTTCACAGTAGTTATTCCCTTCAGGACTCCTCCATTCAGGTCAAAGCCGCGGTCAAACAAGCCTCTAAACTGGGCATGCCCGCCATCGCCCTCACCGACCATGCCGTGCTGCACGGAGCGATCACCTTTTTCAAAGCCTGCAGGGCCGCTGAGATCAATCCCATTGTCGGCTGCGAGATGTATGTCTGCCGCGACCATAAGGACAAAAACCGGGCTACTGCTGGACGAAACTCCCATTTGCTGCTGCTGGCCAAAGATATCGAAGGCTATCACAATCTGGCCCGTCTGAGCTCCATCGCCCATCTTGAGGGTTTTTACTACAAACCCCGTATCGACTTTGACCTGCTCTCCCAATATTCCGAAGGCCTGATTGCCACCTCCTGTTGTGAACGTGGGCAAATTCCTCAGATGATTCTGGACGGAAACGAAAAGGATGCCTTGGAACTGGCGGGTCGCTACAGTGAGCTATTTGGCCCTGGGAACTTCTACCTCGAATTGGAAGACCATGGCAAAGAAAGCGAAAAACGGGTCTGCCGGGGCATCGTCGAGATGTCCAAAAAGCTGAATCTGCCTCTGGTCGCCACCAACGATGTGCACTACATGAAGCAGGCGGATGCCGAATCTCATGACCTGTTGCTTTGTCTCCAGTCCCAGGCCAAATTCCGGGACGAACGACGGATGCGTTTTGAAACCGATCAGTATTATTTCAAAACGGCCGATGAGATGTGGAAACTCTTTGGCGAGATTCCGGAATCCCTGCACAACACCGTGGCCATTGCCGAGCAATGCAAGTTGCACATAAAATTGGAAAAAGAGGCCGACCTGCACTTTCCTTCCTATGATGTGCCCGAGGAACATAATCACGAAAGTTACCTGCACGAACTCACCGTCAACGGCATCAAACGTCTCTACAACGGGGCGGATATCGAGAACCCGGAATCTGAAGAGGAAAAACTCCTGCGCGCCCGGTACGACATGGAGTTGGGAGTCATCAAAAAGACCGGCTATGTGAACTACTTCCTGGTGGTGTGGGACTTTATTCACTGGGCGAAAAAACAGGGTGTGCCCGTAGGCCCCGGCCGCGGTTCCGGCGCCGGCAGCCTGGTCGCCTATGCCACGGGGATTACCGCCATTGACCCCATCCGCTTCGACCTGATTTTCGAGCGATTTCTCAATCCCGACCGTGTGTCTCCTCCCGACTTTGATATCGACTTCTGCCAAGGGCGCCGAGGGGAGGTCATTGATTATGTGAAGCGGAAATACGGGCACGAAAACTGCGCGCAGATTGCCACCTTCGGCACCCTGGGCGCCAAAACCGTGATCCGCGACCTCGCACGTGTGCTGGAGATTCCGCTGCCGGAAAGTGATAAGCTGGCCAAAATGGTGCCCGATGACATTGGCATCACACTGCCGGAAGCCATTGAGAAAAACCCGGAACTCAAACAGGCGGTCAACTCAGACCCCATGGCCAAACAGATCGTCAAACACGCCAAAGTGCTTGAAGGTCTGCATCGAAACCTCGGTACCCACGCAGCCGGGGTGGTGATCGGCGAAACTCTGCTGCACGATATTATTCCGCTCTGTCGGGATAAAGAGGGCATGGCCGTGGCTCAGTATGAAATGAAGCCACTGGAAATGACCGGCCTGCTGAAAATGGACTTCCTCGGTTTGAAAACCTTGACCGTGATTCGTGAAGCCGCGGACAACGTCAAAGCGCATCAAGGGGTGGATATCGATCCGGAGACCATTGATCTCGCAGACAAAAAAACCTTCGAGCTCCTGGCCAAGGGCGACACCGTAGCCGTATTCCAGGTGGAATCTGACGGCATGCAGCGTCTGCTGCGCGATTTCCAGGCGGACAAGATTGAGGAGATTATCGCGTTGATCGCCCTCTACCGCCCGGGTCCCATGGAAATGATTCCCGGTTACATTGAATGTAAACACGGGCGCAAACCCATTGAATACCCTCATGCCCTTCTGGAGCCGGTACTCAAAGAAACCTACGGCGTGTTCATTTACCAGGAACAGGTGCAGCGGGCCGCCAACGTGCTGGCCGGTTTCACCCTGGCACAAGGTGACTTGTTGCGTCGTGCCATGGGGAAAAAAGATGCGACCATCATGGCGGAAATGAAAGCCAAGTTCGTGAAGGGCTGCGGCGAAGTCAATGACATCCCCGCCGCCAAAGCGACGGAAGTATTTGAGTTGATTGAAAAATTCGCGAGTTACGGTTTCAACAAATCCCACTCCGCAGCCTACTCCTTCCTCACCTTCCAGACGGCCTTCTTCAAAGCGCATTACCGCCCGGAATTTATGGCAGCAGTGTTATCGCTGGAAATGGGGAATGCCGAGAAATTGACCTTCTTCATCGACCACTGCCGTGACAGCGGCATGGAAGTGTTGCCTCCCAACGTGCAGCAGAGTTCTCAGCGCTTCCGCCCGGAAAACGGCCATATCCGTTTCGGCCTTGCTGGAATCAAAAACGTCGGTGGGGCTGCGGTGGAAGCGTTGGTAGCGGAACGGGATCAAAACGGACCCTACAAAAGTTTCATGGATTTCTGTTACCGCAATGATCCGCAGGTGGTGAACAAACGCAGTATTGAAGGCCTGATCAAAGCGGGCGGTTTCGATTGGTGCGGCATCTCCCGTTCCCGCCTGCTCGCAGGAATGGAATTTGCCCTCTCCCGTGCCGAAGAAAAACGACAGGATGAGGCCCGGGGACAGACGAATCTCTTTGCGATGCTCGATGGCGGTGGAGAGAATGCCGGGGAGATGAGCGATGACGAGTTGCCACCTGAGGAACCCTGGCCCAATGCCATGATGCTTGCCTTTGAGAAAGAATTGCTCGGGTTTTATATCTCGGGTCACCCCTTGGATGATTTCCGATTGGAATGCGAACAGCTGCCTACTCACAGCGTTGAGGCATTGCAAAAACTGGAACCCCGCGAATCTGTCCGGGTCTGTGGACTGCTCGATAACTGGCGCCTCTTCTTCAATAAAAACGAACAACAGATGGCGAGTTTCCGGCTCACCGGTTTGGGCGGCACCCATGTGGAATGCATTATGTTCTCCCAGGCCGCACAAACCTATGCCGCCAAAATGCAAAACGAACTTCCAGTGATTCTCGCCGGGGAAACCAAAGAGCGGGATGGGAACGTCCAGGTGTCGGTCGACGAAATCTTCCCCCTCACCCAGGGAGCCGAACTCTACGCAGAAGGAGCCCTACTCCGCCTGCAACGGGCGGATGCGACCGTAGAGAAATTGCAGGAACTGCGCAGTTGTGTTCAAAAGCACAAAGGTCACACCCCCATGCAGTTTGAGGTTCTGCTCGAAAACGGCGCCAAAGTCCGCCTGAACAGCGACGGACAATTCCGCATGCAGGTGGGCATTGACATGGTCGACCTGATCGCAAATTTATTTGGTGACACAAGTTTTCAACTGGTTGCCCGTAAGAAAAGTCATCGTTTCCCGCCAAAAAAACGTTCCTTTGGAGTTCCTCAACATGCGTAAATTTCTTCTCCCTCTGCTTCTTTGCGTTCTGCTGCTGCCCGCTCTGCGTGCAGATGACCTGAAAATTGACCGTGGATTCTATGAACTTTCCGGCTTTATGGTGTTGAGCGGAGGAAATGTAGACCTGGAATTTGGCTTTGGCCAATTTTACTTTGATAACTTTCAAATTGGTGTGCGTGGCCTGTGGCATGACCAGAGCCTGATTGAGCGCCGAGCCTTTAATGTGTATTCCTACTACGTCATCGATACCAATACCTGGCTACTCCCCTATGCCGGCGCCAGCCTGGGTTTTGGCTATTGGAAACTGGATGAAACCGGTCAGGAAGCCACGGGTGGGGAATTCAGAATGCTGAGCGGGCTTAAATGGTTTGTCAGCGAGTCAACCGCCCTGAATGCCGAACTATCCTTTGGCTTCAGTACCGACGAAACCTTCGTGTCCGACGACAGCTCCTCCGATACGGAAGTCGCGTTTAATCTCGGTATTTCCTTCTTCTTCTGATCCGATGCGTATTCGTCCTCGCAGTGTGATCCTACTGCTCCTCCTCCTGCTGCAGGCTCTCGCTCTGTGGGGACTGACCCGGAACACCCCCCGCTTCGACGCTCCGAATATCGAGCGGGTGCTCTACTACGCCTTCAGCGCCATCCCCATGCTGCTCGGGGTTCCCCTGCTCATTGGGCACTCCGCACTCAAGCGGCCTGTGCTCAGCCTGCTCCTGCCCGCTTTACTGATTCGGCTGATCCTGATCCCTGCAGCCCCGTCGAACGATATCTACCGCTATCTCTGGGAAGGCAAGCTGATTCGAAACGGGGTCAGTCCCTACGGACAAGTGGCCGATGACCCCTCGGTTGAAGCCTACAGAGATCCTTTTTGGGAACAGATGAATCACCGGGATAAGTGGACCGCCTATCCCCCTATCCCCCTTCTCATCTTTGCCGCAAGCGGGGCCATTTCCTATAGTACTCTTTCCCTGAAACTGCTCTTCATCCTCTGTGATCTGGGCAGCCTGTGGATGCTCATCCTGTTACTACGGCAGCGGGGACTCAGCATAGCCTACTCTGCCTTCTACGCCTTCAACCCGATCATCCTCGTTTCCTTCGCCGCAGAGGCCCACTTTGATACCCTGCTGATTTTCCCTCTCTTGCTGGCCCTGTGGTTGGAGGGGGAACAACGCTCCAAAACCGCTGCCATTGCCGCGGCTCTCTCCGCATCGGTGAAATGGATCAGCCTTCCATTGTTGCCGTTTTTCCTGGGAAAACACTGGTTCCGTAACGGAATCATCCTCTTCCTCACCCTCTTTCTCCCAGCCCTACTCTTTTTGCCAACTCTGCAGGACCTCTGGTGGGGGCTGCGCGACTTCGGCTTGGGAGGCGGCTTCAATGGTCCCATCAATAGCCTGCTCAAAACTCTGGGGGCTCATGGCAAAGCGTTGAGTCGTAGTCTCGCGGCGGTCTACCTCCTGCTCTGCATGTTCGTGTGGTTCCGCAGAAAGCGAATGAGCACCGAAAGCTGTATCCGCTGCCTCATAGCAGGCCTTCTGCTGCTGTCTCCCATTGTACACCTGTGGTACCTCAGCTGGCTGGTGCCCTTCCTCTGTCTTAGGCCCCGCCTTTCCTGGATTTCGCTCAGCCTCAGTTCCAGCCTCTATCTCTTTGTGTGGATTCATGCTGCGGAAGGAGATTGGAAACTAACCCCCTTGGAACAAGCCGCTTTCTGGGGACCCTTCCTGCTCTTCTTTGCGTATGACCTGATCCGCAGCCGAGGACGCAGCCTCTTACCCCGTCACCCGGGACCCTCCAATCCGGAATCCATCTCCGTCGTCATCCCCACACTTCATGCAGCCAAGGCTCTCCCCCAATGCCTCCTTTCTCTGGAGGCGCAGGAACATGCAGGGCTGGAAGTGATTATTGCCGATGGAGGTTCAGAGGACGAAACCCGAAGCCTGTGTGAAGCATCCAGCCTGGCCCCCACCTGGGTCGATGCCCCCAAAGGCCGAGGACAGCAATTACTCAGCGGCCTTCAGGCGGCACGTGGAGATTGGGTCCTCTTCCTGCATGCAGATGCACGCCTGCCGAAAGATGCACTGCTCCGCCTCCAGCGGGCACTCCGCTTTCATCCGGAGATCCTCGGTGGAGCCTTGGGGCAGCGTTTTCCCAGTGACCGCCCGGGTCTCACCTTGATCGAGTGGATGAACGACCTGAGGGCACTCTATCATCAAACCGCCTTTGGTGATCAAGTGATCTTTGTGCAACGCCAAGCCGCGCTGTCTCTGGAACTCATGCCGGATCAACCCTTGATGGAAGACGTGGAAGCCTCCATGCGCATAACCGAGAACGGCGAATTCCTCTATCTGGGTGAGCCTGCGGAAGTCGCCGCAGAAAAATGGCAACCGGAACGCTACAACCAACGCTTCAGCCTGGTGATTCGGCTCATGCTTCGTTATCTCGGCACACGCTTAAAAGGGCGCAACGCCGCCGCCACGCTCAGCCGTGATCTCTACCAGCTCTATTATTCCTGAGCCTTAGCGCTGTACCCGAATTCCAACCACGCGAACATGGCTTCGGGTACTGCCAGTGGCACGGGGGTTCACTGAGGTACTGATGGGATTTTCCAGAAAGAGGACCACGGTAAAATTGTTCTCAAAGGCCATGCGGGCACTATCAAACATCGCCTGTTGAATCTTGGGTTCACCGGAATCCCGGAAGGGAGCAAAACCCAACACCGTCCCCTCGACCGTATCCAAGGTAATCCGAACCGCAAATCGACGTTCCGCCACGGAACTATCCTGCTGCATGGCCGGATCATCCACAGTAATGCTGGTAATTTTCCCGGTAACCATACGGCCATTACTGGAGATGGAGGGATTGGCAGCCGTGCCACTGTTGCGATGAAGTTGGGACTGGGCGCTCAAGGGAGTGAGCATCAACGTCGCAGCACAAAGAGAGAGAAGAATTCGGACGGAACGGGTCATCGTACTTTCCTGGTTAGTTGCTGAACGGAGACCTGACCGAGAAAGATGAATTCGTCAAGCGCTTCTAAAGTCATGCCCACTCTGTAATCCCCAAGCGTCCCGGATCTGGTTAGACTGTATCCATGAGCAACAAACAACACTACTGGTTTCACGCGAAAAAACCGGGCACTGGCTACGGTTGGGGATTTCCCTGCCATTGGAAAGGCTGGGTATCCATGGCACTTTGGATATCCGCAATCAGTCTGTGGAGTCTGATCTTTGACCCGGTTTCACATCTGATTCTGTTTATTCTGGGTATCAGCCTGCTGAGCGGCCTGTTCATCGGACTTTGTTATTGGAAAGGAGAGCCGCTGAACACTCAAGCCTCAAACAGATCCTGAATATCGGAATCATCTGACATGTCCGATTTATCCGACTTATCCGCCTTGTCTGGCATATCCGCCTTGTCTGGCATATCCGGCTTATCCGCCATATCCATGTTGTCCGCGTTATCCTTCTTATCTGCGATATCCAGTTTATCCGAGATATCGACGTTATCGGAGTTATCCGCGTTCTATTCTTTTGGCAAAAACGGAATTAACTTCCTGCGATCCACTTTCAGGCCCGGGCTCTTGGGCAGCTCGGCATAACCTCGTGGAATCATGTAGCCGGGCAATTCAAGGCGTAAGGCTCTTTCCCAGCCCGACACATCCCATTCCCCCTCGGGCAAATCTACAAACGCAAAAGGGAGCTGCCCGAATTCAGGGTCCGGTCTCGGCAAGACCACCACCGTCACCCCGCAAATCTGCGCAAGCAGTCGCTCAATCTGTTCCGGTTGAATATTCTCTCCACCGGAAATAAACTGAAAATCCATGCGGCCTTCCACCCGGAGTCTGCCCTGCTCCACGCGGCCGCAATCCCCGGTGGACAGCCATCCCTGTTCATCCCCCGGAAGAGACCACTCTCCTTCTTTCAGGATGCGCAGGGGCAGAATATCTCCTCGGAACATCAATTCAGAATGATCTCCAACCCGGAGTTCGCGATGAGGGAGAACACGGCCATCCGTAGTCGCCTGTTCCTCTTCCTCCGCATCCGGAGGCACCGCACAGATCATACTCGCACTCTCCGTCATCCCATAGCTACGCGTGAGGGGCCAGCCCAGGGCCCTGCCCCGCCGAACCAACTCTTCGGATACGGCAGCGCCTCCCAGAAACACGCGCTTCAGTTCAGGAGGACAGGATCCGGCCATCGCCCGCTGTAACTGTGTTGGCACCCAGGAAACATGCGTATTCCCACTCTCTACAAAGGAAACAGCCGCTCCGGACAGAACACAGCGAAACAGAATGGCCAGCCCCCCGACATGGTAGAACGGTAAGGAGGCCCACCAACGATCCCCGGGAGACATGGGAAAGCATGCCAACATGCCTTGAGCGGAAGCGATATGAGCGGAAAGGCTATGAAGAATTCCCTTGGCAAGACCGCTACTCCCGGAACTGAAGATCAGGGTAGCAGCTTGGGCAGGATCCAGCTCGGCTTCGTGCACAGCTTCCGCAGGAAGCTCAGGAAACTGCGTAAGGTGAAGTCGCGCCCCACTCTCCAACACGCGTTGCTGTTGTTGTTTTTCAGGCAAACGCAGGTTTAACGGGCACAGCACAACCCCTTCACGAAAACAGGCAAAGAGCCAAGGCAACCATTCACCGGAAGCCTCAGCAGACAGCGCCAAAACCTCTCCGGATCGGAAGCCTTGTTTGCGCAACCAGGTTTGAACCCGCCCCGCGGCTTCATCCAATTCCTGAAAACAGGTCGCGCCTGTTTTCGTAATCAGTCCACCTGCTCCCGGCCAGCGTTGTGCTGCCATCCGCAGGGGACAGCACTGATTCACAGAGGAAACTCCCCGCAAATCACCTCCTCCGGACTCAGCCCCCGTTCCCGCAATTCCCGAATACTGCAGGAACCGCACCGCTTCGCCAAACGCTTCCCATCGGCATCCCGTAACAAGCCTTCATGACACCACTTTGGAGGGTGAAGATCCAGGGCCTGATAGATCAGAATTTGTCGGGCAGTGGATTTCAACAAATCTTCCCCCCGCACGACTTCGGTGATGCCCATGTCCACATCATCCGCAACGACGGCCAATTCATATGCAGGCACATTATCGCGTCGCCAAACCACAAAATCGCCAAAATCCACACCAGCTTTAAAGCATTGTTCCCCGCAACGTTCGTCGACAAACCGAATTTCTTTTCCATCCGGCACCCGAAAGCGCCAGTTGACCCCGGCTGGACTGTTGAAGATTTTTTCTTCTCCCGGACGGGTACGCAGCTCAGGAGGGAAAACCTGTTCGGCTTGTTCCTCATCATCATGAGGAGCCCGGGCCACATTTCGAATCTCTTTGCGGCTCACCGTGCTAGGATAAATCCAGCCGCATTCCTTCAGACGGCTCCACATGCGATGAAAGAGCTGCTTGCGTCGGGACTGAAAGACCGGACCTTCATCCCAATCCAAGCCCAGCCAGCTCAGGTCCTCCAGCATGCAATCCGTAAACTCCG
Source organism: Verrucomicrobia bacterium UBA6056 (assembly GCA_002429005.1). Classification (GTDB taxonomy): domain Bacteria; phylum Verrucomicrobiota; class Kiritimatiellia; order SS1-B-03-39; family UBA6053; genus UBA6056. The sequence continues at coordinate 23,040 of DIYK01000075.1, forward strand.
CTTTACAACGTTCCGGGTCCAGATCCTCCACACGCAAGCATATAGTCCCATTCGCCTCCCGGGCACGCCGCCATGCGGCATGAAAGGTCCGGGCATGCCCCGCATGGAGCAGCCCGGTTGGCGTAGGCGCCAATCGACCAACATAGCTAGGATTAGGATCCGACATGCGAGCAGATCATCTGGAAACGAAACGGGTCAAAGACCTCAAGGATTAGCCTGCGTATTGCTTTGGATTGATCGCGTATTTATGGACCTTATACCCAAAGATACGCTGCGTGGTCTCCAGACTGCGGGCAGCGGCAGCCATATTTCCGCGGGCCGTCTTGAGGGCGTCGGCAATGAGATCTTTTTCATAGGTCTCAACCAGATCCTTCAAGGTGCCTTTCGGGGGAGATCCCACCTGTTCCGCCGTCTGAAGCGTGGGCGGCAAATGATGGGGGTGCAGGGCATCGCCCTCCGCCACAATCACACCACGCTCCATCAGGTTCTCCAGTTCACGCACGTTTCCAGGCCAGTGATAACTGTAGAGCATATCGATCACCGGACTGGAGAGACGGCGGACATTCTTACCGCTTTCTTTGCTGTATTTCTCCAGGAAGAAGTCGGCCAACTGCAAAATATCGCTCTTCCGTTTCCGGAGCGGAGGCACATAAATGGGGAACACATTCAGACGGTAGAACAAGTCTTCGCGGAAGGTCCCCTCTCGTACCATATCCTGCAGATTTCGGTTGGTCGCCGCAATCACACGCACATTGACTTTGGTAGTAGAGGCTGAACCCACCCGTTCAAATTCACGCTCCTGCAACACACGCAGGAGTTTGATCTGAATGCTGGGAGGAATTTCCCCGATCTCATCGAGAAAAATCGTTCCGCCATCTGCCATTTCAAAACGGCCTTTGCGGTCAGCACTTGCTCCGGTAAATGAACCTTTTACATGACCAAAGAGTTCACTCTCGATCAGGTTCTCCGGAAGAGCAGCACAATGAGCGCGAATGAAAGGTTTATCCGCACGGTCGCTGTTATAATGAATCGCGTGCGCCACCAATTCTTTACCGGTACCGGTTTCGCCCTCAATTAATACAGAGGTCTGACTGCGGGACACTTGTGCGATCTGATCATAGACCACCTGCATCTCGTGAGAGTTACCGATAATGTTGGAAGGACGGAAGCGGTCCTTGAGCTCAGCACGTAGGCGTTGGTTCTCCGATTCCAGCTTTTCGCCACGCTCCTGAGCAGAACGCCGCAGACGCACCGACTGCGCCATCAAGGAGGCCACAATCTGCATCACATAAAGGTCATGTTCCAAATCGTACTCATCGGCATGCGGCCGGTCTGCACTCAGTGCGCCCACCACCGTTTTTCCGGTTTTAATCGGCACACACACAAAGCTGGTTTCTTCGTCGCCTGCCCGCTGGGTCCGGTTCAGAAACTGATCAGATTCACTGACTCGTTCTACGACCACCGCTTCGCCGCTTTCAATCACCTGGCCCGTCACCCCTTCCCCAAGCTTGTAGACCCCACGACGGGCCTGCTGGGCAGTCAGACCATGAGAGGCATCAATCATGATGTCGTTGGTCTTCCGGTTCAAGAGCGTGATCGTGGCATGCTTCATGCCCAGATGTTGAGTCAGCGAATCCATGATAGGATTCACAGTTTCCCGCAGATCCAAACTGCGTTCAAGGATGTGGGATATTTCCCGGATAAAGCTCAGGTCCTGTTCCCTGGGTCCGGTATGTGATGTTGTAGGACTCATGATGTCTCCATGTCCATTCGTTCGGTTCTCACGTTCATATTGCTACAAAATGATGGGTTAAGGGGACACGACGATCGCGCCCGAAAGCTTTAGGGGTGATTTTGATGCCGGGAGGAGCCTGGCGACGTTTATATTCGTTGCGGTCCACCATATGCATGACCCGGGTTACCATGGCCTGCTCGAAGCCTTCCGCAACGATTTGTTCCCGACTGAGGTCTTCTTCAATGTAGGCCTGTAAAATGCGGTCCAGTACGGGATAGGGAGGAAGACTGTCACTATCCCGTTGCCCTTCCCGCAGTTCAGCACTGGGAGGACGTTCCAGGATGCTCTGAGGAATCAGCTCCCGGCCCTCCCGCTGATTGATCCAGGAACAGAGATCGAACACCAGCGTTTTGGGTACATCCTTGATCAAAGCAAAACCGCCATTCATATCCCCGTACAGGGTAGCGTAGCCAGTGGCCATTTCACTTTTATTTCCGGTCGCCAGGACCAGACGTTTAAATTTATTGGACAAGGCCATGACCAGGGTCCCGCGAATCCGGGATTGAAGATTCTCTTCCGTCACATCCTCAGGATAGCCTTCCCACTGAGGCTGAAGGAGTTCCTGAAATTCTTCAAACAAAGCCTGGATGGGCAACATCGACATCTCAATGCCTAAGGATGCCGCCAAGCTCTGCGCATCTGCTTGGGTTTCCTCTGAGCTGTAACGGGTGGGCAGGGTCACGCCGAAGACCCGGCTTGGCCCCAAGGCAGATACCGCCAGAGCTGCGACCAAGGCAGAATCAATTCCGCCACTGATGGCGACCAACACCTCATGAAATCCATTCTTCTCGGTATAATCCCTCAATCCCAAACACAGGGCCTCGTAGACCTCCTCCAAAGGCTCTAAGTCCGGCGCCGAAGGAACAGGCGGCGGAGGCGGATTCACCGACACCCGGTCTTCCCCGGACAAAAACACCCATTCCACATTCAAGGGCAATTCACTATCCAGGGCATCCACCCCTTCCAAAACGGGGAGATCCATCCAAATTAAATCTTCGCTGAAGCGCTTCGCCCGGGACAACGCCTGACCATCCGCACCCAAAAACATACTCCCCCCATCAAACACCAATTCATCCTGCCCCCCCACTTGATTGCAATAGACCAGCGGAGCCCGGATTTTAGCGGAGGTGCGACGAAGCATCTCATGACGCTCGTCCCCTTTCCCGCGATGAAAAGGCGAAGCAGACAGATTTAAGAGAGCGGAAAGATTCAGTTCCGACATTTGATCGAGGATCGGATCCTCCGGAAACCAGGCATCCTCACAAATCTGTACTGCAATTCGGTTTCCAGAACATTGAATCACCAAAGGTCGATCCCCCGGCTCAAACAAACGCTGTTCGTCGAACACCCCATAATTGGGTAAATGCCGCTTGGCGTAGGAGGCGGCCACTTTTCCTTCCGCAATGACAGCTGCGGCATTGCGGGGTTTCTGCTCCCCTCGGGTCACCGTACCCACCACACAAACCAGCTCCGGTGGAAGCTGGGAGGCCAGCTTTTCCAGTTCAAGCTCCGCTTGATCGACAAAATGGGGTTTCAGAATCAAATCTTCCGGAGGATATCCGCAGAGGGCCAATTCCGGGAATAACAGCATTCTCGCCCCTGTGTCCCAGGCTTGCTCCGCCATCCGGACGATACGGGTCCGGTTTGCCTCAAAGGCCCCCACAGTGGGGTTCATCTGGGCTATGGCCAGGCGGTAGCGGTCACTCATGAAACTCAAATACCACAAGATTGAAGAAGATCAGCACAAAAGTGTTCCAAATCCTCGTCAAATTCGTTCTTCAACCTGAATCTTTGCATAGAACCAGGCTTTATCCTGCAGCAAGAGCTCATCCGAGAGTTTATCCAGTCTCCGCAGGCCATGACGATCCGGTTGAGCCGCCCGGGGAGCCAGTAGATTCCAATAAAACAGCCGCCCCCCCGGAGTCAGGGATGCGGAAACCTTGTCCAACAACACTGCCGTATCTTCTTCAGAGAGATATTCGAACAGATCCGAGAAATTTCCGCGATCAAAAGGCTGTGTCAGGGCCTGCTCAATGGGAGCTTGAACCAGGCTAACCCGATCCAAGCGTTTGCGAATCACATCATAATGCTCCGCCCGTAATGCCAACGGGAGCGCGGGACCATGTGTTCCCTTCAGGATCCAATGCAGGTAGGGGTTGGTAGAGGCATCCAGATTCCGGAGAGCATGCCGGGTTCGATCCAAGATACGATCTCCAACAGAACCTTCCACATGTTTGAAAAAACTGGGGTCCCGGCCCAAGTACCCCATCACCTTTCTGGAGAAGAACACCCGAAATAACATCCGCCAACCACGATGATCCCAACATTGATCATAGAAGGCCTCCCGCACATCCGGGGCTAAGGGGCTCAGCAGTTGATCGATGCGTTTCCGGTTTTGCACCCAGGGAAGAATTTGCGTCCGGAAAATTCGGAAATAGCGCTCAAACTTACCCAGACTTCCCAAGCCCTGTTGAAGGTCACGACGTCGCCCCTCCCAATACTCACGAGTCCTGTCCGAGAGCTCAGAACGACACAGGTCATATAACGCAGCCCGATCTTCGCAGGGTCTGGAACCCATAAGCTGCAGCAACTCCATATGGGTAAGACGGCGGTAGGCCGCAATACGAAGTTCCAAGCAGGCCAACTGAACCGCGCTTAAGTCTACGGCGACCACCTCTGCGGGATCCTGGGTCAGCATCGCAAGGACGTTATCCCCCGCTGACGCAATGGAGATCACGCGGTCACCCGGCTGAATGTTCAGCCCTTCCAGCAATACATCCGCATCTTCCCAACACTGGGCATAGCGAAGGATCCCGAAGTCCGCACTCAGCGAGGTGGAAGGACTGCTCATCGAAGCCAAGCTCAGGATTCCGATTCAGCCAAGCTCTTCAATTCCTGCAGGGACTCCCTCCAGGATTTCTCAAAGGTTGGAGCATACGCTTCGGGCAGTTCCATCCGGATCCGCAAACGGCACCCGCTCTCCGTCACTTCGATATCCTGATCCTCCAAGGTTCCTATCCATTCTCGGGCTTCTACACTTTCGATATCCCGTCCCCCCTGAGGATCAATTACGGCCACATGCTCCATATGAAGCATACGGCCTGGAACACAGCGATGAATCCGAACTTCCGTGCCGCCTTTGTCCTGAATTAAAAAACGAAGCAAGCCCCCTTCCCGCCACTCCCCCTCAAAATAGGCGCCCGGGTGAAAACCCTCATTCCAGATCCGGAACAGCTGCTGCTCAGTCATACAGTGCCAGAGCCGCTCGGGAGAAGCAGAGGTATCCATGGTGAATTCAATTTTTTTCATGCGATGGCATCGTTTTCATGGATAGAGCACTTTTTCCAGACAAGAGTTCGAAAATGATTTAGCAGCCTGCGCACAAGCTCAGGCTTGCATCCTGCCGCGGGCGGGTCAGAGAACGGATCATGAGCGCATCTAAAAGCTTCCAACCCATTCGTTTGATCCTTCTCTCCCTGATCCTGGTCAGCCTCAATGCAGTGAACCTGCTGAAAGAAGAACTGTTTCCGGATCCGTTGATTGTTCCTGCGGGAAATCTGTTTCTGGGACTATGGATGGTCATCGAAGCGCTGCTCCGCAGTAAACAACAAAGCCCCGCTGCGCCCGCATCCACGGAAGCGCTTCCCGAGCCTCTCCCGGAGCTACGTCCGCCAGCACCCAAAGTGGAACGGGATGTGGAAAGCCGGAGGGAGCTGGCCCACTTCCTGGGTCTGCTTCAGGAAAAAGGGCGCCTGGTGGATTTTGTCATGGAAGATATCTCCCAGCAACCGGACGCACGGATCGGCCAGGTCGCCCGGGTCGTCCACCAAGGCTGCCATGAGGTTTTCACTAAACATTTTTCTCTGCAAAAGGTACGCTCGGAATCTGAAGGCAGCCGGGTGGAATTGCAGCCTGAGGACCTTGAAAAAGTCCGACTGGCCGGTTCGGTTCAGGATGCGGAACAGCTGTCGGGAACCCTACTGCATGCCGGTTGGGAAACCACAGAAGTCACGCTTCCCGAATTGAGTCCTCTTTCCGCCGATCCGAAAAGCTATCTGGTTGCCCCTGCTGAAGTAGAAATTAAACCCTGATTCCCCTCGCAATCAACTTATGAGTTCCACTGTTTCTTTTTCCTGTCCGGACTGCAGCGCAGTTCTGGAAGTTTCCTCGGATTATCTTGGCCAGGAATGTGTCTGTCCGGAGTGTGACAGCTTAGTGCAGATCCCTGCAGACGCCCCCCCTACTCCTCCAGAACCTCAAGCGTCAACCGGCGACAGCACGTCGAAACGCATCGTCCGACGTGGCACAGGAAACAGCAGCAGCAGTAGTATCAGCCGTTCCAGCGTGAAACGTGGGGATAGTCGCGTCAGCCGAGCCCCTTCTTCCAGCTCCCGAAGCAGTGCAGGCCGCGGCCGAAGTGGCTCCGGCCGCAGTACCGCGGGGAGAGGAGCCGCGGCTGGAGGCCGAAGCTCTGGAGGACGCCGAGGAGCCGCTCCAGCAGCAGCAGCGGCCACAGCGGGGATGCCCCAAAAAAAGAAAAAAGGAATCAGCCCCTTTTGGATCATCAGCCCCATCGTAACTGTGGTGATCGCTGGAGCCCTGTATGTCGCCTGGCAAAACCAGCAGGGCGGCGCTGGCGGCGCATCTCCTCTGCTGCAGGCCCTGACCCAGTCTCTGGGTGGAGGGGGTTCCGGCATGTCCGCCAATATCACGGCCAGCAATGCGGATGGCGCCCTGAGCGGTGCAACTGGAGGGAAGTGGAAAACCGACGCACAGCCCAAGGTGTCCGCGTGGCAGTTTGGAGGAAATGGCTCGGAGGAAATTGTGGACGCCGCCCAACGTGGGGACGAACGCATGATTGTCCTGGGAGTCAGTAGCAGCAAAGACCTTGCCCCAGCCGGAGTCACCGTGCATCAGCTGGGCAGCGGCACGGGAGAGAAATATGCCTTTGTGGCGGAACTCTCCTCTGATGGACAAACCATGAACTGGATCTCTGTGTTTGGTGGCGACCTGATTGATCCAAAATGTGTCGCTCTGGGACCGGATGGCAGCATCGCCATTGGCGGTGGATTGCTGGACAACAGCACAAACTTCAACAAGTTCCTGAACCCGGATACGGCAGCCAAAGGACGGAAATCCGCCATTGCCTCGGTCTCTGCGGATGGCAAAACTCTGAACTGGATGATCGCCGGTGGTCCCAATCAGGATGCCGTCAGCGATGTAGCCGTGGATAAACAAGGGCGCGTCCTCTGGGTGACCGGAACCATTGCCCGTGGCGCTTCCTCTTATGTGATGCGAGTCAATGCGGACGGCAGCGCCTCCACCTTCCCCGACCAGGATGAAGGCCGCGAATGGGCCATTGATTTTGATGTTCGTGGCGGACAGTTTCTCAACGAAGGTCAGGTTGGAGCCTATTATGCCAAAGGCAAAAGCGGAGACGGCTATGATTATGACGGCCCGGGCAAATGGGGCCCCACCCGCTTTAAGCTGCTGGGCATCCGTCAGCGGGGTCACCTCGAACTCATGCCGAACGGGGACATCGTGGTTTGCGGCACCCTCCAATATGACTTCCGCGTCAAAGGCACCAAGCAGTTTCCCGCCTTCGATTGTATCGTCGCCCGATTCACCCCGGATGGCCGGCTCATTTGGAGCAGCAATATGTATCAGGAAGGTGATGGAGTCCACACTCCGGACCAGAAGGATAACGACCTGATTTACAATCCCCACAACGGAGAGCTCTATGTGCTCGTAGGTCAGCATGGCTCAAACGTCTACCGCTTTAAAGGACACCTCGCCGGGGACACCGGCAACCTGTTCATTTACTGGATTGGCAAAGTGGACGCCGAAACCGGGAAGATTCAGGACGGCTGGTACTGGCAGCACAGCTATAACACCGGCTACAGCGATAACGGCGTGCCTGTGTCCCCTCCCTACCCCCGCCTGGCTGGAAACCGGGGCGAGCAACTGGCCGTGGATAAACAGGGCCGGATTTATATGGTGGGCAATTCCGGAGCCAAAGCCTGGACCAGTGACAATGCCTGGAAACCCTGGCTTCGGGGTCAGACAGGTGGTGGTGACGGCATGCTCGCCGTCATTTCACCGGACCTGAAGAACTACGAATATGCCAGTATGATCCGGGGCGACACTCATGGAGCCACGAAAATGAAAGCCGTCATCGTCGGTAGCAAAGGGATCTTTTGCTTCGGTAGCAATGCCAGCCGGAATTACAATGGCGGCAACCAACCTGCCTGGGCGAACAGCAGCACCAAAGGCGAAAAAGACGCCGCTGTGGCTTTCTTCCAGTTCCCCTGATCCGCTGATTTCCGATGCTCCCGCAGTTGTCGTCCCGCAGTCTCTGCGGGATAGTTCACACATCTGAGATTTCCGGCGGGGACCGCCGGA
>DIYK01000094.1:0-157051 GCA_002429005.1 Verrucomicrobia bacterium UBA6056
CTGAAGGCCGACGGCTACTCCACCCTGGAACGCAAACTCCCCTTGCGGGTCAGGGTTTCAATCAGGGTTCCGGTTTCCACTTGTTCCGCATCTTCGATCACCGAACCATCCTCCAGACGGGTGATACTGAAGCCACGGTCAAGAACCTGGTAAGGATTGAGAATCCGCAACTTGCCTTCCGCCTGTTTGAGGCGCTGCTGGCGCCGTTCGAGTTCCTGCTGCATGCGACGCTCGAGGCTCAGCCCCAGTTCATCCACATGACGCTGATCCTCCTGCAGTTTTCGTTCGAGTTGATGCCTCAGTTGCAGGCCTAATTCCCCCAGGCGACGCTGAGGTTGGGTGACCCGCGAGCGCAGGCTCTGACGCATACGGACATCCAGGGCGGCAACCTGGGCCCGGTAGCGTTGCAGCAGCTTCTGGGGCTCATGAAACAAATCATGTCCTTTCGCCCGTTCCAGGCGGCTGCGATACTCCAATTGACGCCGCCGCAAGGCTGCGGCCAACCGTTGCTCCAGGCGCTGCACCTGTTGTTCAAATTCGACTTTTCGCCCAATCACCAATTCCGCGCCTGCCGAAGGCGTGGGTGCCCGCAGATCGGCCACAAAATCGGAAATACAGAAATCAATCTCATGGCCCACTGCGGAAATAATGGGAATGCGACTCCGGGCAATGGCACGGGCCACCACTTCTTCATTAAAGGGCCATAAATCTTCCAGACTTCCCCCGCCCCGACCCACAATGAGCACATCCACAGAATACTGCGCATTTACAAAGTCCAGCGCTTTGGCAATACGCGGAGCCGCCCCCTCCCCCTGCACCGGTACAGGAAACAGCGTGATCCGCCGATCCGGGAAACGACGCATCAACACATTGAGAATATCGCGGATAGCCGCACCGGTCGGAGAGGTCACTACGCCGATATGCCGGGGCAACATGGGCAAGGCTTGTTTACGCGAGCGTTCGAACAGCCCTTCCTTGCGCAGCCGTTCTTTCAACTCTTCAAAGCGTTTCTGTAGATCCCCCCGGCCCGCATCCTCTGCCGTTTCGACAATCACTTGAACCTGGCCACCCCGCTCATAGGCCGTAATTTGACCATAGACCCGAACTTTCATCCCATCCGCGGGCATCAATGCCCCCGGGCCACGACGGCCGCGGAACCAGGCCGCCTGTAACTGCGCCTGTTCGTCTTTCAGGGTAAAATAGACGTGCCCGGAACTGGGGGCAGATACATTGGAACATTCCCCTTCCACCCAGACTTTACCCAGGTTCTGCTCCAGCAGTGCCCGGACACGGCGATTGAGCTCCGCCACCCCCAGGATCTGCCGCTTGGAGGAACCCTCAGCCATGTTCCGGCATCCGCAGTGCCTGACAGGAGCTCGCTTTGCCATCCCGTCCACATTCCACCAGAAAGGCCTCCACGGAAGGATTGCCTTCCGCCGGCTCGAAGCGAGCAGGCAGACCGGTCATAAAGCGTTTGAGAATGGCATCCATTTCACAACCGATGATCGAATCCTTGGATCCAGTCATGCCCGCATCGGTAATGTAGGCGGTGTGATCTTTGAGGATGCGTGCATCCGAGGTCTGAATATGGGTGTGGGTTCCGGCCACGGCGGTTACCCTTCCGGCCAGATGCCAGCCCATAGCCATTTTTTCCGAGGTGGCCTCGGCATGCATATCCACAAAGATGGGATGTTTCTGCTGAGGAATCTGTTTCAGAATTTTATCCACGCAACGGAAGGGGCAGTCGCTGGGATTCAGGAATACCCGACCAATCAGGTTGATCACGGTCACCGGACCATGCGCGGTATCCACCGTAACCCAGCCTTTGCCCGGACAACCGGGAGCGAAGTTAGCCGGACGAATCATCAAGCGCTGTTCATTGAGATAGCCCATAATCTCACGTTGGTCGTAGGCGTGATCGCCCAGGGTGATTACATCTGCTCCCGCCTTGAGAAACTGTTCGGCGAACTTTTTATTAATGCCCTTCCCGGAAGCCGAGTTTTCCCCGTTCACCAGAAGCACATCAATCTCTCCCCGTTCCTTCATGGGACAGGCTGTCTCGAGAAAGGCCTTCCGTCCTGCGGAACCCATGATATCGCCAACAAACAAAATCTTCATAGGTTTCCCCTACGCCCATTCGGGAAGGGATGCAAATCAGCAGTCCGGAAAAGGCGGATCAGCCCACCCAACTCGATCAGAGTTCCTGAAGGAGAAATAAACTCGCCGCCTGAATCCGGGCCGTATTGACACCCGGATTGCGGGTAAAGCGCAGCAGATTGCTTTCCTGCAACCATTCTTTTGGTAGCTCCGCATCTACAATCCCCAAGCCTCCCGGTTTCAGTTCCAGCGGCTTTCCATTGAAACTCATTTGATGCACATTCGGGTCAAAGCCCTCCTGAACAATGCGGAGACGGCCGGACTGAGCAACGGCAAGCTCAGCTTCCGGAAGGAGTATACTCAGCTCTAAGGCATCCTCTTGTGGGATCTCATGCAATACGCCATCCTCGGCCACAAATTGTTTCAGGCTCACCCGATCCGGTTTTGGCTCCCCTTCCAGATCCAGCACCCAGCCCTGACAGCCCCGCATCTGTAGCTTCACCTCAGCAATCCAGTTCTCTGCCGCTTCCAGCGTTTCCGGCTTACTGCGAACAAACTCATCCCGATTGTAGCTGAGATGGGTCACGCCCACAATCCGGGAGCCGCCGGGAGCCTGAACCTGAAGCGGTTTACGAATAGAACCGCGACTGTCATTAAACACCAATACAGTCAGTTTATTCCCATTCAGAGCGGAAACCACCCAGATATCTTCCGCCGGGGAAAGGGTTTCCATGAGTGTCCCCCGCAAATCGCGCATCATCAAAAAGGCTGCAGGCACGCCCCGGTTATGATGAGCCTCATGCGCGGAACGGCTTTTCGCTTTATCCGGCACTTTATCCAATAGATGCAAAATATCCCGAACGGTGTAGGTGAACGCCGCCCGATCCCGTACTTCCGGACTGGTGGTATTGTATCCGGGGTCTGCAGCTCCGGGACGTTCCGGATCCAAATCTCCGCCGGCTTCCGTGTTGTAAAAATCAATGGATTTCCCGTGCTTCTGCATCATGTAGGACCACGCCACCGAGTAGGATGCCGCCACCCGACGGGTATCGCCACCATAATGGTGTTCACTGTATCCATCGATCCAGGCTGCAGCCGCATCCAAAGTGGGCTTATGAACATCCTCCCAGGCCGCATACTGGTTCTGGTAGATGTGAAAATCCCAGCCCATGACCAGCGGAATCTCCGGAGCCTGCTCTTTAAACGCAGGAGCAAATTCTTTCAGCATGGCCAGATACCACAGTACATTCTGCTTCCCGGGCCAGAAGGTACTCTGGGTGACATCCCGTCCCCAAGGTTTTTTCTCTGCACGGTATTCCCGTTCCCGCCAGGTCCAGCTGTCCCCCTCTTTGCGACCCTGGGGCATATAACGGGTGGCCAGATAATCCACTTCCCCGCTCTCGGCCTTCACCGCAACCAGCTGCTCCGTCCAGACCATGTGCGCTGTAGCTTCCTCCTCATAGGCCAAGGTCATTTTTTCATGAAGCTTAAAATCGTCCTTGTAGAACGCGCCATCATAATTCACTCCCGGACGCACTCCCCAGTTCAAATAAGGCTCATTCCAGAATTCAATAATATGCAGGCGCTCAGAGGCCTTCGCCCGCACTGCAGCCGCCTGAGCCGCCTCTCTCAGGCGTTCTGCCCAATCCGCATGCTGTACAATCACGGCAGGTTGATATCGGTCCCAGAGACATTCCATCACTTCCGGTAGCGCGGCTGGCAGTTCCGCCAAGCCATTAGCCGCTTGTAAAGGTGTTTGATTCATGAGGCGTACGTTTTCCACGCCCCAGCGTTCCAGTTTCGCGTCATCCACCGGGGTGGCATGTACCCCGAACAGTCCCCGGGGCACCTCGGTCTCCCCATTCACCACCATGGCACGTCCCGTTACCCGTAAATCATCCGCATTCAGTGTCATCATCAGTCCCAGCGTTGCAAAACCAAGTCGCAGTGTCATATGCTATGGCCTATGACAGCTCCATTTGAAGCGCAACCTCAAAAACCCGATCCCACAGCTGCGGATCTGGAAGTCGCGCCGATTAAATTGACTCAAGCGGGAAGACTATCTCGGCTTCGGATTCAGTTAATTGAAGAGATCCCCAGTGCCTTTGGCACCCCCCCTGAGATCGAGCGCCAACGGGGCAGTGGCTATTACCGGCGCCTTCTGCAACTTCAAATGCTCAATGGACAGGGGCTCCTGCTAGGACTTTGGCAGGGAAAGGATCTGATAGGAATGACCGGAGCAAAGCCAAAATGGGAGCAAGGGAAACGAATTGGACTGGTGTACAGCATGGGCGTACGAGCAGACAAGAGGGGATGTGGAGGCGCCAGCCTTCTCTTGGCCCGGGCAGAACAGGAACTGCAACAACGCTGGGGCATTCTGGAGGCCCAACTGTGTGTGGAAGTTCACAACCAGCACGCAAAAGCCTTTTACAGGCACAAGGGCTATGAAGTTTTCAAACATCAGCCAAACGCGTTTCAGCTCCAAGGCGTCCCCCATGACATTCAGATGATGCGAAAATCTTTTGCATAATAAGTTAGGTTTACCCTTTCCACAAAAGAGCCTCATAGCTTACAAGGTGAAGGCATGCCTTCGTCGCATGCTAAATCAGGCAGCGTACTCCTCGTCACCCTTCTTATGATCAGCTTACTCCTGCTCATCACCGTGACCTTTACCGCTTTGGTTCGCCAAGAGTACCGTTCCGTACAAAACCGGGTCGAACATGCACAGGCTCAAGCTTATGCAAAGGTATCTATGCATTTAGCTTTGAATAAAGTACAATGTCTAAGTGGTCCGGACCGGCGGGTCAGTGCTCATGCAGACATCCTGGGAACCCGCAACCGTCTTCCGGAAACACAATGGTGGACCGGCATCTGGGCACAAAATCACGAAGGCATCCTGCAGCCCAGACCCGAATGGCTTGTCTCCGGAAAGGACCCAGACCCCAGTCGATTGCCTTCACAGAGCAGCGTACAGCTCTTCCCGGCCATCCATCCCTACGCCGCAGTCAAGGTGCCACTCGAGACACACCGAATCCATCGAAACGGTCGAACGCGCATGCAGCTGGCCTATTGGGTCGCGGATGAAGCCAGCAAAGCCTCTCTGAAGGCACGGAGGGATGCCCTGGCTCTTTATTGCGGCCCTCTTGCAGAGAAACGATCCCTGGTTGAGTCTCAGTGTAACTTCGGCATCTCACTGCAACCGTTCTTTGAGCAGAGTCAAAACGACCTGCGCTCCCCAGAGCTGGCCTTCGAATTGGGCCGGATCACCGAATTAGAACAGCTCCTCTTCGCAGTGGACAGCGCCTCCCGCCCTTTCCTAGCTGCAGGACAGACACTCCCCAAACATGAGCTCACCCTGCGAGCCCGAGGGGTTTTCGAAAATTGTATTGATGGTGGTTTAAAACGAAACCTCAGCGATTTTCAGTATCGGGATTCATTCCTCGTCAACGAGGATGTGATGCGCTTCCTCGCCCCCAAACAGGGCGCACTTCCCGTAGAGTCCATCTCCCCGCTTGCATTAGGATATGAAGCCGGAGATCCCTTTTTCAGCCCACGTCCTCTGCTGACCGAAGCGGTGTTATATATCGGACTCTTTCACACGTGGAGTGATGCCCGGGTCCGCATCCGCTTCCATCTGCAAGCCGAATTCTGGAACCCCTACAGCCTCCCTCTACGTTTTGCGGATGACCAAAGCCGCCGCTGGGATCGCGCACTGACCCTTCATGTAGAGAATTTACCCACAGTGGAAGTGAAGGACTTAAGCGGCAGAGCGCCGACCCTCCTCGAGAATCTGAATCAGTTCAGCAGTTATGCGCCGGAAGACCCCAGAAGTTCGATACACAGCTGGCTCGAAATTAAGGCAGATAGTTTACCAAAGCATCCGGAACTTCTGCCAGGGGAAGTCTATCAGGTCATGGAGCCCAACCCGGCCAGCCAAGCCCAAGGCTTAGCCCGAAATTTTACCGATACCCGCTGGAGTGGCAGCCATGCTACCCGCCCGGAGGATTCGGCCCTTATCCAAATCAGCGCGATTCACCCACCGCAGGGACTCCGTCTCCGACTACTTCCTTACGGGACACCACGGTCCGTATTAACCGGGATGCAGGAAATCCGCGGCCTCGTTTTTCAAGACTTCCAGATCCACAAGCGCTTCAACAGCGGCCCCAATCCCTTCTCGAGAACGACCAGCAGCAGTTATGTGCTGGATGATTACAATTTCGCCTATCATTTCCGCATCGCTTCCGATGCATGGGAAGCTGAGAGCCTGAATCAGTATCTACTCTATGCCAATTGCATGGATCCGTTGTTTGATAGCCGGGAGTCCTTTCAATACGGAGAACATGCTCCGACAAGCTATGCCGAGTTGTTGGATCCGGTCTCCACCTATCCACCGGACGTAGTCAGCGACAGCCTCAATTTGTTTAATGGCCTTGACCAGTTTCATGATGCAAGCCCACGCAGTCACGCAGCGCCTTCTCGGAAGATGTTACTCATCGATGTTCCGGATGGAGACGTGTTTTCCATTGGGCAACTCAGCTCCCTTCCTATTTACCAACGCCCGGCTCGGATCATTGGATCTCCGCAGGGAGGCGAGCTCAACGCCGTTTACGATCGATACTACCTGTCTCCCAAACAGCTTCACCCTGAAACCAATCACCCCATTGCCCTTCACCCCGCAGTACATCGACGCAAGACCTGCAGGCATCCTGCCGCTTCAGATGATGCCATTGAAGAATTGAGTGACGGACAATTTAATATCAACTCCACCTCCATAGCCGCCTGGGAAGCCATGCTCCGTGCGCCCATGCTCACCGCGAAGGCAGACTCTCCAGCCTCCTCACCCAGCATCACCCGGGAAGGCTGCTTTCATCCACTTCCCTTCTTCCAACAACAACAGCAAGCATTCGTTCTCTCCCGAGAAGAGTTGGCCCAGCCCGATCAGCGCTATGCACAAGGCATTCGCGTCATTCAGAATACCAAGCAGCAGCCCATGCTGCGCAGACTCGCTGAAGAACTGGTACAGAAACTCAAAACCCGTGGACGTCCTTTCCAAAGTATACAGGAACTGGCGAATTCCGGAATGTTACAGGAAGCGATTGATGCGGTGAACGCGCAGAGTCCAGATCCGGGGATCAATGAGGGGATCCCCCGGTCCTCCCCTCTGGCTCTCAGCCAACAGGACCTCTTGCACACATTAGCTCCCGTGGCCGCCCCCCGCTCAGACAGCTTTCTCATTCGCGCCCTGGGCCGGAAATCCAATCCCGATGGTACAGGCTACACCGAAGCTCTCTGTGAAGCACGGGTACAGCGTATCCCGGAAAAATTGGATCAGAGTGACCCCATGTCCCCCGCACAGAACCTACACAGCTCACGCAGATATGAAATCGTTTCCTTTCGCTGGCTACCTGTCCCGCAACCCTAAGTCCCTGCACTTTCTTGTGCTCAGTCTCGCCCTAGTCCCTTTCAGCGGAGCTGAAGAGGCGGATCTGCATTTCTCCATCTTCCCTCTAAAACGGGGCGACTGGACAGGCATCTATTACGCTCCAACCGGTAACCCGGAAAAGCTGGTTGAATTACACTTCAATCCGCAGGAGCGGAGCAGGGACTACCCATACCAGGGCCCATCCCCCCTCAGGTTGTACCGCAAACAAAACCTGGCGGACAGCAGCATTCATCTTCGAAACGTGGCCCAGATCGACCTCCCCCCTTCCCAGAATAAGCTCATACTCCTGTTTAGTCCCCGAAGGTCACCCGAATTCGCGAAGATTTTTATCATAGCGGATGATGCAGAACATTATCCCCCAAACTCTCTGCTCCTGATCAACACCCTGAATCGGACTGTAACTGGAAACCTCGCATCGGAGCAGGTTGAGCTAGCCTCCGGAGGGACTCACAGCGTGGATCTCAGCACATTTCCCAACCAATACATCCCCATTTCATTGGGGATTATGGAGAAAGATGCATTTTACCCGGTGGTACAGAATCAGTGGTTTGTCAGCCCGGGACGACGGAACCTCCTTATTCTGCATCCCCCTACCCGTCCAAACAGTCTTCGGATCCGCACACAACGCATCAGCGAACTAAACCCGACAGATGAAAAAAAATCACAGTCTACACAATAAGTCGCCACATGACCCGTTTGTTGCATCAGGACAACAACCAACCATAAGGAGATCGCAATGAACCTGTCCAAGACCCTCATCCTGATTGCCGCCGGAACCTTGAGCTTCAGCATGCTGAACGCCGAAGCCCCTGCCGAAAAAGGTGCCCGTAATGAAAAACGCATGGAACGCTTCGACAAAAACGAAGATGGCCAGCTCGGCCCGCGTGAAAAGCGCCGCGCGAAGCACGCTCGCAAAATGCGGGAAGAATTCGACACCGATGGTGATGGCAAACTCAGCGAAGATGAAAAAGCCAACCTGAAGGCTGCCGTGGAAGCCAAGCGCGCCGAAATGGTAAAGAAATACGATACAGACGGCAACGGTGAACTCAGTGACGCCGAAAAACAGGCTGCACGTGAAGCCCGCCGCGGGGAAGCCCGTCAGAAAATGATGGAGAAACTCGATACCGACGGCGACGGACAGCTCAGCGAATCTGAAAAAGCCGCAGCCTTCGACGCCATGTTGGAGCGTCGTGCACAAGGTGGACGTCAGGGCAAAGGTGGACGCGCTCAGGAATAAGCGTAGATCGAACCTGACACGAAAAAACCCGGGCATGCCCGGGTTTTTTTGTGGTTGGTTGTCCCGCAGTCTCTGCGGGATAAGAACCCTTTATTTCCCGCAGAGATTGCGGAACAACGAGGCTCAGGTCAAATCCATGCCCCGGGCCATGACCACTTTGCCGGTACGGACGAGTTCGATGATGCCGAATTTCTGCATCATACCGATCATTGCGTCCAGTTTCCCAGAGTCTCCGGTGACCATGAGAATCATGCTGTCCGGGGTCAGGTCGACGGTTTTGCAGCCGAAATGCTCACCGATCTGCAGGGCTTCGCCACGCTGATCGGGTCCGCAATTCACTTTTACCAGAGCCAACTCTTTGGACACGGTGTTGTGATCGGTGTGATCATAGCAGGAGATCACGTCGATGAGCTTCTGGCACTGAGCTTTAATCTGCTCCAGACCATCCTCTTCGCCACGGGCTCCGATGGTCATCCGGGAGAAGTTCCCGTCCGACGCGGGACTCACCACCAGAGATTCGATGTTGTAGCCACGACGGGAAAAAACCTGCGCCACGCGGGCCAGCACACCGGGTTTGTTATTCACCAACACACTGAGGGTGTGCAGGGGCTGCTCGGGAGGCGTCAGTTCCAGCATGGTCGCCGGCTCAATGTCAGTGGTAATGATATCTTGATCGCTCATGATTTGAAAAAGGGTTGGGGTAAAAAGAAAAGGCTAGATTCAGGTGTGAACACGGAGCAGAGGGCACGCTCTGCTCCGCATTCGGAACTCCGCACTCCGATCAGGTGGATCCGATGGGTTTTTCCATTTTGTGGCGGGGTTTTTCGACAATCATGTCTTCCAGAGCCGCACCAGCGGGAATCATCGGGAACACGTTGTCTTCTTTCACCACTTCGCAGTTAATCAGACAGGGACCCTCGTTATACTCCAGGGCCTGAGTCAGGACGCGCTCGATGTCAGCAGGTCGTTTGATCTGGAAGCCTTTGGCGCCATAGGCTTCTGCCAGCTTCACAAAGTCCGGATTACCTTCCAAATCCACGCCGGATTTACGGTTATCAAAGAAGAGTTCCTGCCACTGGCGCACCATGCCCAGGAAGTGGTTATTGAGCACCAGAATTTTGACCGGGAGCTTTTGCAACACCGCTGTGGACAGTTCGAACAGCGTCATCTGGAAGCCACCGTCACCGACCACCGCAACCACGATGTCATCAGGACGTCCGAGCTGTGCACCGATGGCCGCCGGGAAGCCGAAGCCCATGGTACCTGCACCACCGGAGCTGATCCAATCCCAGGGAGCCAGGCTCTTGCAGAACTGAGCTGCCCACATCTGATGCTGCCCCACGTCGGTGGTAACCACCGCGCGACTCTCGGTCAGCCGATCCAACACATCCAGAACGTGCTGCATCTTCAGACCACCCTGTTTTTTGTAACTCAAGGGGTAGCGCTTCTTGTAGGTATCCAGCGTTTTCAGCCAGTCTTCGGTTTCCAGGGGTTTGATTTCCCGGTTCAACTGAGCCAGAGCCACTTTTGCATCACCAACGATACAGAGATCAGGGCGGATCATTTTGTTGAATTCCGCCGGATCAATATCGATGTGAATAATGCGGGCATTGCGACCGAACTTGTCAGGCTGACCAATGATCCGGTCATCAAAACGGGAACCCACGTTAAAGATCAGGTCCGCTTCCACGATGGCTTTGTTGGCATATGCGGTGCCATGCATGCCCAGCATTCCCAAAGACAGATCGTGATTCTCCGGGAAAATCCCTTTGCCCAAGAGCGTACTCACCACAGGAATCTTGCAGGTTTCGGCCAATTCTTTCAGTTCCGGGCCTGCGTGAGCAAGCATAGCTCCATGACCCGCCAGAATCACCGGACGTTCAGACTGCGCGAGTAGCTCCGCAGCGGAGGAAATCACCGAGGCATCCACGTCCTTGGCCGTCTCCGGGGTATAGCCCGGAAGATCGATCTCCGCTTCCAGAGGAGCATTACAGGGCCCCTGGCTAATATTCTTGGGCATATCAATCAACACAGGGCCTTGACGACCCGTGGTGGCAATATGAATCGCCTCTTTGGTGACACGGGGAATATCATTGCTGTCCTTGACCAGATAGCTGTGCTTCACGATCGGCATGGTGATGCCGAAAATGTCTGCTTCCTGGAAAGCATCTTTACCCAGCATCCAGGTGACCTGCTGACCGGAGATGATAATCATCGGGACCGAATCCATATGGGCCGTCATAATACCGGTAATGGTATTGCCGGCTCCCGGACCACTGGTTACCAGCACACAGGCGGGCTTACCCGTTGCCCGTGCATAGCCGTCCGCCATGTGGGCGGCACCCTGCTCATGGCGGGTGAGCACAAACTTGATGTTTGTACCTGCTGTTTCCAGCGCGTCAAAAATAGGAAGGGCGGCACCACCCGAATACCCAAAGATTACCTCGATGCCTCCGGCTTCCAGGCATTTCAACAGGGTTTGTGCTCCATCTCTTGCTTCAGCGATCATAAAAACCTCCAAATTTTTCAAAGGGGAAGATCCTTATAGCATAGAATCAGACACAAATAGAAGCCCAAAAGTTTAAAAACAGCAATACGTTAAATATTTAACATTATAATAATATCGCAAGCATCTAAAGTATCACACCAAGAAAGAAAAGTGAGTCACAGAGACTCATTCCAAGCCGAAGCTGAGTCATTCCGTTACGAAATGAAGCTGAAAGCAGCAAAACAGAGCCGCTCAGGGCCGCCAGGGCGCTATAGGCTGATCCGGTTTTGCCGCATGAACGGCCACGTCCGTTCGCCCCATATCCTTGAGACAGCGGCGGAGTACAGCCAGAGCGACCCCCTCTTCATTGCAGTCTTTGCTTAAATGTGCAGCAAACACCTGCTTCAATCGGGGACCAGCGACATCACGCAGCAAGGAGGCCGCGTCTTCATTACAGAGGTGACCCTGCCGGCCTGCAATACGTTGCTTCAAAGAATAAGGCCGCTGCGAGTTATCCAGCAGATAGGGATCGTGATTTGCCTCCAGGAGCAGCACGTCGCAATCCTGCAGGACATCTCTTGCCAAGCGGGTAACCAGCCCCATATCCGTAGCTAAACCAAGGCGGGCCTCCCCTGCCTCCACGACAAAACCTACCGGCTCCATGGCATCGTGCGGGATTGCATAGGGGTGAATGCGTAGATCCCCCAGGCTAAAGGTCTGCCCCGTGGTAAACACGTGCCAATGCATTCCTTGAAACTTCTCTTTATGAGATAGTCCCTGAATGGTGCCGGCGTTCCCATATAAGGGGCAGTTAAATTTCTTCACCAACTGCGGTAGACCGGAAATATGGTCCGAATGCTCGTGCGTGACACAAATCCCACTCAAGTCTTCCGGACTGAGGCCCCGTTCCTTAAGCGCCAAGGTAATCCGGCGACAGGAGATCCCTGCATCAAACAACACCTTGGTTTCACCGTAAATTAGCAAACTGCAGTTCCCGGTGCTGCCACTGGCAAGGGGTTGAAAGAGAAGCTCGGACATCTGAAGGAAAGGTGAGGGGTCTGGGAAAGAAAGGGCAGGACCTTAATCATAAAGCAGCTGCAAATCCAAATCGAAATCACAGAATCTCCGCTACCAAGCTGAGCCCACGAACGAATCGACAAAAAGCGCCTTGCACAGTATAGGTCCGCGATGCGTTCACTATGGATACGTCGGGAACTGATCAGCGCTCTGGTGGCCCGGGAGATGAAAGCCCGTTATAAAGGCTCCTCTCTCGGATTGCTGTGGAGTCTGCTCACCCCCTTGTTCATGGCTCTGATTTACGCATTCTTTTTCCGTTTGTTGAGCGGCAGGGCCGCAAACACCTCTTCCATTATCATTGGCGTGTTTGCCTGGCAGTTCACAGCGATCTCCGTGCAGCAGGGGCTGATCTGTATTTCCAACAATGGAAATCTGGTGAAAAAGGTTTTTTTTCCACGAGTGATTCTTCCTTTGGCCACAACCTCTGCTGCAGCCATGGATTATCTGATCAGTCTCATTATTCAGTTCCTGCTGGTAGGTTTCCTTCTCTGGAAAGACGGCAGTATGTTTGGCTGGCCCCTTTTGGTCCTGCCCCTGCTTGTGATCTGGCACTTTGTATTGAATATGGCGCTGGCCATGTTTCTGGGCGCCTTGAATGTGTATTTCCGAGACACACAGCATTTGGTGGGAGTGGCTCTCAGTGCGCTCTTCTTCCTCAGTCCTGCCATGTATGATCTCAGCCTGGTTGAGAATCTGGCCGCAGAAGCGCTGGCTCTGGATCAAGCTCCCTGGATTCTGGATGTGTATCTCCTGAACCCTCTGGCAAGCCTGTTCACCTGTATTCGCTGGGCCTTCCTTCCCGGGACCGTTCTTCCCGACAGCCCCAGCTTTTGGATTGGCCTCGCCCTGCCCTTGCCTTTGTTGTTGTTGGCCACGTTGTTTTTCAAACGCTTGCAACGTAACTTTGCGGATTTTGTGTAATGTCCATTGCCATCGAAGCTGAAAACCTGGGCAAACGCTACGCTCTGCGGGGCTATATGCCTCCAACCTTATTCGGAGGATTCCGAGACCTGATCCAACGCAGGAAACAAAAATATTTCTGGGCCATTCGCAACGCCAGCTTTTCCATTCCCAAAGGATGCACCGTCGGAGTGGTGGGGCCAAACGGCGCAGGCAAAAGCAGTACGCTGGGACTAACCGCTGGCACCATCACCCCCACCGAAGGCCGCATTAAAGCTGAAGGCCGCATCAGTTCCCTGCTGGAACTGGGGGCCGGCTTTCACCCCGACCTCAGTGGCCGGGAAAACGTGTACCTGAATGCCGCCTTGCTCGGAATTCCCAGGGAAGATATCCGAAAACGTTTTGACGCGATTCTCGATTTCAGCGGATTGCATGAGTTCATCGATCAACCGGTGAAAAACTACTCCAGCGGGATGTACGTACGACTGGGTTTTGCTGTGGCCACCGAAGTGGACCCGGATATCTTGCTCGTCGACGAGGTGTTGGCCGTAGGCGATATTGCGTTCCAATTAAAATGCCTGGACCGGATCCGGGAATTTCAACGCAGAGGCAAAACCCTGATGTTTGTCTCCCATGCGCTGCAAACCGTGGAAGAATTCTGCGACGAAGCCTTTCTCGTCTACAAAGGCGAATTGGTCAGTCAAGGGGACCCCAGCGAGGTGATTCTCAACATGATCCGGAACTACTCCGGGGAAGGTGGAGGCATCTACGCACAGGAATTCGGAAGCCGCGAACTGGAATTCACAGAAATCCGTCTCCTGAACTCAGAGGGACAAGACAGCATCAGCTTTCAAAGCGGCTCCCGCATGGAAGTAGAGATTTCCTACATCGCTCATCAGGAAATCGAGAAACCCGTATTCGGCTACAGCGTAAAAAGTGCGAACGGCATGTTTTTGTACGGTACCAACTCCCAGCTAGCCGGAAAAGATCTGGGCACCCTGCCCCTTGGCCAGGGGAGCTTCCGCTTTGCCTTTGATCCCCTCCTCCTTCGCGAAGGAAATTACTTCCTGAGCCTTTCCGCACATTCCTGGGATCACGCTACCCAGTTCCACCGCCGCGAAGATTGGTACCCCTTTGGGGTGCATAACCAGGATGACTCCCCCGGCATCGTCACCCTGCCCACCCAGTTTGGGTAAGGAGGTCATGAGTCAGTAGTCATTAGTCATTAGTCATTAGTCATTGGTCGGTAGTCCCGCAGTCCCTGCGGGAAAGGTTTCTTCGTCAGGAGTCAGCCTGCTATGCCGAAGCCTTGGCCTAGGCGGGGAGTCAGGCAACTCTTGCTAGCGGTTGCGCAGACGACAAGCACCAATGACTACTGACTTCTGACTAATGACTCCTGACCAATGACTACTGCCTCCTCCTCCCCTGACTAATGCCCCGAATTATACTGGATTCCCCTTCGCTCCTGTTTAAAGAAGGGGAATGAGCGAAGATTTCATGAAGGTACAGCTAGGTGCAGAAGGCGTCGATGTGAATGCACTGATGCAAGAGGTACAGAACGAGGTCCAGCGCCGCAGGGCCGCCGGAGACTATCAGGATGCCCGGATTGGGCGGGCAGAACGGCATAATGTCTCACAGATCTCGGATGGAGAACATGCCCACGATGTGATGTTGCGCTGCCTGGACGACTGCAGCCAAATCGACATCAATGATTACCCGATTGAAGACCGAAACACGGGCATCAAAGGCAAACTGCTTGTCACCCTGAAAACGGTCATCTGGAAGTTGCTCAAATTTTACACCTACCGTCTTTGGCACCAGCAAAACCAGTATAACTCCATGGCCATTACGGCGATGGAGTCTCAACGGGATTTCTATGAAAAACGGATCCAGGATTTGGAAAACCGGGTGAACAAACTGGAAGGCTCTCAGGGCGAATCATGAAACTCGCTTTTGCAGCCCCCCGTTTCTCGCCAGAAGGCGTTGTTGGCGGAGCCGAAACCCTTATCCGGAATTTAGCCCTGATTTCCGCCGAAGCCGGCCATGAAGTCGAACTGCTCAGCACCTGTGCCACCGATCATTTTACCTGGGCAAACAGCCGGAAAGCGGGAAGTGAACGCTTTGAAGGCATTACCGTTCGCTACTTTCCAGTGGACGAAGGGCGGGATGCGGAAACCTACCTCCGCATTCAAAGCCGAATCGACCGGTGGATCGTTCCCTCCAAAGCCGACCAGGAGCTCTGGGCCAACAATGGGGTGCGCAGCTCGGAACTGATTCGGTGGCTGGAACAGGAAGCAGACTCCTTCGATGCCATTCTCGCCGGCCCCTACCTCTTCGGGATCACCCTCGACATCAGTAAAGTCGCTCCCGAAAAAACCTGGTTAATCCCCTGTCTTCATGACGAGCCCTTTTCCCGCCTGGACATCATTGCCGAAGCATTTCAGCGGGTTTGCGGCTGCATCTACAACGCAGCCCCCGAACAGGAACTTGCGGAAGCTCTCTACGATCTGAAAGATCATCGCGGAGAAGTGGTCGGCATGGAACTGCCAGCGTTTGAGGCGGATCCGAACGCCTTTGCCACACGCCATCACTTGAATGAACCGTATGTTCTCTACTGCGGCCGACGGGAAGGTGGAAAAAACACGCCCCTGTTGCTTGAATACATGGCCCTCTACACAGAACGGCGCCCCAACGCACCCAGATTGGTTTTCTGCGGGAGCGGCGAATATCAAACGCCCCGTGGCTTGGAGGGGCGGATTCTGGATGCAGGCTTTGTTTCCGAAAGCGAAAAGCGGGAGGCCATGGCCGGCGCTGCGCTCTTCATCCACCCCAGCGTCAACGAAAGCTTCGGCATCGTACTGATGGAAGCCTGGCTGGCAGGAACCCCTGCGTTGGTGCATGCAGGCTCAGAAGTCCTCCGCTGGCAGTGCCAGAGTTCCGGTGGAGGCCTCTGGTTTAAAGATTACCCCGAATTTGAATGTGCCATGGATCTCCTACTCAACCGCACAGATCTTCAGCAACAGCTGGGTCAGGCCGGTGGAGCCCATGTCCGAAACACCTATAACCGGGAAGCGATCCAAACTCGGCTTCTGGAGACTCTAAGCGATGCGTGAAACCCCACCTGATATAGATTGGAACGCTTTGCGTGCCCTGCGGGATCTTTTCCTGAGTGGCGAACCCATTCCTGAGGCCTATTGGGTCTCCCGTTCCCAACTGGAAGCCTACGACCATAGTCTGGGCGAACGCATCGGCTGGAAATGGGATGCCGTCCTCGAGGAGTTACGCCTCCGTGGTTGGAACCCACCCAGCTCTAACCTTTGCGATCTAGGCTGCGGCACCGGTATTGCAGCCCGCCGCCTGTTGCAGCATTTTCCGGGAGCTTTTGAAGAAGTGGAACTTTGGGACCACAGCGCCATCGCCATGGGCTACGCCCGGGAAAAGATTCTGGAAGAATTCCCCGGCGTCCGGGTCAGTATGCATCGCAGCGCTCCGCAACCGGAATGCCTGACCCTGATCAGTCATGTGCTGACCGAATTGGAAGATGAACAGGTGGAGAGCTTGCTCGCCAGTCTGGAAGCCGCCCCGGCCCTCATCTGGGTAGAACCCGGCACCCATGCCTCCGGCCGCCGCCTGCAACTGATTCGCGAAGTCCTTGCGGAGCATCTGAGCATTCATGCTCCCTGCACCCATCAGGCGAGCTGCGGCCTCCTGGCCGATGACATGGAGAACCATTGGTGCCATCATTTTGCGGTGGCCCCTCCAGGAGCCCATCAAAGTTCGTTCTGGGGTCATTTCCGCAAAGAAATGAACCTGGAGCTCTCTCCTGTAGCTTATTCCTTTCTCGCCTGCGGCGAAGAAGCGCTGCCGGAACTACCCGCAGCGAGCCACCTCATCGGCGCTCCTTTGCGCTTTCCAAAATTCCTGCGTGCATTGAGTTGTCAGGAGGAGGGCGTGCGTGAGTTTGTCTGCAGCCGGCGGGCCGATAACCAAATCTACCGAAACTTAAAAAACCAGCAAAGCCCCGCAGTCTACCAGTTCGAGCTCCGCAAAAACCGGATCTCCGGCGGCCAGTGGATTGGGGAAACGGAGAAGACTTCGGAATAAGGCATCGCGATTACAGAGGAGTTAGTGGTCATTGGTCATTGGTCATTGGTCATTGGTCATTGGTCATTGGTCATTGGTCATTGGCGCTTGCCCTCTGCGCAACCGCGAGCAAGCTTTACCTGACCCCTCCCTCCTGACTCCTGACTCCTGACTCCTGACTAATGACTAATGACCAATGACTCTTCACTCCTGACTCCCGACTTCTGACTCCTGACTAATGACTAATGACCAATGACTAATGACCAATGACTAATGACTAATGACCAATGACTCTTCACTCCTGACTCCTGACTCCTGACTCCTGACCATTTCATCATACCATGTGGATTCAAAAACAGCTTCGATTACGCCCCCGCAGCCGGGGCTTCCATCTCATTCATCGGGAAGTGCTCAACGAACTCCCCGAGCTTTCCACGCTGCGTTGCGGTCTCTTACACCTGTTTATTCAACACACCTCCGCATCGCTTACCCTGAATGAAAACGCCAGCCCGGAGGTCGCGGATGATCTGGAAGCCCAGTTCAATGAATTGGCCCCGGAAAATCAGCCCTTTTTTCTGCACACTCTCGAAGGCCCGGATGATATGCCTGCACATATCAAAGCCTCACTCCTCGGCTCCAGTCTCAGTCTCCCTGTTTCAGATGGCCGCCTTGCCCTGGGGACCTGGCAGGGAATCTTCCTCTGCGAACATCGCAACCACGGAGGAAGCCGCTCGCTCGTCCTCACCTTGCAGGGAGAGCCTCGATGATGGATCCGGACATTGACCTGGATGTGGAGACCCAGGAACAGATTGATCTGGATTCCCTGTGGCACATTGTCGTTTGGGACGACCCGGTCAATCTGATGCAATACGTGGTCTATGTATTCCAAAAGGTGTTTGGATATAATCAGGCCCTCGCCCATAAATTAATGCTGGAAGTTCACAACGAAGGCAAATCGCTTGTAGCCACAGAAGCCCGGGAACAAGCCGAGCTTCATCTCCAGCAATTACATCAATACGGTCTGCAGGCCACCCTGCGCCGGGCAGAATGATGCAACGGGGAAATCCAAGCTGCGGAACGCGGAGTTGCAGACAGATTCGATCTCTGCCGTGTAGATCGCTTCGAATTCCACAGCTGTTCCTCTTCTTATTGCTACTGCTTGGTCTGCCACTTCGGCCCGGAGAAGTTCGCACGGAACACGCTGCGCCCGTCGTAGATTTGGTGGTACACAACTGGGTCTTACCCGATGCAACCCGCAGTGACCCCATGAGCCGGGCCAATCTGGCCGTAGTCCGGGCCTTTCAAGAGGCCTATCCCGGGATCGTACGCGAACGTTATGCAGAGCGCTACCGGGCAAATCCTCAACGATATGGTGATCATGACTGGGATCGAATCCAGGTACGTCCCCGTAAATTCACAGGAATACGTGTAGAGGGGGTTGAATCCGATCTTATGGCGATTGCCGGGGGCATTGCTCCGGATGTGATGTACCTGAATTTCAGGCGCTCCGACAGCTACATCCGCAATGGCTTCCTGGCACCACTCGACCCTTACTTGTCGGAGTTGCCGCCCGGTGAATTCGAGGAACGGGTACACGAAAAAATTCTTCCCGTCATCCGCCGCCAGGGTACCGACGGTCAGGTTCATACCTGGGCGATGCCCTACGGCGGGCTGATGGGAAAAGGCCTACTCTTCCGAAAAGACCGTTTCGATGAAGCCGGTCTTTCTTACCCTGATGAGAGCTGGGATTGGGAGGATTTACTTCATGCAGCCAGAGTGCTGAGCGATCCGGGCAAGGGACGCTATGGTCTGCGTCTCGCTAGGGGCAGCCACGAAAGTTATCACTTCACCTCCTTCCTCTGGTCTGCAGGTGCTGAGTTTATGACCTGGCATCCCGATCGGAATGAATGGACGCTGGATTATGATTCGCCCGAAGCAGCCAGGGCCCTCGATTTTTATGTTAAACTGATCACAGAAGCTTGGACGGATGCCGAGGGAAAGGCCCGTAGGGGCTACGCCTATCGGGATAGTTCCGGCGCATGGGCCAAATGGCAAAATGGGGACATCGCCATGACCCAGGGCTATATGGACGAGCAGATGTTCAATGTGATCAACCCGGAATTGACCGGCCTGGCCCCCATTCCCATGGGCCCGGATGGTCTCCGGGGATCAGAGATTAACTCGCGCATGCTGGCATTGTTTTCTGATATTCAGGATCCCGTCGTACAGGATGCGGCCTGGGAGTTCATCCGCTTTTTCAGTTCCCATGAAGCGGATGCCATCCGCACCCGCATTCTGGTACGCAGCGGTCTGGCCCCTTTTGTTCATCCGGATCAACTCCGTGCCCATGGCTACCATGCCCTGGTCAAATTGAGCCCTCCGGAATGGACACAGATTTTCAAATTGGCCGTAGAACACGGTAAGCCCGAGCCCTACGGCCCAAATAGTAACATTGCCTACGAACAGCTGAGTCAGCCCCTGCAACAGGCCGTGCAACTTGGGCTGAACGATGAACTTCCCGAAAACCACATCAAGCGGGAACAGCTTCTGCAACAACTACTGCATCGCTCCGCGCTACGTGCCCGGGTCCTCATGCTCGGAGAGGAACCAACGGAAAGTCGCAACCTACGCCGGGGAGTCAGCTCCCTCGTCCTGATCATCTTGGCTCTTGCCTACGCCTTCCTCATTCGCACCATCGTGAAGGTTTACGCCAGAGCTGCTGCGGCACAGGGGCAGGTCGGCCGCAGCCGACGTCGCTTTTGGGTGTGTATCCTTCTCGCACCCGCCATCATCACCGTCACCCTCTGGCAGGTATACCCTCTGCTTCAAGGATCCCTGATGGCCTTTCAAGAGGTTCAACTTCTGGGAGATTCCCGCTGGAGTGGTTTGGAAAATTTCTCAGAAGTGCTCTTTGACCAAGAGTGGTGGAGTTCCTTGTGGGCCGCCACCCGCTATTCCGCCTGGGTGATGTTGCTAACCTTCATCCCCCCCTTTCTGCTGGCCGTGCTCCTACAGGAAACCCCCTGGGGACAGCTCTTCTTCCGCGTGATGTTCTATCTGCCCGCCGTGGTCAATGGCCTCATTATGATTCTGTTGTGGAAATGGTTCTATGAGGAAAGCGAATATGGGCTGCTGAACAATCTGGTCATGCGGGTTCCGGCTCTTCTACATCTCCTCACCGCAGTACTGAGCTTAAGCCTGGGCTTCCTGTTTTGCCGGCGCTTACTTCGTCAGGATGCCTGGAAGGCCGCAGGGTTCAGTGTGCTGGCAGCCTTTGCCGCCGCCTCCTGCGCTTGGGGACTAGCGCAGGACATCTGGGCACAGCATGACAGCCCCACCTTGTTTTCCCGGCTCCAGGAACCGATTGCCTGGCTCAGCAATCCTGAAACCGCCATGTTTGCCTGCGTCTTACCGCTGGCCTGGGCGGGAATGGGACCGGGATGTCTGGTGTATTTAGCCGCGCTGAAAGGTATTGATGAAGAAAGCTATGAAGCCGCCGAGTTAGATGGCGCTTCCTTTCTCGATAAATTATTGTTTATTGTCGTGCCTCGCATCCGCCCTCTGCTCATTATTAACTTCCTGGGCGTATTTCTTGCGGCCTTCTTTCACGCAGAGGCCAACATTCTCGCGATGACCGGAGGTGCCGCACAGACCCGCGTCGCCGGACTCTATATTTTTCAACAGGCTTACATCTTTCTGCGTTTCGGAGCGGCCACCGCGATGGCTTGGCTGCTTGGCTTGTTACTCATGGGTTTCACCCTCTGGCAATTGCGCATCCTGGTACGTCTGGAATTTCGAAACACCAACAGCTAAGCACTTATGTCTCCTTACCTCTTCTCTCCTCCCGAACGACAAGCCGAATTTCAATCCCGCTTGGAAAAGCAGGATCCCTCTGCGCAAGCCATGTTGCATGCACTGGAGAACCCACCCATTGATAATCGGGGCTATGACATGCCACTGCAGAGACTCGCGCTGGCCTGGTGCCAGGGCAACCTGAGCGCAGGACAAGAAGCCGCAACTCTCCTCTTGGAAAACATTCAGGAACCCGCTTCTCAAGATTTGGGAAAGGCTGC
The DNA here is from genome assembly GCA_002429005.1 of Verrucomicrobia bacterium UBA6056. Taxonomy (GTDB): domain Bacteria; phylum Verrucomicrobiota; class Kiritimatiellia; order SS1-B-03-39; family UBA6053; genus UBA6056. The sequence goes on from DIYK01000094.1 coordinate 21,399, forward strand.
TCAGGCGCTGGGCCTGGCTTGTGCCACCAATTTTGCCGAAGGATTTTTACCGCAGAGTGACCTTGAGGCTCTCCGGGCACGATGCGCCATGATCGCGCGTTCTTTTGTGGACGTGCAGCGAGGAAACCCCCATATCGTCACCAATAACTGGTATGCCTTAACCCATGGCGGTTGCGTGCTCAGTTGTCTGGCCGCAGAACAGGAGGACCTGGCTGAACTGGAAAGCTGGGCGATTGGCCGCCTGCGAGCATTCTGCCATCACTTTGGCAATGCCGGGCTGTATCATGAAGGTACGGGCTACATCGCGTATACGCTCAGTATGGTCTTCCCGGCCCTGTTGGCACTGCGAAATCGCCGGGGCCTGGATCTTAGCGAAGAATTTCCGGACTTGAGACTGAGCATGCGCAGCATGATGATGGGTACCGCCCGTCATGCAGATGAAGTTCATATGTTGGACTGGAACGATGCCGGCCGTGGAGCCGCCCGCCTCAACCCGGTGTTACCCGGCATTGCCCTGAGTCGCCCGGAAGACCGCTCCGCTCTAAAAACCTGGTTTGATCAAACCCAAGGCTGTGACGGGTTGAATAACTGGAGTAGTGATTATCGGGGCTTACCCCTCGCCGTTGCGGTGTACCCCTTTTCTCTCCCCCAGGGAAATCCGAATGAACAGCTCCCCCACTATGCTGTAGATTCCAGACAAGGTCTCGGCACCTGGCGAAGTGCCTGGGGCGACGGACAGGAAAGTATTTTTGGCTTCTACGCACGTCATGCCCATCTCAAACCGGGGCACGCTCAGGATGATGCGGCTTCGATCCGGTTAATCAGCAAAGGGCGAAATTGGATTTGTGCTGGCGGGCAGGCCCGCGGCAAAGCGATCTGGCAAAGCAGCCTCAGCCATGCCAACCCGGAAGAGCGGCCCAAGCCCAGCCCTCTGGCCTATATCTCCAGTCAGCACCTGAGCGAAAAAGGTGGTCAGGTCAGCATCGAAACGCGTCACCATCTCGGCGCGTATTCCGAACGGCACCTCAGTTGGAGGGAAGATGAACGCGGCAGTTTCCAGCTTGCCATCCTCGATCAGGTGGATGAACATCAGGACCCACCCCGTGCCTGGACCTGGAATCTGTCCTTTCCCCGGGAACTGGAAGCCCGCCTGGATGAGGATGGCAAGGGAGCCACCCTGCATGACCCGGCCTGCGGAACGCTGAAGCTGCGTTTTCTACTCGATACTCCGGATGCCCTCAGCCTGGAGGAAATGCCCGGCAGTAAACGGACCTATGCCGGGGGGCAGACGAAGGAGTACCCGGGAGACGGCTATGTCTCTGCACGTTTTGAGAAGAAAAACCTGAACATCCTTGTATCCATCACTGTGGTAGGAAGCGGAGAAGTCCTTCCGGAACTGGATGGAACCCTGCAGGAGCTGAGCTTCGGTGAAGATCGATGGACCCTGCCCTTTTCCGGGCAGATCCTCAGCAGCTTTGATCCCGAACTCCACCGCAGTAATCTGCAATTGGGACCCGCCGGCATTCCGCGGCCTACGCAGGCCTGACCGACTCCGTCAGCCCAGCACCCAGAGGACTTCACCTTCCGGTGACAGAGAGGCCAGTGCCTGCTGCAGGGCCTGCAGCCAGGCCTTTCCCTCTTTGCGGCTGGTATGCACTAAGCGAACCTGAATGCGTTCCTCCGCCATCAGAAGAGGCAGCAGGCCACGCGCCAGAGTCCGGAAAATCAGAGTTTCCCCCAGTTCGTACCATTCCTCGAGCAAGGGGCGAATGCTGCGGCCATCGAGCACCCATTCCGGAAGCTCCCCCCAGCGGGGTCCGCGGTAATCCAGCACTCCACACTCCACCAGACGCCAGGTCTGGGGGGCGAAGCCACTGCGAAGTAATGGACTCACAGCCCGTAACCAACTATCGGGTAGTTCCATTTCCAGGAGAGAAGAACCTTCGGGAACCTGCAACCCCAGATCCTGTAACAAGCCCATGGTCAACAAGGCTTCCACATGCGGGTCTTCCTCATGGGGGTCCAACATGGTCAGAGCCTGATGAAGGCCCTCCGAAACCCAAGCCACATCCGAATCTTCGCCAGGCAAGTCCGCTTCACGTAACCATTCCCGAATACGGCTTTCGCGGGGACTTGTCTCCTTTTGCAGGGAGAGAACCATCGCTCTATTCCCGCCCGATCAGGCTTTCAACTTCACTCAAGAACTGATTCACGTCGCGGTAGCGGCGATACACGGACGCAAAACGGACATAAGCCACTTCGTCCATATGCTCTAGGTGCTGCATAATCTTGCGGCCAATGGCCATGCTTGGCACTTCTTTTTCGTATTCGCTTTCCAGTTCCTTAACGATGCTGTTGACCGCCTCGGTAATCTGTTCTTCCGTCACAGGACGCTTTTCACAGGATTTCTGCATCCCTTTCAGGATTTTGGAGCGTTGAAACTCCTCAGTAGCCCCATTCCGTTTGAGGACACGTAAGCCCGAACGAACCACTTCCTCATAGGTCGTAAAGCGGGTGCCGCAGGCCAAACACATCCGACGACGGCGAATCACTTCACCATCCCGGACCAGACGGCTGTCGATCACCTTATCTTCAAGTTCATTGCATTTGGGGCACTTCATTTAGAAAACCTTTGTGGCTGAAAAGAGCATACACTACTAGATGTAGTGGTGTCAACCGTACTCCCCCCTATAGGAACAGCAGAAAACGCTTAAAAACTGCATCCTTTCCTTAACTTTTCGGTTGGCAGAGTGCTAGGGTTCTGCCTAGGATCATCCCACCATCTGTTATTCACCTTATTGGAGTCTCGTATGTCCTACAAAAAGTGGTTTATCGCACTTGCTACAGCTGCCGTCAGCGTAAGCTGTTTCGCCGAATTTGAGTACAATCATTCCCCCCAGCGCCCTTTGTTTACGTTGGACAACACTTTTCCCCGCTGGAAGCAGGTGGAAGTCGGCGGTATGTACCACTTCGAAGAAACCAATGACGGTTTCACTTCCCGAGATCGCCATGAGGTGATCCCCTATGCCCGTTATGGTCTGCTCAAGAACCTGGCCGTTACCGTCGAAGCTCCTTTCGTCACTCAGGATCAGTTTGATGGAGATTCCAAGTCCGGAATCGGAGACCTCTCCGTCGGATTCCAGCTTCTGGCTTGGGAAGACATCTTCCGCTACCCCTTCATCATTCCCTACGCAGAAGTAAACCTGCCTACGGGTGACGAAGACGATCTGATCGGCCGTGGTACCACAACCTTTGAGTTCGGTTTGAACTACGGTAACAAAATGTACGACTACGTGACCTGCATCCTCAAAGCCGGTGCTCTGGTCGACTCCGAAAACGGCAACCAGCTTCTGCTCGCAGCCAGCTTCATTTTCCACATCGATGACGACTTCGATCTGCTGGCTGAAGTGAACTACGAAGATGAAAACGATCTGGCCCCGGCCAGCGTTGTGATCACCGGTGGTATGTCCTACAACTGGACGGAACAGTGGCAGATGGGCGCTCACGTGGGCGGCGGTGTGTCTGGCGACACGGAAGTCATCGGCGACGTTCGCGTCAGCTACAGCTTCTAAGTTCCCCCACTCGTTTGAGTGTAGGTCCCCTGCTTCGGCAGGGGATTTTTTTTGGTCCTTCGTCAGAGGGTGTGGGCCCATAGCCACCCTAAGGAGAATCTACTACGATGATCTTAGGAAGGGCTCCGGATTTCGCGTATGCCTACGATGGTTCCGGGAGCCTTGTTTGTTAACCACAGATATCACCGATCCACACTGACACAGTGCATGTAAAGGTTCAGTCCATCAAAAAACCATTCGTGTTCATCAGTGAGCATCAATGCTTGAATACATCGACAGACCTATACGGCGAGACTCGGACAGTCTCTGCTGATAGCCAGAAACGGATCAGAAGCAACATAGACTAGTTATTCTGTAGCGGAGTATCCGCGTTCTGTTCCTTTATCTGCTCTCGCAATTGGCGAAGATTCGATTGAATCTGCGGATCATTTCTCCGTTTAGTAGCCGCATGTTCAAAGGTGGCCAGGGCTTCTTTCCATTGCCCCGCTTTCCGTTGAGCCACTCCAAGTTGAATATGTACACTCAGGTCAAACGGAGCGAGTTCTACCAGCTCCAGCCATTGCGAAGCCGAGGCCTCCCAGTCCCCTTCGATCCCGGAGAGTCGAGCCAAGCCTGCCTTGGCAATGCGGTCCTGAGAGTTTCTCGCCAAAGCCTCAGCATACAAACTGCGACATTCAGAAATCAGAGCAGCCCGCTCCTCAGGATTCCGCATCCAAAAGGCCCGGGAAAGCATGAGAGTGCCTTGCTCGGTGTAGGGACGCCAATGGAGTGGGGAATACCGTTGAGCTTCTTGTGCAAAGCTCAACCCTTCCTCCAGTTGACCTGCCTTCAAAGCCTGGTCCATTTTGCGGATGGCCCAGCTTCCTTGAGCCAGCCGCGCATAGAGCAGAATCGAAGCGAGAGCCAGAGGAACTAAGCCGAGTGTACAGATGCGATAGAGCAAGCGGGGGACGGCGATGCCGGAAATCCACCCGCGTTCTCGAGCTTGAGCCTCCAAGTATCCGATCAGGAAGAGAATCCACAATGCCGCTCCGGGGATATGAAAGTTAAAATCAAAGACCGACTGAAACAGCACTGACAGAAACAAAGCTAAGCCCAATCCCGCCAATAAGCGATCCCCCTGCCTTTCTGCACGAAACAGCATTCGAACCCAGGGACAGAGCAACAGGATGATCCCTATGATCCATAGCAGGATGACTGGGAGACTGTATTCGGACCAGAGGTGCAGCCACTCATTGTGAGCATAATCAATAAAGGAGCCAAGGTTCCGATAGGATTCCCGATAAGCATCAAAGCGATGACGGTACTGCCCTGGGCCTGCTCCCCAAAAGCCCTCTCCCTGAATCATTCGCCAGGTATCCGGCCAATACATCTCAAAGCGAATATCTCCTTTGAGCGTTTTCTCGACTAAACGGCCCCACACCTCCGGTAAAAGCAGATACACGCCCCCGGCAGCAACAGAGACAGCCAGGAGTAAGGCTGCAGCTGCCAGCAAAACGGATTTCCATCCCCGACGTAAGATCGGCAGCATCAACAACAAACCTATTCCGATGAAGGTTCCACCCACACCAGCACGGGACTGTGTTAAAAACAGTGCGGGCAGAGCAAACAACACGGTGGTCCCCGCTACGATACGGGTAACCGGGTTTCGTCTGGGTAAAAACAGCAGAGCCGAGCAGAGCAGAATGCACATCTGCAACAACTGCGCAAAATGGTTGGGGCAGATAAAGGTTCCGCTGGCCCGCATTTCGTAGCCTTCCGGCCTCTGGACCCACAACACATTGCGCAGGCCCTTCACATGTAACCAGATAGCCAGCATGGCAGAACCCAGGCAGAGCAACATGTAGACCCAGGTGGAAATGGAACGCAGACGGCGGTTGCGGTTTAGCTCAGCTGCCATCCAATAGACCAGCAAGCCGGAACCCAGCTGCAGTAGCTCCGTCCAAACCTGATAGGGTACATAAACTCCCAGGAGAGCCCGGAATAGAACGATCAGCATGGTCAGAGCCAGGAGCGGAACAGCGAGAGGCAGGAAGGGCTTCTCGGTGAGCTTCCGGTTGGCAAACAGGAAAAAAGCAGCGCCTGTGAGGGAGAGAAGAGCAAAGGGCGCTCCCGAACTCCAAAAGACAGTGCCCCCAAACAGGATCACCATGGCCACCAGAGCTACGAGCAACAACAGGTGAAGAACCAAAGGTCCTCCACCTGTCCAGGCAGCCACCATGCGTTTCCGTGAAGAAACGCGTTCTGCAGCAACAGAATCAGAAAACGGTGCGTTCAACGGTAACAATATCTCCAGCTTTCAACTCCACGTCCAGCGCAGGGTTTTCCACAATATCCCGGTAGTTTATGGTCCGTCGCTCATTGTTGCGCACCAGCACAATTTTTTTGGGATTGGCCCATTCGGTAAAGTTTCCTGCAGCCACCAAAGCCTGGCTCAGGGTCACCCGGCCCGCCAAGGGGAAACGGCCCGGGGATCGAACTTCACCACCAATGAAATAGAAGGTATTCGGCACCACCACCCGGGCAACCAGGCTACGATAGATTTTCTGGCGCTCGATGTACTCCGCTTCAATTTCCGTTTCAAGTTCCGTCGCACTCAAACCCGACGCTTTCACCGCACCAATAAAGCGGAGTTTCACGTTCCCCCGGGTATCGATTACGGTTTCAATCTGCTCACTCAAGCCACCCGCCCCGGACAGGTAGATAAAAACGGTGTCCCCGTTTTTCAGTTTGTAAATCGCATTTTCCGGGCTGGGAGTTCCCCCGGAACTCTTCTGACCAGGAGCCGCTTCGGCAGCCATTTCGACCGGTGGGACTTGAGTAGCCGTTTTGGTCTCGGGTTCTTCTTTTTCCTTCTTCTCCCGACGGCCAAAGAATCCACGGCGCTTGGGAGCTTCCTCCGGCAGCGCTTCGGTCGTCTTCCCCTGCTCCTCTGCAAGGGACATCGTCCCGTCTTGCGATTCTGGAGTAGAGCGAGGCGCGGACACCATCGCACGGGGGCCCGTATCGTCATCAGGGCTTAGGGTATCCTGAACCTGTTGAGAGGGCATACGACTGGGAGGTTTCCACGCTTCCACAGAGGAAGGCGTAGAAGCGGACTCCGTGCCGCTACGAGGTGCGGCACAACCCGCAGCAAGGAGCACAAAAAGAAGAAGGGAGTAGATCGCTGTAGATTTCATTAAAAACGCTCCTCAACGGAAGAAGACGCAGGCGCATCTTCTTCTACATCCGGTGAACCGGATTCCGAATAGTGGGAGTAATAGGAACTGTAATAGTAATAATAATCGTCACGGAGAATGTTGATGTTGTTCAAAACCACACCCAGAACTTTACCACCCACGTTCTCCACCAAGCGCTTCGCCCGGGCTGACATCTGGCGGGGATATTTGCGATACTGCACCACAAGCAACACCCCATCAACCGTACTGGCCAGGATAGAGGAATCACTCACGCCCATGATCGGCGGTGAATCGAACAGCACCATATCGTACCTGGCTTTCAAATCGCGGACCAAATCACGGACGCGCTGATTGTCCAATACGCCTACCGCCGTTCGTGGCAGGCGGCCACTGGGCAGGAAGTGAAGATTATCCACATCTGTGGGCTGAATCATATCCTCCACAGAGCTGTTCTTCATGAGAATATCCGTCAGTCCCTGACGGTTCTCGATGTTCATGAACATGTGCTGTACCGGGCGGCGCATATCAGAGTCAACGACCAGAACACGATCCCCGAGAGAGGCACAGACATAGGCCAGATTAAACAGGGTGGTGGATTTTCCTTCCCCCACTCCACCGGAACATACGGAAAAGGCTCCTCCACGTTTCCCCTCGTTGGCAAACTGAAGGTTGGTCCGCAAGACCCGGTACGACTCGGCATGAGGACTGTCGCTGCCCCCTTCCAAATTCAAGGCTTTCACCTTTTGGGGAATCACGCCAATCACGGGAACGCCCAGATAGCGTTCCACATCATCCACCGTTTTCACCGAGGTATCCAGATATTCGATAAAGAACGCCAGACCCACACCAAAGACCAAGCCCACAAAGCAGGAGAGGCCGAGGTTCAGCACCAGATTGGGACTGAAAGGTTTCTCGGGGGGCAAGGCCGGTTCAAAAATTTCCACAGGAGTACGGGGCAAAGCAATATCAACCCCTTCCTGAGCAATTCGGGCCTGCAAGGAAGCGAGAATAGATCGTTTGACCCGAACTTCCCGTTCCGCACGCTCGAAGGGAAGCAGCTTGCGACTACGGGATTCCCGATCCGCCTTCTCCACATCTTCCAATTCAGCTTCCAGAGCATCGACTTTACTTTTGGAAACAAGGTAATCCGTGCGCAGACCCGCCTTAATCCCATCGATCGCGGCATCCAGTTTCTCTTTCGTTTGGGCAAGACCGGTCTGGGTACGCCGAACATCCGGGTGATTTTCACCCAAGGTTTCCAGAAGCATACTCAGTTGAATCTCAGCATCCACCACCTGGTTGCGCAAAATCTCAAGACTCTGATCCGGCACGCTCATCAACAGAGAGTTGATCAGGCCTTCCCCCTCGAGTTTCTCTAATTCCTCCAGGCGGGCTTTTCGAGTGAGCATGTCCACGCGATAAGCCATCAAGTCTGCCTGCAACTGGCGCAGGCGTTGGGATTCCACGGTAATTCGAACCCCGACATCCATGGTGCTCAAGCCTAACTCTTCACGGATCCGCTCCATTTCATCTTCAGCCTCCATCACCTTGCGGTTCTGTTCTTCCATCTGCTCTTCGAGAATGGAAAGGCCTTTGCGGATTTCATCAACACTGCTCTGAATCCGCTGATTCATGTAGGTTTGCGCGATCAGATTGGCCAGTTCCGCAGCCTCGGTAGGCTCGGAGGCCACCACCGTAATATCTACATTGCTGGTATTCCGTTGCTGGCTAATCCCAATGCGCTTCTGAAGAATGCGAATACAGAGATCCCGCGGCAACTCATTGCCTTCATTAAATTCCTCTCCCCAGCGTTGGGTCAGGTTGGCCTTATCCACCACCTCCCCCAGAATCATGGTAGAATTCAGCACCTCCAGTTCGGTGAGCAGAAAATAGGGATTGTACTGCTGCAGCGGGTCGGAGCTGTTAAACACCTGAAAGGTGGGCAGATCCTGATAGACCTTCATCCGGCAGGTCGCCTGATAGCGTTTATCCATCAGGGAGGTCGCGAAAGCGCCAACCAGGGCTACAACCAGAGTTACCGCGAGGATAATCTCTTTCCGTGATCGGATGACCCGCCAGTAATCCAGAAAGTGAAGGTTTTGATCCTCTCCAGGTGCGGAATGTTCGGAACTCATAATGTCACAGGGTCCTTACGACAAAAAAGCCGGCGCGAGAAAACGCGCCGGACAAGGGGGTTATGCTAAATCTTGCTTCATGCAGGGTTTCTGCCCTGCGCTTAGAGCGTGTAGCGCCATCCGAGGGAGACACGATTACGATCAAAATCCTCGTTAGGACGAACATCTGACTCAAGCTCATTATACTTGTAGGTCAAATCGAGGAAGTTCCGCGGCCCCAGAGCATAGCTCAAACGGCCCATCAGGCTGAGAACAGTTTCTTCTCCGGTCTGGTTGACGGCAGGATCAAACACGCTGGTGGTGTCGTCCTGATCAAACTGACCATTCGAATAGGAGCCACTCAAAGTAAGAGTCATGCCGGCAGTCAGTTGCTGATCCCAGGTTCCATACACACGAGTGAGCAACTGATGAGTAAAGGTGTTCACCGGAGAGCGATCCTGAGCGCCACGAATACCCAAGGTAATGCGGGTATCCCGGTTCGGAACGATCACGCCGCTCAGTTCACCATAGGGGTTATCTGAGGTACCTTCATTTTCATCGGAATCCGAGGATTCATAGCCCAGACGCAAATCAGCCTGGAAAGCAGGGTTAAATACATGATTCGCTACGATACCAGCTTGATAACCTTCCAAATCACGAACGTTAAAATCGTAGTTGGATTCGTAGTAGCGACCTTGGAGACCAATTTCAGAAACAGGGGTAACTTGCTGGACCAAGTCCAGACCGGCGCCCCACTGATCGTAATCACTGGTTTCAGCCACATCGGAATCATCATAGCGGATGACCTCGTATTTGCCGTCGACCCGGAAGAAGGTTTTTTCCGGCACGAGTTGATGTTCAATCTGACCTTGAGCCAGGTTGAAAATGAAGTCGTTGTTGTTACGCACCGTAACATCATTATCGATCACTTCCGGCTCTTCCGACACACGGAAGCTGTCTTTCAGACGAAGCGTAGTGCGAGGGGTAAAGCTGTGGTCGAGCACGAAGTCCAGCAGGTGGTTCAGATCCGTGTCATCATCCGGCCGGTCAAAGTAATAGACCAAGGAGGGAATGTAGCGCAGACCGAAGTAGGTGTTACCTTGGTCTGCATCCAGCAGGATGTCGATTTCTTCAATCAGTTTCCAACTTTCCTGAGGACCCTCGGGATCCCCATCGCCAGTTGTGAAAATGTTATCATCGTACTCAACCCGGAAGTTGTTGACGACGTTGATGGGCAACGGCTGCTGTGCAAAAAGAGCAGAGCTGGCTGCGGTGAGAAGGATGCCGGAGACAAGTTTCTTCATATGAACTTTCACCAAAGGGTTTGGTAACAAATCTGGTTTGGTTATTTAGGGAGTGATCGGGGTGTCGTTCGTGCCGCCACCGGGAGTTCCCGAAGGATCGCCGACCACGATACCGCCCGTGGTGATGGCCACGATACTGCGATTCAAATCTTCCTGAGAAACCGGAAGCAAGGTGGGGTCCACGATTACAGGAGTCGGATCGTTGGGATTCGGGGGAACCTGACTCAAAGCCTGTTTTACGTTTGCAACCAAATCTTCGCCATACTCGCTTTTGATCAATTCCACGTTGGCTGCCGGGTCATTCTTTTTGCCTGAATCCAGTTTTTCCTCCAGCCCCAGAGCCTGGACCAAAATGATGGCCGCGTCTCCAACCGTGAGACCCTTGTCATTTACCCAGCCGCCCGGAGGAACAATGCCCTTCAGGTTCATCAGCTTGATCGCGCCAGCGGGGGTCGCAGGAATGGAGCTGCCACTGAACAAACCCAATTTTTTTGCCAACAACAAAGCTGCTTCGCCCTGGGTGAATTCTTTCACCTTGTCAGCAACTTTTTTGCCCTCCCCTTCTTTGGACGGAGCATCTTTGCTTTTTTCTGCGGTTTCTGCAGCTTTTTCCTCAGCTTGAAGAGATAAGGGTGCAGTGACAGAGGCCGAAGCCAAAAGGAAGGTAAGTAGAGAAATAGAGGATTTCATGGCAGACTCCAGGTTGAGGCGCGATTCTATGGACAGAACGAATAGGTTGTCAAGGCAGGATTACGAACGTTACGGTTTGATTTCTGTATTCCATCCTACAGAGGATGTGTCCAAAAATGAATAGTTATTCTTGCACTTTAAGCCCAGAAGCCGCCACCAGAGCCGAGACCCATCTCCGCACTGGCCCTTATGAACTCCGGGAGGTAGCCCATGCTCGTATCGCAGGCCGCCGCGAAGGATTAAACCTTGTCCTCTATAAGAGCCGGAAGTTAGTGATCCAGGGCAAAAAGACCCGGGAGTGGATCGAATTCGAACTGGAACCCAACATTCTCCAACAACTCGTGGCAGAGAAAGCGCCCCCCAGTGCCGAAATGCAGGAAACCCATATCGGCATCGATGAAAGTGGCAAAGGGGACTTCTTTGGACCTATGGTTATTACAGCTTTTCGTTATACACCTACGCAATTACCCTGGCTGAAGCAATTGGGAGTTCAGGATAGTAAAAACATCAAATCTGACAGTAAAATTGCCGACATCGCGAACAAGATTCGCCAGAAAGCACCCGAAAGCATTCAGGAAATCGCACTGAAACCGGAAGTCTATAACCGGGGCATCCTAAAAATGAACAGCGTCAATCGCCTGCTCGCCTGGGGCCATGCCTCAGTTTTGGAAGGATTGTTAAAACGCTTTCCGGATACCCAGCTGGCAATTGCGGACCAATTCGGCCCCGAGCATCAGATTCAGAACGCGCTTCAGGAGCATGGACGGAACATCAAACTGATCCAACGTCATAAAGCAGAATCCGACCCTGCAGTCGCTGCCGCCTCCATTCTCGCACGCGATCGTTTTGTGATGATTATGGAAGAACTTTCACAGCTTGCCGGTCGTCCCCTCCCCAAAGGAGCCACCCATGTGCGCGCTCCTGCAGAAGAACTCGTCAAAGCCCAAGGGCCTGAAATCCTGAAGAAACTGGCCAAAACCCACTTCCGAACTACCCGACAGGTGCTCTCAGCCTGTGGCTATGACCCCGCTCTCCTTGGCACGCCGGAGCCAAAAGCCAACCCCTGGAAGAAGCGCAGATAAACGAGACACGCTTCTGTGTCCTTAAAGACAATGACAGGAGTTCTCATTCATTAAGGATTTCAGGTTAAAAGATACCCGATCTTCGCAGCTTTTCCAGTCCGCAGACAATGCAATCCGGACAAAAAAGCTCCGCATTTAAAATATTCCCGCTCCTAAACTGTTATTTATTTGTCAATTACCCAGACACGGCATAGGTTGCCAATGCTTTAAAACCCTAATCCCCCCGCATATGAACATCAGCTCCCTCCAACCTTCCTCCGTTTTGAAGAAGCTGCTGACCGGCATCACCGGTCTCTCGCTGGTTCTCTTCCTCATTGCCCACCTGGCCGGTAACTTGACTATGTTCGCCGGACCGGAAGTGTTCAATGCCTACGCGCGATTCCTGCATCACTTCATGCACGGGATGTTCATCCGCTTCGCAGAGTTCGGTCTGCTGGCGTTCTTCATCGTTCACATTTGGTCCGGCATCAGTGTTCAGCTGAGTAAACGCAAAGCCCGTCCTTCCCGTTATGCTTACGCAGGTAACGCCGGGGGCCCCTCCAAAAAGAGCCTGCACTCTTTGAACATGGCTATCAGCGGCGGGATCATCCTGCTCTTCGTGGTAGTCCACCTGATCAATTTCAAATACGCAGACCACGATGCCATTGGCACCATGACCCTGCAGGACGGCACGGTTGCTGTAAATGTGTACAAACTGGTGGTGCAAACCTTCCAGGGCAGTTTCCTCTTGGTACTATTCTACATGGCTGCGATGGCCGTACTCTGCTCTCACCTGATGCACGGCATCTGGTCAGCCTTCCAGAGTCTGGGGGCCACCCGCCCCAGCACAATTCCCTTCCTGCATGCTACCGGAATTGCCATTGCCATTGCCCTTGCGGTTGGGTTCTTCCTGCTACCGCTGATGGTCTATCTGATGCGCGGCACTTTCGATGCCGATGCGTTGCCCGCAGCGCATGCGGAACATGCACGCAACCTACTTGAATCCGTGATCCGCGGTTAACCTGTTTACTAGGAGCTCATCATGTCAGACGCAAAAATTCTCGACGCTAAGATTCCCGAAGGTCCGGTTCAGGATAAGTGGACCAGCCATAAGTTTAACATGAAACTGGTCAACCCGGCCAACAAGCGGAAACATACCGTCATTGTGGTGGGCACCGGTCTCGCGGGAGCTTCCGCAGCCGCCTCTCTGGGTGAACTCGGCTACAATGTTCTCAATTTCTGCATTCAGGATTCCCCACGCCGTGCCCACTCCGTGGCGGCTCAGGGCGGAATCAACGCAGCGAAAAACTATCAAAACGACGGGGATTCGGTTTACCGTCTCTTTTACGACACGGTAAAGGGCGGTGACTTCCGGGCCCGTGAGGCCAATGTGCATCGTCTCGCTGAAGTCAGCACCTCGATTATCGACCAGTGCGCAGCTCAGGGTGTTCCCTTCGCCCGTGAATATGGTGGTACCCTGGCCAACCGTTCTTTCGGTGGTGCTCAGGTCTCCCGTACCTTTTATGCCCGCGGTCAGACCGGCCAGCAGTTGTTGCTCGGCGCCTATGGCGCTCTGATGCGTCAGGTGGAAGCCGGCTCCGTGAAGCTGTTCCCCCGCCGGGAAATGCTGGACCTGGTGAAAGTGGATGACCTTGCCCGAGGCATCATCTGTCGGAACCTGGTGAGCGGTGAACTGGAACGCTACGCTGCAGATGCGGTCCTGCTCTGCACCGGCGGTTACTCCACTGTGTTCTACTTGAGCACCAATGCCGTGAACTGTAATGCCACCGCAGCATGGCGCTGCTACAAACGGGGCGCTTACTTCGCCAACCCCTGCTTCACCCAGATTCACCCCACCTGCATTCCCCGCATGGGAGAAACGCAGTCCAAACTGACCCTCATGAGTGAGTCTCTCCGGAATGACGGCCGGGTATGGGTGCCCCTGAAAAAGGGCGACGACCGCAAGCCTTCCGACATCCCGGAAAACGAGCGCGACTATTACCTGGAAACCAAGTACCCCGCTTTCGGCAACCTGGTTCCCCGTGACATCGCCTCCCGTTCCGCCAAAGAAGTCTGTGATGAAGGCCGTGGTGTCGGTCCGACTGGATACGCAGTGTACCTGGACTTCGGGGATGCCATCAACCGCCTCGGAAAAGAAGCGATCCGTCAGCGTTACGGCAACCTCTTCTCCATGTATCATGAAATCACCGGGGATGATCCCTACGAAACCCCGATGATGATCTACCCCGCTCCCCATTACACCATGGGCGGCCTCTGGGTGGACTATAACCTCATGACCACCGTCGACGGCCTCTTTGCCCTCGGCGAGGCCAACTTCTCCGACCACGGATCCAACCGCCTCGGTGCCTCGGCCCTCATGCAGGGTCTCTCCGATGGATATTTTGTCATCCCCTACACTCTGGGTAACTACATCGCCTCCACCTCCATGAAAGCGGTGGATACCGATGCACCTGAATTCGATCAGGTCGAAAAAGAAGTGCAGGAATATATCGATAACCTCATGTCCATGGATGGCGACAAGACTGCTGACGAATACCACCGTCAGTTGGGTAACATCATGATCGATAAGGTCGGCATGTCCCGCGATACCGAGGGTCTGAATTGGGCCTTGGAGGAAATTCCCAAAATCCGTGAAGAATTCTGGAAAAACCTCCGCATCCCCGGTGATGCCAAAGATTACAACAAGGAGCTCGAGAAAGCCGGCCGTGTGGCTGACTTCCTGGAACTCGGTGAACTCATGGCCCGCGACGCACTGGAGCGTAACGAGTCCTGCGGAGGCCACTTCCGGGTGGAATCCCAGGATGAAGAAGGCGAGGCCAAGCGCGATGACGAAAACTACTGTCACGCAGCGGCCTGGCGCTATCTCGGCCTGGGCGACACCCCTGAACTCGTGAAGGAGCCTCTCCATTACGAGAACGTCATTCCTTCCACCCGTTCTTACAAATAACCCCGTCCGGAGCCACAGCATGAAAATTAATCTGAAAATTTGGCGCCAGTCCGGTCCCGATGCCCCGGGACGTCTGGTGGACTACAGCATCGATGGGATCGACCAGTCCCAGTCCTTCCTGGAAATGCTCGATACCCTGAATGAAAAAATCATCAAAGATGGCGGCGAGCCCGTTGCTTTCGAGAGCGATTGCCGCGAGGGGATTTGCGGAAACTGCGGCTTGGTGATCAACGGCGTTGCTCACGGTGAGAAAGGTGCCTGTACCACCTGCGAAGTACGCATGCGCTCCTTCCAGGATGGCGATACCGTCACCATTGAACCCTTCCGCGCAAAAGCCTTCCCCATTATTAAAGACCTGGTCATCAACCGTTCGGCCTTCGACCGGATTATGGCTAAAGGCGGATACGTTGCCGTGAACACGGGTTCTGCGCAGGATGCCAACCTCCTGCCCGTGCACAAAGATGCCGCCGAAGCGGCCATGGATTCTGCGGCCTGTATTGGCTGTGGAGCCTGTGTCGCCGCCTGCCCGAACGCGAGTGCCAGCCTCTTTGTGGGTGCAAAAATCTCCCAGTACACCTGGCTCCCCCAGGGACAGGTTGAGCGCAGCACCCGCGCGCTGGGGATGGTCAAACAAATGGATGCAGAAGGCTTCGGCGACTGCAGCAACCATGCCGAATGTGAAGCGGCCTGCCCCAAGGAAATCTCCATCGCGAATATCAGCCGCATGCGCCGCGAGTACACCAAAGCGTTGTTCGCTGAGCAGGGTAGCTAAGCCTAGCCTCTCCTAAAGAAAACACCCCGCTCGCTTTGGCGATGCGGGGTGTTTTTTTCTCAGCGAAGCGCTGAAACGCTCAGCCTTCCACGCGGATCCACACGGCATCTTCACCGGGGACCTCAATGGCATTGAGGTCAACCTGCTCACCGCTAACCGCATTGCTTGCTGAACCACTCGGCCCCTTCAGAGCCACGGTTTTGCTCTCCAACTGATCATTCACAAAGAAGAAATGCTGGGCCTTCGGTGCCACTTGGCGGTACACCAACACACCCTCACAGCTGTAGGGCAGTTCCTGAGTCACACTGAGTTCGCGGATCAGCGCTTCATACCATTCATTCCCCTGCAGGTGGCTGTTCAGAGAAGCCTGTACGCCCAACAGCACTGCAGTACCTTTTCCAAGTTTGTTCTCGGTGATCGCAGGATCTTTGCGGTTGTCGTAATAATCCACGACCTCAGCCGTCGTAGGCAGGATTCGGGCCGTAAAGCCTTCGAGCTTTTCACCACGCAGATGGAAGACGGTGTTGCAGTCGCGGGAATACATGTACTCGCTGAGTTTTGCCCCGAAGAGTTTTTCAAAATCCGTACCCTCGCCCGTGTACAACACGCGGCCATAATCATCGAGATATGCAGAGGGCATATCCATGATCAAACGACCTCCCTGTTCCACATAGGCCAGGAGATTTTTCATCAGCGTTTTGGACAGAGAAATGAAGGCCGGAACATAGATCGAAGCATAGCGGGGCCCCAGACCATCTTCCAACTGACGGGCCGTGACATGTTCCCAAGGCACATTTCCGTTGATCAGAGCACGGGAGGCGCCAATGCGGGCACGGATGGGCTCAGACTTGTAATGATCCCGACCGACAATGGACATGGCCGCCCACATGGTTTCGTTATCAAAGTCCTGCAACACACCGACCAGCGGTTCTTTGTCCGATTCCCAGAGCTCCCGACGGTATTTCCGCGCGGCTTTGCCAATCTGACCCACACGAATCGCACGGGGAGTCAGTTCGTTATTACGATCCACCAAGGTGAATTCACCTGCTTCCCACCCAGCGGTACGGGCATTCCAGGACCAGAGACCAAAACCGCGATATCCGGCGGCCAGCCAGGACAACATCAGAATACTCTGAATCCCTTCATGATCGGTATGACCCGGGGTTTTATCCTGAGCCCAGGGTACAAAGGGAGATTTACCCCCACTGAACCAACTCGGTCCCCCGGTGCTTTCCCAGGTCGCATTCCAGATGCCCTTGCCCCAATCCGAGGTCAGGGCCGCCTGCATGTAGACCGGACGGGCCACTTCGTAGCGGACTTCCTCAAAGTGCCAGGTCAGGTGAATCGAAGGATAGAAGGAACCTCCGCGGGCCAAAGCACGCGCCATGCCTTCCATATCCGTTCCCCGGGACGCGAAGGGCAGGAACAAGCCCATCTCCCCACCCGCACGCACCGGGACATTGGGATCACTCTCGATCTGTTTATCAATCCGGGCTTCGATATATTCTTTGATAAAGGTTTCCGCGCGGAAACGCATGCGGTCGCAGCTGTTGCGGTAGTCCTTGGCGGCCACATCCGTTTCATAGCCCTTTTCGACATCCTCCCAGCTCTGCCAATGACGCAGATCACTGCAAAGGCCAACATGCTCCACGTTCCAGGCTTTTTTCAGCGTTTCGACATCACCATACTTTTCTTTTAACCAGGCGATAAACGCCGGGGCTGCATCGGGGTGAATATCATGCCCCCGAACATCCCCTACCACACCGGGAGTGGTCTCACGACTTTTGGCTTTGCCTTTGGGCTCGCTCTTGGCACCGGCAGATTTGCCGGAATCCATCGCACCGATCTGGGCCCGGATCACCTCCGTCTGATAGGCGATCATGTCGGGGTGCTCCATGGCCTCATCGATGTCCATGTCGGCATCGAGTCCCAGTTTTGTCAGCAGCTCCGGAGTAATTTCCTCCCAACCGCCTTCACCGTACCAGAACGGAATAATGCCTTCTTCCAGACCCAGATTCAGAATGCGGCTACGCGGCCACTCGGGTTCCAGACCCATGGTCTGCTTGAAACAGGTAATCCCCGTTTCTTTCATACGGCGCATTTCCTTACGCGCATCCTCTTCTGTCATGCCAGGCCAGGGCAAAAACACCGCACCCACCGGCATGGGGGCCATTTTCCGCAGCTTCCGCTGCATGGGAGTGTCTGTGAGTTCGAGAATACGCTTACGTAGAAAAGGATCTGAGGAGTGGGAAGAATTCATGTATTTTCTTTTACTTCCAAATTACCGAGCGAAACAAGTCTTTACGAAAAATTTCACCTCTCTACCTCTTTTCACGAAGCAAATCCCCCTTTTGCGTAGTTTCCTCCTCGCCCCCTGTACGCAGGAAGCGCCGCTTCCAAAGAAGCGGCGCCAGGTCATTTGCAATGGATGAGCTCAAAGAGCAGCCAAGCTGATGCGTAAGCGCTCCGCAAAACTCCCGGAATCCATCATGCCCAGAAGCTCTTCCAAATCCGGTCCACCCGGTTGCCCCGTCAACCCTACCCGCACAGGAAGCATGAGTTTATTCGGATCCAGTTCCTGCTCCGCGCACACGGCCTCGCGGGCCTCACTCAATGAACTCCCCGCTTCCAGTTTCTCGAGCAGGGCCTCGGCCGCGTTGCGCTGCCAGGCTTTGCCCAAGCCGCGCTTCAACGCTTTTTCATTTCGTTCGAAATCAGCCTGCGCCAACCAGGACCAGTCCAGAACTTCGGCATAGCGCTGCAATCGTGGCCGCATCAACAGGGCAAAGCTTGTCCAGGTGTCCAGACTGCAGCCTTCAGCCCAGGGCTGACGGGAAAGAAGATCCCGAACGTCTGCCAGGTACAGATCCTGAGGGAGATCCTGCAGGTATTGACCATTCAAATGGTTCAGTTTCCGGAAATCCATCTGCGCCGGACTCTGCTGCACCTGCTCCAGAGAGAAAGCTTCAATCAGTTCATCCCGGTTCAGTTTTTCCCGGTCGTCACCCGGAGACCAGCCCAACAAGGCCAGATAATTAAACAGCGCCTCGGCCAGATACCCCTTCGCTCGGAAGTCACCCACAAAGGCATCTCCGTCGCGTTTTGAGTACGGCTTACCCTGTTCATTTACAATCATGGGCAAATGCGCATAGACCGGGGCCGACTCCCCCAATGCGGCATAGAGGGCTAAATGACGGTAGCTGTTCTCCACATGGTCATCCCCTCGGATCACATGAGAAACGCGTTGCTCGATATCATCCAACACATTGGCAAGGTGAAACACCGGAGATCCATCTCCCCGCACAATGACCAGATCCTTCATCGCATCCAATGATTTGGCCAATTCGCCTTTGACCCCATCCTTGAACCAGATTTCCCGACGGGTGAACTGCAGAGAGGCTCCTGCTTCAGATTCGAACTCAAGCTCTCCGGATTTCACCGCGTCCAGGTTCTCTGCCAACGAAAACAAAACAGCTCCCTCAGCATCCAGGACCTTTAGATCGGCCATGCCCTCCAGACAGCAAGCTGCTGGATCCGCTTTGCCTTTCCGACTGACACCAACCCACTGAATGCCACTGAAATCAACGCGAAGAGGATGATCTGCCATGAGCGCAAGCTGTTGTTCGCCCACAGAGCGGGTACCGGAATGTTCGGTATCAGGAATGGGCTGAACGCGGAAAAAGGTCGCCGGCGCTTCCTCAGCACTGCGAGCATGACGGTAGGCATGCCCTCCCTGAATCAATTGCTCTGCTGCGGCAAGATGTGCTTCCCGGCGGCGGCTCTGGAATAAGGGTTCTTCATCGGCACCCAACTCCAGCCAATCCATCACCTCCATGAGGGCTTCCACGGCTTCAGGGGTACTGCGCTCCAGATCGGTATCCTCAACCCGCAGCAGGAAGTGTCCTCCTTCGTGGCGGGCAAACAGAGCATTAAAAATCGCAACCCGGATATTGCCAATATGGACCTGGCCTGTCGGGGAGGGAGCAAAACGAACACGGGGAGTAGCAGTCATGGGCCGCTCTATGCCACATTCACTCCAAATCGGAAACCAAAACGGATTCGAAATCCGCTCAACCTCAGGAAAGCTCCCTTTGCTGATAGCAGTTCTTGATTTCAAACAGGATCCGGTCAGGAAGAACAGATGCGAATCTCCCTGCTTTGTTTGTTTGCCCTTCTCAGCATCCCCTCCCTGCCCGCACAGGAAAATGCCACCGCCATGCGTATTGAACTGATGGAACTCCGCGGTGTCCTGGATGCCCTGCGGGCTGAAAATGATCGCTTAAAGGAAGAGAACCAGAACCTCAAACTGCAGCTCCAGGAACAACAACGACAGGCCGCCGCGCGGGAACAGATGCGTCCTCGCCCGACTCCCGTCCCCCAGGTACAGGCCCAGATGACGGGTCCTGGACACCAGGTGAAATATGTAAATGCCCAGCACCATTATTTGATCATTGATGGCGGTAGCGAACGGGGATTGGAAGTTGGCGAAGAAGGACGCATTCTCCGCCAAGGGGAACAGATTGGCAAGGTGACCGTGAGTGATGTCAAAAAAGCTCAGGCGGTTGTGGACCTCGACCTCAACAGCCTCAAACGTCCCGGCCTCTACCCCAAATCCGGTGATCGGGTTCTCTTTCCGTGAAGCTCCTTCATTTCGGTGACCTTCATGTCTGGAAGGCACGCATGGATTGGAGCGACGCCTTTGCGCTCAAGCGCTGGCTGGGACAGGTAAATCTGCGTCGCGGCCGGGCAAAGCGCTTTCCTCCTACTTGGCGCCAGCCGATCATGGATCAGATCCTGAAGGAGGAGGTGGATGCGGTCTTATTTACCGGCGATTTCAGCACCTTTTCTCTCAAAGCGGAATTTGAGGAGGCAGCGGCTCTGTTCGCGCCATTGCGGGAGAAATTCGGCGAACGCCTCATTGCCATCCCCGGCAATCACGACGTCTACACCCGCAATTCCGTAAAACGCCGCTACCTGGAGCAAGCTTTTCCCTGGGTGCATAGCGAAGCTGCCACCAGCCTGGACCTGTTGGGCATTCCCCTCATCTGCGTGCATCATGCCGTTCCCCTTCTCCTGCGATCCAATGGTCATTTCGGCTCCGAGGCCTGCGCCGCCCTGGAGCGGGAAATCGCAGAGCTGAAAGGAAAACCCTACCTCTTAGCTGGACACTTCCCCTATGCCTGTCCCCCGGAATGGCCGGAAACCTGGGAACATCGGCTCATCGGAGAAGAACGTCTTGCAGAACTCATGCGTCGCCAACCCGCCAGCATCTACTTTCACGGACACAAACACGTGCGTTGGGCACTTCGCCCGCCCGAAAGCCCGGATACCCTCTGCCTCAACTGCGGGTCCGCAGGCATGAAACATGAGGACCCGACTCGTCAGGCCGGCTACCTCATTCTGGATATCAACGAAAACGCAGCCTGCGAATCCGCCCACTCCGTAGTCTACAATGGCGACGAAACCTGGACCCGAGAAGCACTGAAGATTCCTTGAGGGAGGAGTCAGGAGTCAGGAGTCAGGAGTCAGGAGTCAGGAGTCAGGAGTCAGGAGTCAGGGATAGCTTGCTCGTGCTTGCGTAGACAACAAGCCCTCAAGACAGATCATTGACCTGCGCACAACTTGCTAGTGTAGTCCGCCTTACAGATCGTCTATTTTCCTTCAGACCCGTTCCTCGTCATCAGAAGAGACTGTCAGAGTCCCGCCTTCAGGCGGAAGTCTTCCCGGGGCCTTCAGGCTCCGGGGATCGCAGAACCTAAAGGCTCTGCAAAACTTCCGCCTGAAGGCGGGACTCCGGCAGTCTCCGCATCCATCTCCCGGAACCCATCCTACGCGTACACGAAATACGGGGTCTCCACAGAGAGCACAGGAGCAGATACCCCTCAGAGTAGCTGTCGGCCCCGCCTCCGGCCGGGTTACTTCAGGCCACAGACCGCATCCCCAGCTGAAGAAGACAACCGGAGAGGCCGTGATTTGTGTGTTCCTTCAGAGCGATGGCACTGATGCTAGGACAACGAGGAATCTCAAGGGTTCTCCTACACGGTACAAGTTTCCTTACGAAATAAAGGACTTCACTAGGCCTAGAGCATTTTAATAAAAACTGTAGCTGTAGGGGCATAGCGAGAGGGGCGAAATCAAGGAAAGCGAAGCAGGAATAGCAACGCTATTTCAATGGAGCCTGACGCGGAGTTCGCTCCTCGCAGTAGCCAAAACGGCTATAGTTTTATTTAATATGCTCTAGCTCTACAAAAGCGCTCAACGCCTTCACGATCGCACATTGACGGCCTGGAAAGGCCATCCTCCACAAACAACACCCAGAGAACTGCAACCTGCAGCTCTCTGGGTATCTCATTTTTTGGATAAGGACTCGAATCAGGGAACGGGAAACTTAGCGCTCATTTCCACCAATTCCTGGCGGACTTCCTGTTGTAGTGCTTCATTTTCCGGATCTTTGAGAATGCGGCCAATCCACTTGGCGATCTGATCAAACTGCTCCTCTTTCATGCCACGAGTGGTCATCGCGGCCGTACCCAGACGGATACCCGAGGTGACAAAGGGGCTCTTCTTATCGAAAGGGATACCGTTTTTGTTCACAGTAATCGCAGCTTTATCCAAGGCTTCCGCTGCATCTTTCCCGGTCAGACCAATAGGCGTCAGGTCGATAAGCATGACGTGGTTATCCGTACCGCCGGAGACCACGCGAAGGCCTTCTTGTTCCAAACCCGCCGCCAGCACCTGAGCATTCAGGATTACCTGTTGCGCATAGGCTTTGAATTCAGGTTGAAGGGCCTCATGGTAACATACGGCCTTGGCAGCAACGGTATGCATGAGCGGACCGCCCTGTACTCCCGGAAAGACCTGACGGTCAATATCGGCTGCATACTGCTCTTTGCACATCACCATGCCCCCACGGGGTCCACGAAGCGTTTTGTGCGTGGTGGTTGTGACAAAGTCACAATGCGGGAAGGGAGAAGGATGACAGCCCGCAGCAACCAAGCCCGCGATATGCGCTATATCCGCAAACAACATGGCACCCACAGAGTCTGCGATTTCCCGCATGCGTTTGAAGTCGATAATGCGGCTGTAGGCACTGGCGCCACAAACCAACATCTTGGGTTTGTGTTCGTTCGCCAACTCTTGAATGTTGTCGTAGTTCAGTCGTTCCGTTTCCGGATCAACCCCGTAATGAACGGCATGAAAGAAACGTCCAGAGAAGTTCAGTTTCATTCCGTGGGTCAAATGTCCACCATGAGCCAAATCCATGGCCAGAATGGTATCACCAGGCTCCAAGGCGGCAAAGTAGACCGCCTGATTTGCAGTCGAACCAGAATGGGGCTGAACATTTACATGTTCTGCCGCAAAGAGCTGCTTTGCACGGTCAATGGCAAGCTGTTCAGCCTGATCGACGAATTCGCATCCATGATACCATCGTTTATTGGGATAGCCTTCAGCGTATTTATTGGTGAGAACCGAGCCATTGACTTCCTGAATCGCCCGACTGGTGTAGTTTTCGGAAGCAATCAGTTCTACATTTTCACGCTGGCGTTTTGCTTCACGCTGAATGATGTCATAAATATCCGAATCCGTCTCCGCCAGAGCAAGCGGGTCATAGGCCTGTTCGAACAACGCATCAATCTTGTTGATACGGCGCTCATGACGGCTGCCGCTTTCAAAGCGGTGGCTATTCCAAGCGGAAAGAACCTCCGCAAGTGCCGGCGCATCCAATTCGCCCGGCAGGACGAGGATATTCGCGTTGTTGTGCGTCCGGGCCATCGTAGCATAATGAGCACTGGTACACAGTGCGGCTCGGATGTGAGGGTAGCGGTTTGCGGCAATCGACATGCCAATCCCCGTAGTACAGATGAGAATGCCATATTCAGCCTCTCCCCGGCTGACTGGGCGGCATACCGCATCGACAAAATCAGGGTAATCCACAGACTCCCGGGTCGAGGGCCCGGAATCAATGACATTTACGCCCTCTTCGGTAAGGAGCTGAATCACTTGCTGGCGGAGGTCATAGCCTCCATGGTCGGAACCAATTCGTACGTTCATAAAGGTTGGGTCTGTTTCTAGGTTCAGGGGGTGGTGTTTGGCCCAATCAGGGCCAACAAAACATCGCTAAGTGCACTTTCAATTTCATCCCGGGTCCGGCGATAACTTTGCAAGCTACCTCCATAGGGATCAGCAACATCACGGGACTGCTGTGCAGCCCCGAAACTGTGTAACGTACGGGTACGTGCTCCTGCATCCGGAGCAGCTTCGAGAATCAAATCCCGATGAGCCTGTGTGAGCGGGATGAGCAGATCCGCTGTGGAAATCAGTTCTGAATCCAGCAGGCGGCTACGATGCCCACTCAAATCCAAGCCCTTCTCTTTCATCACCTCAACGGACTGAGCAGAGGCCGGGGAACCCGGGTTCGCAAAGAGACCCGCTGAGCCCACGCGTAGTCCATCGAAAGAACGGCCCAAATGACGAAGCAAATGTTCCGCCATGGGCGACCGGCAGGTATTTCCGGTACAAACAAACAAGACAATGGTGGGGGAGCGAATCTCCATGGAACACCTTTATCCGGAAACAGAACGAGGTCAAGACACGGGGTGTCTTCTCCGGTCTAACACCAACCCCAAGGTGGCCAGAAAAGAAAGCAAGAGGTTGATGCCCACGGAGCCCCACCCCACAGGTTGATCGCCTCCAAAACAGCCACAACTGACATCCAGTCCACGAAGCACGGCACTCAGTTTGGCTACAGTGAATAGCAACAACATCACTTTGATCCAAATCCAGGATGCTTTCCGAAACGGGGCCAAAAGTAGAAGACTGGCTCCACAGTACAGTTCCATCCAAGGAATTCCCCATGCCAACCAAGCTACGAGCGGCCCCTCCAGGATACGATAATGGAGAATGTTTTCCGCAAAAGCGTGTGGATCACGCAATTTGACCAGCGCTGAATACAGGAACAAAGCCCCCATCAAGCAGCGTAGAATCTGAATCCCCTTCACAGCTAGCCTATCGCTGAGCATTCCAGACCTCCCAACCCCCTGCAAAAATCTCAATCTGCTCTAAACCCAGTTCGCGTAAGCGCATAGCCACGTCCAGAGCATCTTTACAATCAGCTCCACTACAATAGACCATGACAGATACATTCTGAGTAAAGAAGGCTGCGTATTCCGCAAAACGTTCTTCCAGTTCCGCCACAGGCAGAGGAAAACTACCCGGAATATGACCTTGATCGTATTGTTTCAGGGATCTCGCATCAAAGAGCAACCAGGAACCTTCTGCCAATCGATCCTGCAGGGTGGGTAAGGAAACTACCGAAAAGCCAGCTGCAACAATCCGATCCTCTCCGGACATCCACATGTCTTCGGGAAAGGGTTGTCGCCACTGCATCCAGGCAGAGGACAGCAACGCTGCCAGAGGGAGAATGAACATGGCCAGCCACGTCGTGCTAGCGGGGAATTTCATGACTTGCGAACTCACCAGCACACGTTAGCCTATCCCATCACCCAAACAAGGACCAAACGCATGCCGATCGAAGAAGCTGGCCCCGCCCCCCATTTTGAACTCAGCGACGCCTCAGGAGCGCTTCACAAGCTTTCAGATTATGAAGGCAAGTATGTCATCCTCTACTTTTATCCCAAAGACGACACCCCCGGTTGCACCAAAGAAGCCTGTTCCTTTCGAGACCTCAGCGCGGAGCTGCAGGATCTGAATGCCGTCATCTTAGGCGTAAGCCCCGATGGCGGGGAGTCCCATTCAGCCTTTATCGAAAAATATCAACTTCCTTTCACATTACTGAGTGACCCCGACAAAGAAGTCATGGCCAGCTATGGAGCCTGGGGAGAAAAAAACATGTACGGTAAAATCACTACCGGAGTGATTCGCTCTACAACCCTGATTGGGCCGGACGGCTGCGTGCTCAAACATTGGAAACGTGTACCCAAAGCAGAAAGTCATCCTGCAAAGGTGCTCGAGATTTTGAAGAGCTTTTCCGTTTGACCCTGGATGAACTATGCCGACTTCATGGGTCTGAGCGTGCTCAGGCCCTGAATGCGGCTTATCATTTTTATAATCACGCCCGCTTTCGAGGCAGTGATCCGGTTAGCTTTGTCTGGAAATTTACCGATCAGCAAGACCGTGAAATTGCAGCCTTGTGTGCCAGTAGTTTGGCCTACGGGCGCGTCGCCTCCATTCAGCAGGCGCTGAAAGATCTGGACCAGCGCTGGGAACAGCAACCGGCCGCCTTTTTGCTACAGGCCTCTGAAAGGGAACAACGCCAAGCGCTCCGAGGTTTTGTCTACCGTTGGACCCGCGAGAGCCATCTGTTCGGCCTGCTGGGTATGTGGCGACACATGGGCTCACAACTGAAACAGGAACTCCAAGGCAGCCGCAATGCCCGACAAAGCCTGGCTTCCCTGTATCCCTTATGCCTGGAAGCCGCACCGGAGGACCCGGGACATCTTTTTTCCAACCCGGCCGCCCCTTCAGCCTGCAAGCGTCTAGCCATGTGGTTGCGCTGGATGATCCGGAAAGATGAAATCGATCCCGGAACCTGGGCGGAATTCACGACACCAGACTGCTTGTGGATGCCGCTGGACACCCACATTCATAAGGTCGCCAGACGCCTTCGCCTGACCCGGAGGCAGATCCCAGATGGCGAGGCTGCGCTTCGCATCACCCGCAGCCTGGCAAAACACTGTCCAGAAGATCCTCTCCGCTATGATTTTGCTCTCACCCGGATCAGTATGGGGGTTCACTGACTGAATCCGAGGATTCCGTCGGAGAGAGGAACGGAATCCGCTTTTGGAACATGCGCAGCGGCGTGCCGGGAACCCACTGCAGGACCTGCTCCTGAACAGCCAATACCCCCTCTCGGATACGCTTCAGATCCTTGGACAAGACCGCACCCGTTTGCAACATGCCGGTCAGATCATCGGAGACCTGTTTCAATTCCAGTTCAGAGAATTCTTCACGAATCAACAGAAGGTCCTGGGACATCTGACCCGCTGCATCCGACAAATGGGTTAAATCTCCGGACATGGCCTGAAGCTGACGGTTCATGGATTGAAAGAACCTCGCCGCTTCCACACACATCCAGACCGCTGCAGACAGGAGGATAGGGATGAGGATTTCTTTGCTTTTCTGGAGAGTGGTTAATGACATTTATATTGTCATATAATCGAGGTGCAACAATCAGGTCAAGCCGTAAGAGAAGCTCATTCACCCGGATCAGGTTGGAGCTGCGTTGCACTCCTCTTCCAGGAGAGAGAGCGTAGCTTCATCCGTTACCCTTTTGGGGCACAACAGAGGAAGCTAACGTTTTGATTTATTCCTCACGGTAAAGCACCCGAATAAAGAGTTTGTCAGATCGAAAGGGAATGCGGAGCTGACGCAGTTCTGCAGCTCCATCCCCATCAATATTCCCGTTAAGAATACTCTCAGTCACGCCATTCGCGCCGATCCTTTGGGTCGTCCACGTCTGCAGGTCAGAAGTCGTTTGAAGATCTGCAGTTACCGAGGTCGACGTTTTGCTAATCCGATAGTTTAAGAGCAACGCATACCCGTTCCCTTCAGGTACGAGTTGATACGGAGACAAGGCTGTCAGGTCTTCGACCAGGGGATTTAATCCCATCGCATACTCCAGGAAGTTGACGTATCCATCCCCATCCGGATTGGCATGGATCGAAGGATCCTTGCCCGCCCAGGGGATACCGTTCGCCCAGGCTGTGTAGTCCACAACTGACCCCGGCGGCACGACGGTAATCGAAAGCTCTGAAGACTGGACCGTCGCATTTCCATCGGAAGCTGTGACCCGTATCGTATACACCCCAGCCGTATCCAAGCGCGCAAAATTCGTCGCCCCTTCACCTGTTACCTGATCTGTGGTATTTCCCGATAGGAACAGAGGGGTTGAATCAATCGGTTTGCTGACAAACTCCCAGCTGTATTCGAGCATCTGTGAATCCGCATCAATCGCAGAAACGCTTAAGCTCACCAGATCCCCTTCTTCAACCAGACTTCCACTGCTGCTAAGATCATACTGGATGTAGGGACGATCATCCGTTACCGAGGTTACCCAGAATTTTCGGAAGCTGCGCTCACGGTTATAGGGGTCTCTGACCGTAGCGGCAAAACCAAGCATGTGGACATCGCTGAAGTTCTTCGCTTCGTAGTTGAGGCTTTCCCAAAGATCCAGCTGCGTTGAGAAATCACCCGTACCTTCCGTAAAGGGGATGACGGCCCAACGTTTATCCGGATTATTGACAAAATCATTGAGCGAATAGGCATCCTCACCGGCATAATACTGTTCAGAAATATAATAGGTCCCCCCATCATTGATCACAAAATGAACTCGGCGGTTTTGCCCCTGCCAGCGCTTGAATTCAATATTGATTTCGGTCCCGGCATTGAAGGCCAAGGGACTGGCATCCGGGTTTTCAAAATCCTCTTTTTTAAAGAGGAACACATTCCAGCTGGTCACCTGTTTGCCACCAGCCCCATTTGTATTGAACCCAGCGTAAGTTGCGTTTGGCCAACCGCCAGCGCTTTCCCGATTCGCAGCAAGTTCTGTGGTGATGATATCGTTACCGCCGTTGTTATCGCCTGGATCCATCGTTGCCCGAATGCCTCCATAGATCAAGGGTGCGCCGCTATACGTAAAGAAAGGGGTTGTCGTATTCAACGGATGCCATGTATCCCGATCCTTAACGCCCTCTAGCGATCGGGTGGTATCAACCCGTATTCCCTCCTGCAGATCATAGGCATTAAAGTTCAAAATCAGATTCCCTGCAATCAACGTGACTTGCTGGGAAGCACCATCTCCTGCAGAATTAGGGGCATTGTCTGATATCGCGGTTACCGCAGCTGCAGGGATATCCAGCTCCACAATTCCGCCTCCCTCGACCCCTTCCACACGAACAGTGTACACCAGAGTCTGAGGCAACAGGTCATCACTGGCCTCCAGCGTGATGGTTGCGCCGCTTAAATCCGCAGTCGAGTCGGAGAAATCCAAATCCGGGAGTTCAAACCCAGAAACGGGGCGATCAAATTTCACGATAAACTCAGCCGTCTGCTCAAAGGTCGATGCCGGCTGAGTAACCGAGCGCTGGATCCGGACCACAGGATCAGCCGGCAAGGCAGGCACCTGATCTGCTTCGAATACATAGAGATAAATCGATCCTCCCGCGATACCTTCAACTAAGCCATCTGTGCTGGCTACGCCCCCGTTCCTCGACGTCACTTCAAACTCTCCATTCACATGAATGTCAGCAATCGGAATCGCCTGAGATTCAATTTCTAAAGGATCATTCCTATCGAAATACGGCAAGCCGGGCACGTTCGTCCGACGTGGATCATTTTCAATTTTATGAAGCATGGCCGACTGCACAGACTCGAGAGGGAGTTGTATTGTAACCGGAGTCACATTCGGATCACTGATCTGATCGTCCAGGCCGATCTCAGGCATTTTGCGAGACATCAACAATACGAAATACTGATTCCCATCTTTAAAGGCATAAGACGCCACCAGCGGGAGATCCTGCTGAGCGGCCTGCCCGGCCTCTGCGGGCAGATCTGTGGTGGGTGTGCTTTTCGTGACAATCTCCACCATGCCACCCCTGATGTAATTGTTACGAAGTTTCTGAGCAAGCCAGGTCGCCTGAGAGCGAAACTCCATCGTGTTGCTGAACTCACCCACTCCCATCGAATGGGTCGTCCAACGGGTCCCAGGAGTGAACCCGAAAAATGCCTGTGCTCCATAACCTCGGTAAGATTCAAACAGATAACTGTCCAAGGTTGTAATCCCCGCGGCAAGCGATTTTCCATACGATTCAGGAACCTCTCCTGAAGGGTTATTCGGCCCCGGTAAATCATAACCCGGCCCCCCTTCGTAGACACCAAGCCTATAGGGCTCATCACGATAATCAGCCGATTGGTTAGCAAGCTCCACGTGACCGTTCACCTGTCCGTAGTGCTTCCATGGAGAGTAAACGAGCCACTTGGAAAACCCTTCAGGCGTTAAGGTATCCCCCCCGATATAGCTACCCGCTTCCCAACCACCCAAGTAAGGTGCAACATCCACCATTTCAGCAGTCGGTGCATGGATTCCGGCATCGTATCCAAAATCTCTCCCATTATTGAACCCATTCACCACAAAGGTCACCTTTTCGTCGTAGGCTGCGGAATGACTCTGCCACAGGCTCGAACTCGTAATGGCACGCAGCAGCATCTCTGCAAACATCCCATAGGCTTCGGCTGCATCCTGATTTCCATCCCCATCAATGTCCGCTTCGTAAAAGGTCCATGCAAACATGCTGTTCCAGACCTCGTTATCCACTTCAAGGTGAAGACGGCTGAACTCATCGATCCACGGGGTCGTATTTCCGTCGCGATGTGCAATCCGTTTTGCCCCGTACACCGTAGAACCATCCCCTGCCAGGTATTCAAACAAATTGGCATACTCCTCCTCCGTTAAGCTCATGGATGCGATAATCCAGGGGTCGGCTCCCACCTCCAGGCAAAGCTCAAGAAATTGAGGCAGGCTTAATTCATCCTGAGAGCCACTTCCCTTACGCGCCATAACAGGTTTAAGTTGTTCATCCAGCGACACGCCTCGTTCCCCATTCGACTGCAATCCCCAATACCGAAACGCAGCCTGCTTGCCGTCTGGTGTTTGAAAAAAGTCGATCAATTCATTCTTCCAGAACCTCGTCATCTCGTGGGCAGGCTCGTCGTTGATTCCATCGTTATTGGCATCTTCATACCGGTAAAATTCCGCGCTATCGATATAGACCGTTCCACCGCCATGGACGATGAGCCTGGTAAATTCAACGGGAGTACTTTGGTCCCAGTCGGTCGCTGAAATATCGTCAATCACGAGCTGGGTCCATTGCTGTTCCGGGACCGTAAAGGTCTTGTTCATAGTGGCACTTTCACTATGCCCGCCGACGGATAACTCCACTTGACCTCCAGGAACCCCACTTTGATACACCCATACCTTCAGGTGATAGGTGTAACCGGGTTCGATGGCCCGGTAGAAAAAGCTGTTGTTCTCTTTTCTGCTGTACGTTGTGAATAAACGCACCTCGTAGGAATCCCAGGTCGTCGGTGATGATAGGCGCACACATTGCTCTCCTGGATGGACAAACCCGGGAGGGATTGTTCCGGGATGAGGCAGATACGAAATGTCAAACCCATCAGGGTACCCCATATTCACCCCTGACCGCGTATCAAAACTCCCATTGCCATCATTCAGGTTAAATACAGGCCAAAGCGGTTCATTGGTAAATGCCTGAAACAAGACACGGTCATGCACCAAAGAGGCATCCCCCTTAAGGGTTGTCGCATCAAATGCCTTTTCAATCATGACCAGGTCGTTTGTTTGAATATCGACGCTTTGATCGAATTCAATACGGCCCAACTGTTCATCCGGATGCCATTTGGAACGGAACACCTTATACCCGACCACATCCGCAGATGGACTCGGATCCCAGGTCAGGCGAATGGCACCATCCATGGCAATGGCTTGCAGGTTTTGAGGCGGTGCCGGTGCATCGCCATCCGAAGCATCGAGTCCGGTTATTTCCGGGTTAAGGATAATCGTATTGTCCGAACTGGCTCCCTCCCTATCCGTAACACGAATCACCACGGTATGCATGGCCGCATGGGTCGCATCGGCGGTCACACCTGATTGTAATTTCAGAGCAAGCCCTGCCCGTTTTCCAATATTCGTTGCAACCAACTCAAAGCCCGCAGGCAGACCACTCAGGGCTTGGAATGTAAAGGGTGCTTCCCCATTAGTGATCTCAAGATTCGCACGGAAACTGGTATCACCGACTTCCACACGCATAGCCTGATGGTGCATGATACGCGGCTCAGCCCGGGAAGTTGACGACGGGGTTGCGGAAACCACGTTCGAGTCCGCTGAATAATTCCCCCCCTGATCCACCGCACGCACGGTATAATAATACTCGGTGCCATTTTCTAAATCGGTATGCTGATACCACTCGGAAACTCGTCCGTTATTAAACTCGTGAATGCCTCCAAGGATCACATCCCGGAAGTTCCCCACGTCCGTGCTCAAGCTATTGAAATTAAAGCTCACCGACCAAAAACCACGATCCACGTAACTTTTCTGCACCATGGCTTCGTCCATTTTCTGGTACGTTTTTACGCCATCAGCTTGTGTCACTGGACGGTAGATCCATGCACGTGCCCCATCCCATTTCCCGTCACCCGCACTGGTACCGGCTAAGTGTGAATCGTCAAAATAGCTGCGCCCGTCTTCTGTTGTTCCCACGCTGTCAACAAACCAGCGCTCACGCACAAGCCCTTTTTCAAAGCCCTGTGCTGTGCTCCCCCCAAGACTGTTCCGCCCCCATGTGCCCGAAAGTTGGTTCAAGCCGAAGGGGTGAGGGTCCGGGGCCACCACGTTATTGGTTACTTCGATCACAAGCGCTGCGTCCGGATTCGCTCCGCTCACATTGAAATACAGGCTCATCAGGATGAGAAGGATACATGTGAATTTATACATAGGCTTCGGAATAGGAGTTCGATGGTTGGTGAGCCAAACGTCAGCTGCTTTGCGGGCCGGGCTTGCTAGTTAATTGTAAACCTATGCTGAGCTCACGATATTGTGTATTGCAATATACGCATATCTCTATTACATATTACGCAACTTATACATGACCAACACATTACAAAAAACGATCTATGTGTCCCTACCCCTTCAATCAGCCTACGTGCGTAAAATCGCTTCAGGGCTCCAGGAGGCCTGGTCGGAGAACCCGGAGTGGGACATGTTCATTGACTCAGAGGAATCATTGCTTTCCCTGTCCAATCGCGGCTTTGTGCCTTCGAAAGTCATAGGTTTTTTTTCTCAGAAAGACCAATACCGGAAATTATGCCAGATGCATGAACGGGTACTGAATGTATCCAATCATCAGAAACCCGAAGCGGGAGAAGTCCGTGTTACGAATGACGATGTGGCTATCGGGCACATGGCAGCCACTCATTTCCTGGATCAGGCATACGAGCGGATCTATTTTTTTTCACCCCAAACATCCTATTTGGGGAAGCTTCGGTGGCAGGGGATCCAACAGGCCTGCAGGGAGTCAGGCGGGGAAGCCTTCCTCTTGGAGAACATTCCCCGGCATGGTTCCCTCAAAAACACCCTGTGCTCCCTCCCTTTCCCCGCAGCCGTGATCACAGAAAATGACCGTTGGAAAGTAACGGTCATGCGTGAGCTGACCTTGCTGGGTATCCGTTGCCCTATGGATATCGCGGTTCTGGGCGTGGATAACGATGAAATCCTCTGCAATCATTCACGGGTTCCAAGCTCAAGTGTGCGGCCGGACGGAATTGAAATCGGTCGCCGGGCCTTTTCACGGATCATCGGGGAATCCTGGAAGGAAGGAATACACATCACCGTCCCTCCTGAAGGTGTCGAGGTCCGCTTGAGTACGCAGGGGACGGCTGTACCGGATGACAGAATCCGCAGAGCCATCCAGTATATCCATGAACACTTCACTCACGCCCCTTCTATGAATGAGGTTGCGCTTCAGTCCGGGTTGAGCAGGCGGAACCTTGACCTGCTTTTTCAAACCTACTTGCAAACCACACCACTCCACTGGATGCAGCGCGTTCAGATCCAGGAGGCCAAACGTCTTCTACGCATGACCCGGCTCCCTCAGAAAGACATCGCTGAGCGTTGCGGATTCTCCTCACATGTTCAGTTCTGGAGGACCTTCAAGCGATTTGAGAACCGTGCACCCGGATCGATCCGTGGACTCGCCCCCCATTTCACGATGGATGCATTATAGCCTGCCTCGGACGCATTGGGGCTCAGCCGCAGCATTCCGGGCCTTCAGAGCAGTAGACTCAAGCCTTTGGCTCTTCCTCAAAAGGGACAGCCCGTGCATTTTGTCAAAACCTTT
Organism: Verrucomicrobia bacterium UBA6056; assembly: GCA_002429005.1. Taxonomy (GTDB): domain Bacteria; phylum Verrucomicrobiota; class Kiritimatiellia; order SS1-B-03-39; family UBA6053; genus UBA6056. The sequence continues at coordinate 54,989 of DIYK01000094.1, forward strand.
ACCAACTCGCGGGTTTCCTTGTTGTTGGAGTCTCGAAAACGCACCAGTGCTCGGGACAGATTGCTGCGGTGCCCCATGGAAAGCCGCTTACACAAAGAAACGCCTGTCACCGAGGTCCGGGTTTTGATCCACCAGGCCAGTGCCTGCTTTCTTGCGTCACTATGAGCCAACTCAGCTAAATCAGCCTCTTCAAGACCCAGAACCTTCTTTCCTTCCTTGAGGTAGGACTCGGCGGCATCCTCGTTATAGCCTCTGCGTTGCTCTCCGCGGAAATTGTCGCCTTTTTCTGCTGCTGTCAGACCCTCCGATAGGTTTTCGCGAAACTCGCGCGACCCCAGATACCAACCGCGTTTTATCTGAAGATCAAAATCCCCCCGTCGAACCGCCACGGGATCCAGCTCAAAGCGCATGGCCCTTTCCATCTTATCCTGGTAGGAACGCAGCGTGCCGGACACGCCCTCTTTCAGCCCCCAGGAACGGAGGACGTTCGAACGCAGCAGCCACTCCGGACGTTTTCGCTGCTTCCCGATAAACAGAGAGTAACGGCTCCATCGATACGATTCGAGGGGTTAGCACGTCAATGAATTCATTGACTAGTACTGACTCATTGATGGCATATGAAATATTCATTTTGGGATCACCTTGATCATCATCTATTGGCATCGAACGCTAAAGTGAGTCATTGGATATAGTAGCCGTGAGCACGGTTCCATGCTCTGCATGGGGAGTGATCGCGGGTGCTATATCCAATTGACTCCACTGGTTTGTTCTCAATAGGGATCTTAGTTAGTGTCATCTAGAGCTATCATCCATACAAATTCATAGGATGATAACACTTTCTCTTTAATATCAAGCAATTCCACTTCCAGGGAAAGCAATGCTCTTCCTTTCGATAAAACCTTACCTTTAGCTTCTTCAACTGCCTCAACATCAGTCTTAACTCTTGAATAAATAGACCCAGTTGCTGGAGCTGAATACTTACAGTTCGACTTGCGAACAACTCCTCCAAGCTTAGTCATGTTGCCTCTATTGGATAACAAGAACTCACCACTGGTTGCTTCTGCAAGTGCATACTGAGCACTCGCATGAATAGTTCCAAGGTGGTTAGCATGGAAGTCTTGTTGATGCATTTCCAGAATATATGTCGAAGATTCTGATCGTCTTATATCATTATGCTGATTGAAAGGTAGTGTTGTAATATCCATATTTAAGAGAACATCTAGGCTCTGCGGACCCGAAGTATGAGGGTTCGCAGCCGTCTTTTGTTGGGAAATTTGGTTTTAGTGTAAATATTGCTCTTCTTCAGAGAGTTCAGGATCCATCCTGTAGTCTGGGTTGCAGTAGGACCTTATGTATTCTGCGGCTCTCTTCTCGGCAAATTTTGCATTGATTACAACACCATCTTCATCCCACTTCAAGATGTTCGTGTAGATGGCCATTGCTTGCTCAAGTGCACTGGGCTCTTCAAATATGCATTTGTAATCCACACCTTCAAGCGTAGGCATGCCTACAGTCCCGTTCGCCAACCAGTACGCGAAAGTTCTAAGATGATGCTTTGCATCAGGAGGTATTTGATTCGTTTTCATTCGATGGTGTGCCCAACGTTACGCTGACCGGACCGATTATGCGAGGTTCGGTCGATTGATGTTGTTATGAAGGATTCCGTTTAAGCAACTCATTGTAAACCGCCAAAACCTCGGCTTTACCCACAACTTTGCTTCCTTCCTGAATATTCATGATTTTCCCAACCCACAAAGTCTTTGGGTATTGCTTCGGAGAAATATAAGTCACGAATGCTTTGATTGAGGATCCGGGAAAAACTAACTCATCATCGATAAAATCCATCTGACCACTGGTTAGGTAATCATCGTCTATCAAGTGTGAACCTCGGTAGCCATTCGCAACTGGTGCTTCTCTTCCTCCTGATTCTGTTTCCAGAAGGGTGAAGTTCACAAGAGCATCATACTCTGTTTTAGGTTTCATGGTTAACGTTGACCCGCTCCGACGTGTTCGGAGGCGGGGATTGTTCTACCTTTTCTTCAGCGTGATAATATGCCCTTCAGGGTCAGCAATGATGGCTAAGTTGTCCCCATTAGGTAATTTGAATGGTGGGCGCACTAAGCTAGCTCCGTTGGATGTAGCAGCGTCGATTGACTCTTCTAGATTTTCTGATTCGACAAATAGGCTGACGTAATCAGGTATGTGCTGACCTCTTCCAATAACTGAGCCTTCAAGAGTCTCGTTGCCAGTATCATAATTGGTTACGTGTTCGTGTGGTCCTTGAGACGGAGTCCACCCAAAGGTCTTTTCGTAGAATGAATTTATTGTGGATTCGTCCTGCGCGGTGATCTGGAAGCCTATTACTTTATGCATGATTTTTATGTTTGTGGAATGTGGAATGTGGAACGCTACGCTATCCGGACCGACGAAGGAGGTTCGGATGAGTAAATAGTTATGACTTGGTCCTTTATCTTATATTTCATTTTTCAAAAATTTTGGGCACAACGTCATAGGATAATTTTGATATAACAAATGGAGTGATAAGCATCAAAGTGATCCAAATCCTATATTCCATCAATCCAGTTTCTTTTCTGATTCTGGCTAAAATAAATCTCATCAAGAATATCAGTAAAGCGGCAAGTCCAGCATATCCATGAAACCAACTTCTGACGCTATAAACTGTAGGTGCAGGAGCAAGCCAAAGGAAGAATGAAAATAAGAGGCATGAGAAATACTCCCAGACTTTCCAAGCTTTGGTTGAAGGTTTCTCATTCATAACTATAGTGATGGCCGGACCGACTTTAGTCGGTTCGGGCGATTAAAATTGTTGTATTAGCCTCTGTACCCTGTTCCTGGAACCCTTTTCTCAAATTCTGTGCAGAGAAATGTCTCTTGAACGAATCGATCAGGCCGGTCATGAATCTCCCAGAAGTCTTCCTTTGATGTCACCTGCAGGTATTCTTTTTTTAGGTTCTTGAAACACATCATATTCCCAAACATTCCGTGCCCGTATGGGCTGTAATCTGAAAACAGGCAGTTCATGCAGGTTTTCATGAAATCCCCGTTCGGCAGCTGTTTTTGAATTTCGATGAGTTCATCTTCTAACCAACCGCTCGTACCAGAAGACGACACTGAGTTGTTACCGTAGGCTAGTTGAAGCGTCACATCCTCGCACTCTAGACCGCCCTTGTTCTTTGGAGAGCCCAATTTGATTTCGCATCGGAGTACGCCTTGGATTTCAGTGCCCTGATTGACGATCGGAACTGGTATCTCGCATTCGATGGAACAGTCACACAGCATTCCTTTATTAAGTGAAAACTTAGTGAGGGAGTCTTGGTCTGTTCCTTCTATAGGTTCGAAGGAATCAAATTCTGAGTCTTCGAATGTGACCCCACGCAGCGTCATCCTGAGCGTTTCACCATCATTTTCAATGAAGGTGTTCTCAGTTCCCAACTTGTCTTTAAAAACTGTAGGGTAGAGCTGAGCCATTTGGCGGATAACGTCTAGGCGCTGCGGACCGAGTTTACGAGGTTCGTAGCCGCCTTTGGTTCTGTCTCTTCGTTCTTTCTTTTCAGTCATCGGTGACGACAATTGACTCGCAAGATGCCAACTTCCCAGTCTCTGTGTAAGCGAGTTTGCGCTCCTCCTTGAAATCAAGGATGTCTACCGATCCGTTTATGTCGCCTGTGATTTCGTCCTGTAGAGTGCGCTCGACGTAGTAGATGACATCCGTTTGGTTGAACCAGGTTTTGGCAACCAATTTGGGCGGATCAAGGTCGCGTCGAATAATTGCGTACCTCGACGCGCTGTGCCGGTCAAAACCGGCCGGGATGAATATACCCTGGGCTTCACAGTAGGCTCGGATCTTCTTCTTGGTTGAAGTCGCCATAATTCTATCTCAGCAGAACGTTTCACACTGGCGGGATCAGCGACAGCTGATTCCGACGGGTGGTGTAGTTGAAGGTTTTCATAGATGGGTTTAATCTATGCCCTCACAACGTACCCTATCCAACGATGTTATAAAATCGCTGAGTTGCTTGGAAAAGTTTCTTCCGTCGAATTCAATGCATGGCTTTCCTCTGTACGGTTCGTCCGGGCCATTCATGTCAGGGCTTCTAACAGTCACCCGGTCCATTCCGTCGTGCTTGCCTTTATATAAATAGAAATCCAGCATCACTTGAAACCCGTATCCATTGGTCTGTGATTCCATTAACCAAGATCGCTCGTGAGCCCAGTCTGATCCTTCAAGCACTTCAACTAAACACCAACCTTCCTGCCTTAACTGTTCAAGAAGGCTCTTAACCTTTACTGGAAGGGATTTTTCATAACTTGGGTCTGTGGGCATAGGATAACGATTTACGATAGCCGGACTCGCGTCAGCGAGTTCGGGTGGTTGGTCTGGTTATAGTAGTTCATAGCCTTTGAGAAATAGTTTAGGATTCCAACGTTCCTTCTCTCTCGAAGTGCCTTGCGTAAAATTCGGTGTAATGAGTGAGTGTTTGAACGGAGGTGAGATTATTCAATGCAATGCTTCTGGGATCTGACTCCCAGTTCCCAGCACCAGTAAAATAGCGAACGCTCACATTCCCAGATTCAATCTTTTTGATTATTCCAATCAGAAACTCAGTTTCCTCGGATTCCTCGTCCTCCAGTATAACAATTCGTCCTTTTGGAAGAGACTTCAAAAAGGCTTCGTATGAACCAATAGGGTGTACTGTACGAAATATTTCAGGATCGAGTTTCCCTTCTTCAAGCAATAGCTTCTTCTGAAAATCATCTGTTAACCTTGCATCAATATCAGAGACATCTGAAATGCGTATCAGAAGTAATCCGTCTAGATGAAAATCATAGACGTATAACAGCAAAATTAGGTCTTCAGAGTAATCGAGGATGAACCCTTGGATTTTCTGGGCATCGATACCTTCTCGTTGAACAGCCACTAATCGGTTGTCCTTAAGGAGTTCCTTTAGAGTCTCTTTCGTTGGCTTCATTTCAGGTATAACGTCAAAGGTAACCGGCACCGAGGCATCCGGTTGATCGCCTTGTTATGCAGATTCCCCACACTTATAATATGGTAGTTCCTTGGCGCAGGCGATGGCCTCATTAAAGATCGATATATGGACTGGGGGTAGCTCCATTTTCTTGGCTGAAACAATAATTTCATCCTCGTCTTTAATCAACTTTAGGCCGCCTTTGAACGCCACGCCCTGATCCAATAACATAAAGTCCCTCATTGGCTTTAGGCGTTCTTTCTTACAAGTTAATGGCTTGCCGTTCTGATAGACCATAATGTGAATACCCTGATCGCAGCCATAAAATACTAGGCTGAACTCTTCATTAAGTTGGTGCTTCATGGTGTCCTTTCTCTGCTGAACGATCTAGGTAACCGAACCGACGTCAGGAGGTTCGGTTGGCCTCTTTGTTGTGGATTTGAATTTTTCTCTGCCTCTTTGCTCCCTGCTTTTTTCCTTCCTTCGAGCCAATGACCGAACCCGATCGATTCTTCGTTTCAACCATTTGGGATCATCCGTGTTTTTAGGATCAGTAAGTTGGCTTTCGATGGAATCTGCAATGCCATAGAGTTCCTCCACGGTGAATGTCTCCATTCCGTATACCCCATCCAATCTTCCTTGTGATACTTTTGGCATGTTTTAGATTTCTCCTGCAATGGTGCCGACCGAAGGGAGCGCCACCAATCGGTGCGCGGCTAGCGCGCCGATCGTAAAGAGGAGGCGCGGGGAGTAGCGCGGCAGCGCTAGTCGGAGTTGGCCTCTCTCGTCTTGTTGGCATCTTGTTTTTCGAATGCCTCATAACCGTCGATCGGGTAGTCTGGGTCGTGGATCAAGCTCTCAACCATACCATCCAGCGACTCAGACAAGGGGATGAACATCTCTTCGACATCCATTGGTTCATTTTCATCCTCATAACTTTCATAGAACTCATCGTGTAAAATATACCCCGATCTACCATCATTCTTGAAGTCTACGACGATCTGATCTCCGTTTGGAGCATGTCCTACCTGAAGGTATCCAGATTCCATCATTTTCTTATACTCTTCGTTTGATTCCATGATGGCGTGATCCTCATAGATGTAACCACTTGGCCTGAAGGTTACGTATTCACTTGGGATCGATTCAGCGAGATCCTGAGCAAGTTCAATGGGAACTCCAGATATCTGCAGCCAAGCTCGAAAGGTCTTCTTTCTTTCTCCTTCGAGAAGCTTCAAATCTGGGTTAATCGATTTTAGTCCCGCCAAAAATCTGTCTTTCTCGAACTTCATTACTTTCTGCCAATGATTACGATGGCTGGACGCGCGTCAGCGCGTTCGGCGGTAGGTATTGTTATAAGAGTTCGAAAGCATGCTAGGCCTTTCTCCTGATTCGTTTGAGTCGGGTCTCATCCAAACCGGAAATTTCTGATTGCTTCAGCCAACCTATCCGGAGCCAACGAGCCAGCCTTTCTTCCATATTTTCGTATTTCAGATAAAGGTCTTCTCGATCTTTCTTCCACCCCCTGATTTGCTGTTCCAACTTCCAAAGATCGTCTACCTTCGCAACCCTGAATGACTTGAATGCTTTCAGAGCTTCTTCTTCAGCACGTTTTTTGGCACGGTCGAGCGCTACCTTAAGGAGTGCTTTCTCTTTTGTATTCCATTCGGTGTTCGACATAGGTGCTCGGATAACTTTTTGAAATGGCCGGACATCATGGAGTGCAACGGAATGATGCTCGGCCTATTGAACTGTTACCGCTCGGATAGGCCGGATGCCAAGGCCAAAAGTCGGGTGGAGAAATCATGACTACTTTTCCCAAAAAAAAACAGCTTGCCGGCTCCCTGTTCTGTTACGCCCGCTTGTGTCTGTCGTAGCGTGTAAACACGCTCGCCACGCACAAGCGGAGCGCAACATGTGTATAGTGGGTGCCTGCAAGCTTTTTCTGGGGGACATGATTCTCTCTACCCGGCTTTTGCCCATAGACTTAGGCCATCCAGTAGGGGTAACGTCAAAGTGTGGCGACGTCGGCGCTAGCCGACGTTGCCACCACTGCCTCGTTCTAGTTTATCTTTTATTTCTTCTTCAACCTGAACGATTCGTTCATCGACGAACGCTGATCCGATACTATGGAGCTCACCATCATGTGAAACCAGATACGGTCCGTTCCCGGCTATCGCATCTTTGATGTTGTTAGTTTTCAGCCAAGTGCTGGACGTCCAATAGATCAACCATCCAACTTCTCTTTCTTCGCTACTCGTAATCACCATTTCAGGTTTATCAGGCCAATTGGGGTCAACCTGATTAATGTGCTCATGGAGCAATTTTTCAGCGTCTTCTTTAGTGATCATTTTATTCTAGAACGTCAAAGATCAGTGGCCGCGCGAAGCGCTGTCCGCTGGATCGTCTTGTTATCTCTCGGGACGGTCTTTGACCACAGAAACATATCCTCTCCTGGGCACTCTGCATACGCGTTGCGCGAAACACGTATGAGCCTGCAACCCATCTTCTCGTAGAAGCGACAGGCTGGAGCATTGATATTCTGAGTCTCGATATGCATTTCGATACATCCCCGAGATGAGGCCCATTCCACGGCGCTGTCGAAGAGCTTTCGACCGAGGCCCTGCCCGCGGCTATCGGGAGCGACGCGAATATCCCATAGCACGGCCAGGTCATGCCGGCCTTGAAGCATGTTCACTCCTTGGGTGTCGTGCGCGATGATGCAGCCCCCGTTAGGCTGGTCACCTACAGCCACCAGAATGATACCCCAATTCTTAAGATCGAAGCGATCGGGGAGACCCGTCGGTGAATCATGGATATCATAGTCCTTTACCCAGGACTTGAGCACAGGTTCCTCTGTGATCTGGAATGTGTCGGGGGAGTCCCCGATGACCCTCAGGACCGAATCAACCCGGAACGACATTGGGACCCTACAATACTGAGGGAGATCGTCGGAACTGGCGTAGTAGGTCTGCATGGCACCTGAGAGAGATAACGTTCAATCTAACGGGCGCGCGTTAGCGCGTCCGTGTTTAGAGCTTTGTTGGGTGAACAATGTCTCATTGTATATTTGACCTTATATGAAGACGTTTTGTCTCACCCATCAAATCAACAGTGCCTATAAATTCTATGGCGCTTCCGCTTCGCGATAATGTTCCAGTCACGTCGGAATGATTCATTAAGTATAAACCGATTTCGTACTTATCTAGCAAGCCGAGGTTAATATCCTTCTCCCAATGTTCGCCTTGTCCTACTGGCAAATCATAAATATAGAATTTCGGAGGATACAATATCCAGTCCCACGAAGGATCCCCTTCAGACAGCGAGTCAGTAATGTCCTCGTCGCCTTCCAGTTCCATATATAGAGTTCCGTCATCGTTTATCGTAATTTCGCACTCATCAGACAGACCGAAATCAGCGCCATCGATATTTAACATTTGATCTTTGCTTTCATTATTTTGACACCCCCACAGAAAGAGAGTTAACACAATGGCTGTAGTTCTCATAAATCACCCAACGTTTAGATGAGCGGACCGAGTTTACGAGGTACGCTCGATATTATGGTTATGCTTTTGGTCCCAAAAGTACTGTAGCGCAGAACTAAGTTCATTTATGATGTTAGCAAATTTTTGATTGATTTCATTCGCAACATCTTCGCTCAGCGGAGGGTTTTGCTTCTCAGGCTCTGTAATAAAAAGTTCTTCAATTTCGCAAGTGTCTGCCACCTTCATGAACAAACCATCCACGAAGCTTAGATTCTGTAGTTTCAGTGAATCCAAAGCGGCATCCATCCGTTCAGACCATACCAACTCATTTCGCCCAGCGAGGTAATCACGGGTGACACGAAGGGCTGCGAAAAGTCTTTCGGTTTCTTTCATCTTCATTGCTGGCACTACGTCTAGGCGCTGTGGACCCGACGCAGGAGGGTTCTCAACCGTATCATGTTAGTCTGAATCACAGAAACCAGCTTTTTTTAAAATTGCGTCAATATCAACGAAGTTTTCGCGATCAGACACTTTCTTCCAGTCAAGTGGCTCTTCCCAGCTTTCGATAACACAAATCAGTAGTTCCGTGTCTATGATTTCCCATTCGACGGCAAATCCTTCACTTAAGCATCCCAGAATTTGATCTTCGATTTCATCGCCAGCAAGCTGAAAGCCTCCAACATGCTCTGGTCCGCAGTATTGCTCCAGTCGGGCGGAGGAAAACCTGTTTTCCGCAGACCAGCTGCGGAAGGCTTGCATTCTAGACTCTATTTTTTTCAGGATTTCGTTCATCTTCCAGGATTAACGGCTAGGTTGTGGGACGCGAAGCGTTCTCACCAGCCAATTGTTCTGCTTCTTCCCGTGGCACCTTCCAAACGGTTTTCTCTCCATCCCAAATAGGAATTGCCTCGTTGGCATCAACAGCTCTCTGCATGACTTTCCAGGCTGCGCGGTTCATCGCCTGTTGAGCCTTCAGCGTTTCTGGATTTTTACTGATCTTTTTCATCAATGAGCTCCGTAGTTCCTGCGGAAGTATCCCATACTTTCCAATCGTCCGCAATCGCCTTGTACAGGGGTAAATTCTTCAAGCCTCTCTGAAAACGGCGGTCTATCACCTCCTCTGGTATTGAGTGACCTCCCTCTTTCACACGTTTCCGAACCCGTTCCCGAGCCAACTCTGAAGAGGGAAGCCTCAAGAAATGGAGGACAATCCTGTATCCTGCCCGTTTGGCCTCCTCAAGCAGGCGCAAATGTGCCCTCCCACTCAAGGTGCTTTCCAGCGCGAAGGATTCCCCGCGTCGCATGCATTCCCGTATCCGGTCAAGCAGGATACGTGAGGCCTCCAAAGCTGCCCTTTCAGGCGCGAAGGGCGATAGACCCGCTGCGATCAAATCGGCATTCAGGTAATTCTCCATACCCGCCTCTCCAGGCAGGTATTCTTCCGCAAAGGTGCTTTTCCCCGCACCATTAGGCCCTCCGATCAACAAAAGCGTTTTCATGGCCCAACAATCCAATACTCAGAAGAGATTGGAAGCCTATCTTCTGTGAATCTTCACTTCCTCCCACAGAACAAGTGATTCTTCGGGTCTGGAGATCCACCCAAATAGGTGGATCATTTAACAAAGCTTATTCATTATTAAGCTGAATAGGTTTATATCTTGTTCAAAGATTTACCCTTGCACTTTTGTAGAGACCATGCAAGCCCAATGGAAAATATAGCCTACGGCAAAACTGAGGAATCTGTTTTTGAGATTGAATTTGTATACTCATGTATTGTATACATGTGTTTATAATAAAAAATTGCCTGAATCACTTGTTGCTGAGATGAGAAGAGAAATGAACGGGCGTAAGATCCCGGTTGCTGAGCAGGTTCACTGGTTTAAATGGCTTCGCTATTATTTGGACTTCTGCTTGAAGTATCAGCATTCAACCCGTGATCCTGTCACAGAAATCTGTTACCTACAAAAGCTATCTTCAAAAGGGCAGTCAGAGTCTCAGCAGTCCCAGGCATCTAAATGCATTACTCTTTCCAGAGAGGTCGCCAAACGGTTTCCGGCCCAAGGGCAGGAACAGGACCAGGTGGAGGAGCTTTCGGATTGGGGAGAGCTTCTCGTGTCATTGGATCAGCAGATCCGTCTCCGGCAATATGCGAAAACGACCCGGAAAACATACCGTAACTGGATTCTGCAGTTCCAGGACTATCTCAATTCCAAAGAGGTGAATGAGGTGAACGATGACGATGCGGTCGATTTCCTAACCTGGCTGGCGACGCATAAGCGTGTGGTGTCCACCACGCAGAATCAGGCGTTTAATGCGCTGTTATTTCTGTTCCGGCATGTGTTGAAACGTCCGTATGATCTGGGAGATAAAGTGACTCGGGCCCGGCGTACCCGGTATGTGCCTGTGGTGCTGAGCCGACGGGAGGTGGATGCAATTATTCTGAGGATGGAGGATCCGTTTCTACTCATTGCCCAGCTGCTGTATGGCTGCGGGTTGCGGTTGACCGAGACGCTGGAAATGCGGATTGGCAAGCTGAATTTTGACCACCGGGTCGTAACGATTCACCGCGGTAAAAACCGTAAAGACCGCACGGTCCCTATGCCCGAGTGCCTGACCGACAAACTGCAGGCTCATCTGAAAACTGTACGGAGCCAGTTTGAGAAGGATCTGCAAAACGGTTTTGCGGGTTCGTTTTCACCCGAGGGGAGCCCTGCTCGATGGGAAACCCGCTGCAAACAATGGCCCTGGCAGTTTGTGTTTCCTGCGAAAACCCTGACATTGGTTCCGGTCACGGGTACAAAGAAACGGTATCATGTGCATGACAGTCAGTTCAGCCGGGCGTTGCGTCATGCGGTACGGGATGCGCAGATCAGCAAAAAAGTGGGGGCACATACGATGCGTCACTCCTTTGCCAGTCACCTTTTGTTGGCCGGGGTGGATCTGCGCACCATTCAGGAGTTGATGGGACATGCGGACATCAAAACCACGATGATCTATCTGCAGACGGTACCGAGCCGGACGATCAAAGAACGAAAGAGCCCGATGGATCTGGAGTCAGAACGGGTTAATGGGTCTCACATATTTTAACATTAATTTGCGCATTGGCCAGGTCGTGTACTTTCGGCTTATCGGAAACGGCTAAAGGCCTTGGCATCATTGACGAGGAGTGCCATGTTCAAGCTCAAGGCAATCCAGTGCCCCTTGACGGCTGTTTATGCTTTGATCAGCCACGTCACGGCCTGTTTCTCCAAGCAGTCCAAACCGTATGTGGGCCTTCCGAGTAAGGAATCCGATTTATTTATGGAGCTTCACCTTCCACAGCTTTGCCTTGGGAGGCCCGGTGCAGAATGCCTTTGGGACGCCACAACATCAGCATCCCCAGCCAGCACAACATGATGAAACGACGTGGGTGTTTCTGAAAAGGAGTTTCCACTGGTTCCAAGGGTACCTCCACTTGAAAAGGTGCAGTGCCTGCGTAGCGGTAGCTTTCATGAATCTCGTCATACATCACCTGCCTCACCAGCCCCCGGGCATCAATCCAGGCGGAAACCCCGCTATTGGTACCTCGCAGCATGGGCCGACGGGTTTCCACCGAACGGAAAACGGAATTGGCCAAATGTGCCCGACTTCCCCAATAGGGATCGAACCAGGAGTCATTGGTCTGGTTGACGAATAGTTGAGCTCCGGCTTCTGCCAGCTCTACGCCAATATAGGGCATCAAGTCCTCGAAACAGATCATGAGTCCCAGGGTAATATCCTGCTGTTTCCATTCCATAATCCCCAACTCCGTACCGGGAGTCACATCCTCGGGCATGGGTACAATGGTTTTTAACCAGGATAAGGCGCTGGAGAACGGTATATATTCCCCAAACATCACCAAATGCCGCTTAAAATAGCTCCCGGTAATTTTTCCGCCCTCCTCAATAAAGAAGGACGCATTATAATATTTTGGGATACGCTCGAGACCATCTTCCCGGTCTTCGAATTCATAATGGAGGGAGCCCATCAACAAGGGCACCCCCTGATCAACCAAATTTTTGATGAGGATACGTGGGCGGGCTCCACGGGCTCCCAATAACTCATCCGGGATGGCTGTTTCCGGCCAGAGAATCAAATCCGGATTCGTCAACAGGGAAGCCTCAGACAGATTCCATAAGGTCCGGTAGTTTTCATTGGCCAATTCCTCCGTCCAGAAATTTGCTGCCATGGGCTGAATCACCGAAACACGCACCTCTTTCGTTTCACCCAGCCCCACCCTACGCAGTTCTTTTGTTCCCCAACTGAAACTGAAGGCCATGATCAAAATGGGGACATACAATTCAGGTCGCCAGCGTCGAGGCAGACGTTGCCCCAAGGTTTCCACGACGGAGAGGATACTCATCGCGATACCTACGTTCAGGCAAAGGAGGACAAAGCTGATGAGTTCCACCCCTCCGAGTGAAGCTAACTGCATCAGGCCGTAATTCTCCCATTGTGAAACGCCAAGTTGGTTCCAAGGAAATCCGGTTAACAACCAGCCGCGTAGCCCTTCCATGGCACACCAGGCAAACGATCCCCCCAACACCAGTTGCAAAGCCCTGAGAGATTCACCAGGTTTCCATTTTTTGAGGAAGGACGCAATCAACAGACCTGGAGGAATCCAGAATAAGGCGCAGTAGGCCGCTAAACAAGCGCCCCCAGCTACGGTCACCGGAGTTAAAAACCACAGGCTGCTACACCAGAAAAGTAATCCGGCAGCATAAGAAATACGCCCTGCATTCTCGGGTGAGCAACGAAGGGCCAGGATCCAGGGGATCAGAGCTACCCAGCCTAATTCGGCCAGGTTCCAAGGAGGAAATGCAGCGAACAGCAGAACGGAGCTCGAGAGAGCCAGCACCCATGCTGTCCAGCCTGCCCGCATCTTCGTTCCTTAGGCTCCGCAACAGTGCTTGTACTTTTTCCCGCTACCACAGGGACAGGGGTCATTTCGTCCGACTTTCGGCGTTTCCCGTCGTTGTGGTTCCTGAGCTGCAGCCTGTTCCAGTTTTTCCTCTAACTGGCGGCGCTTGGCCTGCTCTGCTTTAACCCGTTCCACTTTTGCGGCCTGTTCTTGACCGAAAGGAGAGAGCGAAGCATGGCTTTCGCGGGTACGCAGGCTCCCCAGGAATTTCTCCAAAGCCTCGAGAGATGAACTGGCCCGGAAGGCTTTCTGGGCGACTTCCTCACTGATGCGGTCCATGAGATCCGCAAACATTTCGTAAGCGCGGTGTTTAAATTCCAAGATGGGATCCCGTTGACCATAGGCCTGCAAACGGACGCCCTGACGCAAGGAGTCCATACTGCGCAAATACTCCTGCCAATGTGTATCGATCGCCAGGAGCAGAATATGCCGTTCCATGGGAGCGATGATTTCTTCGGGTTCCGCCTCGACCTTGAGATCGTAGGCCCCGTGCACCTGCGTTTTAATCGCATCTGCATAAGCATCTGCTGTTTTGGGCAATGCACTCAAGTCATCCGGACGAAGTCCAATCGGAAAGGTCATGGAAGCCCAATCAGCCAATTCGACAGCAGCATTATCGGGATTCAGGCCAATCGCTTCATCTGCATGGGCTTCGATCACTTCATCAATCATGCCCAGGAGATGCTCCCGGGGGTCTTTACTCGACAGAACTTCACTGCGTAAGCCATAAACGACTTCACGCTGTTTGTTCATCACATCATCGTATTCGAGTGTATTTTTCCGAATACCAAAGTGGTACTGCTCGACTCGACGTTGGGCCCGTTCGACGGATTTATTCAGCCACTTGTGCTCCATCACTTCCCCTTCTTCGATGCCCAATTTGGACATGATTCGGGAAATGCGTTCTGCACCGAACAGGCGCATCAAGTCGTCTTCCAGGGACACATAGAAACAACTCATCCCCGGGTCACCCTGACGAGAACAGCGTCCGCGCAACTGACGGTCAATTCGACGGGATTCATGCCGCTCTGTACCAATGACATACAAGCCGCAGGGGTTTTCCTCCAACCACTTCCGCAGGGTCAGCCCCTCTTTTTTATCCTCTAAGGAAATATTGGACATCAACTCATCTTTTTCGAGTTTAACCACGCCTTCGCCCAACTTGATGTCCGTGCCTCGACCCGCCATGTTTGTGGCAATGGTCACAGCACCCGGCTGGCCCGCTCTGGCCACAATATCCGCTTCCCGTTCATGATTTTTAGCGTTCAGCACGCTGTGGGGAATATTGGCCTTCATAAACAGACGGCTTAAATACTCGGAGGATTCCACGGTAACCGTACCCACCAGAACAGGTTGTTTGCGGCGATGCGCTTCTGCCACTTCCTGGACCACGGCATTATATTTTTCCCGGCGGGTCCGGTAAATTCGGTCATTCTGATCCACACGACGCACCGGGCGGTTGGTGGGAATCACCAGCACATCCAGTTTGTAAATTTGCATGAATTCTTCCGCTTCGGTTTCCGCAGTACCCGTCATACCGGAAAGCGTTTGATACATACGGAAGTAGTTCTGAATGGTTACCGTGGCCAGCGTTTGGGTTTCCCGTTCAATTTTCACCCCCTCTTTGGCTTCCACCGCCTGATGTAGACCATCGGACCAGCGGCGGCCACTCATTTTACGGCCCGTATTTTCATCCACAATCACCACCTGATTGTCTTCAACCACATATTGTACATCCCGTACATAGTTGCTGTAGGCACGAATCAACTGGTCAATGGCATGGATGCTTTCGCTTTTCTTAGCAAATTCTTCCTGAGCGTGACGACGACGCTGAATGCGCTCTTCATCAGCTAAGCTCGAGTCACCATCCAATTCGGACATGATTGCAGGAAGGTCGGGAAGCACATAGGCATCCGGATCTTTCGGGGAAATGGCATTCGTGCCTTTATCCGTCAGACCGGCGTCATTGCTTTTCTCATCGATGGTGAAAAACAATTCCTGTCGTAATTCACGGGCCTGTTCTTTGTAGGTTTCCGTAATGAACTGATCGTTCACCTTTTCCAGCATCCGACGCGTATCCGGCTCCTCCAGCAGAGACATCAACTGCGGATGCTTCGGCATGCCCTGGTGGATGCGATACAAGAGGTGCTGAATCTGGGTCGTATCCGCTTCGGGATTCTCCAAGAGTTTCTTGACCTCCTTGAGATATCCCTCCACCAAATCTTTCTGCTTACCCACGAGGCGTTGTACCAGAGGCTTCATCCGGAGATACAATTCTTCGGATGAGTGTTCGGTAGGACCACTGATAATCAACGGCGTACGCGCTTCATCGACCAGAATACTGTCGATCTCGTCAATAATTGCAAAGTGGTGGCCGTGTTGCACCTGCTCTTCAGGCTGACGGGCCATGTTGTCGCGGAGGTAATCAAAACCAAATTCTGCATTGGTTCCGTAGGTAATATCCCGGTTATACATCTCCCGACGCAGTGGAGGAGGCATGCTGTTTTGGATGCATCCCACCGTCAGATCCAAATAGTCATAGACCAGCCCCATCCACTCAGAGTCTCGACGGGCCAGATAATCATTCACCGTGACAATATGAACGCCCTCGCCTCCGATGGCATTGAGGTATGCAGGAGCAATCGCGACCAAGGTTTTCCCTTCACCCGTGGCCATCTCCGCAATCCGGCCCTGGTGCATCGCAATCCCGCCGATGAGCTGGACGTCATAGGGAACTTCAACCCAGGTACGCATCGTGCCCGAAACTTCATATTCGGTGCCCACCAGACGGCGACATGCATTTTTCACAACCGCAAAGGCCTCGGGCAGGAGGTCATCGCTGGTCTCACCCTCTTTGAGGCGCTGACGGAATTCCTCCGTTTTTGCCTTCAAAGCTGCTTCATCCAGGTCCTGGTATTCCTTTTCCAGTTTATTGATTTGGGCAACAATCGGACGAAGCCGCTTTACATCGCGGTCGTTTTTACTGCCCAGGAATTTTTTCAAAAGCCATTGCATGCGTGTCGTGTCCTTCAGTTCAGGGGAATACGTCCCCTACTCCGGAAAGCCCGTAAATCAAGTGTGGAACCATTTACAGGTATCGGAATTAGTATGTAAAAATCATAGGGAAAGCAGTTCCTGGACGTCCTCCCACTCCAGGCTTTGCAGTAATTGCGCATCCGTATCCAAGGTGGCATCAATCACCGCTTGTTTCCGTTGTTGTAATGCGAGGACTTTTTCTTCCACAGAATCCCGGGTAATCAGTTTCAAACTATAGACGTTCCGTTTCTGTCCAATTCGATAAGCCCGGTCCGTAGCTTGAGCCTCCACCGCGGGGTTCCACCAAGGATCATAATGAATGACCGTATCCGCCCCGGTCAGGTTCAACCCCGTCCCTCCCGCTTTGAGACTAATCAAAAAGAGCGGAATATCAGATCCCTGAAAACGCCTCACCACATCCATGCGGTTTTTAGTGCTGCCGTCTAAATAACAGTATTCCAGGCCCTTCGCCTCCAGATCATCCTTCAGAATACCCAACATACGCGTGAATTGACTGAAGACCAGCACCCGGTGACCTCCATCAATCGACTCATCCACCATTTCCCGAAACAGATCCAATTTTCCACTGGGAGCTTTGCTGTTCAAGTTGGGCAATTTCAGCAAATCCAAATGACAACAGGCCTGACGTAGTTGCATCAGTACTTTTAACACTTCCAATTTGCTGCGTTGGAATCCCTGGCTTCCCACCAAGCCTTCGAGGGTGTTCCGGCTGCGTTCCACCAGCTCTTTGTACACGATCTGCTGATCTTTGGTCATGCCACAGGTGGCAATTTTCTCAATTTTCGGGGGAAGATCCTTGGCCACATCCTTCTTCAATCTTCGCAGAAGAAAGGGCTGTAATTTCCGCCTCAAGCGATCCTGAGCCTCGCGGGCTTCTGCTCCACCGGAACGGATTGGCGCTTCGTAACGACGTTTGAATTTCTCCTGATTGCCAAGGTAGCCCGGCATGAGAAAATCGAGAATCGACCATAAATCCATCACAGAGTTTTCGACCGGGGTCCCTGTGAGAACCAGACGGCAATCCGCGGACAGCTTTTTCACCGTTCGTGCATTTTGTGTCTTATGGTTTTTAATGTGTTGGGCTTCGTCCAAAACGAGCGCAGATAAGGGTGTAGCAATGTAGCGTGCCGTATCCCGTTGCAACACGGAATAACTGCAGACCCAGACATCTGCATCCTGAGCTTCGTTTTCCCAGACCTTATCGCGATGCGCCGATTGGCCGGTCAAATTGACAAATTTCAGATCGGGGGTGAAGCGTTGCCCTTCTTCAATCCAGTTTTCGACCAAACTGGTAGGACACACAATCAAAGCCGGGGCGGCTTTTTCCCCACGACGTTGTCGTGGCAACTGAAGCCAGGCCAGCGTTTGCAGTGTTTTACCCAGACCCATCTCATCGGCAAGAATCCCGCAGAGGCCTGCCGTCTCCAAATAGCGCAACCAGTTCAGACCTTCCTGTTGATAGGGACGTAACTCAGCCTGTAGTTCATCCAAAGGGCTCACCGTTTCAAGACGGGCCGGCTTCAGTTGAGCCTCCACTTCCTTCAACCACTCCGGAGGAGCTTCCACATCGACTCCATCCAAAACATCCAGAGTCGATTTAAAGAAAGCAGCCTGTGATCCGGGCAAACGGTTCCTGCCGTTTTTCACTTCCCCCTCTTCGCTCAGACTATCCAGCATTTGATCGACCGCATCGCGATCAAACAACAGCAATCGGCCATCGCGTTCCACATAGGCATCCCCGCAGGCAATCGCCTGACGGACATCGTTCAGGTGAAGACTTTCCCCCTCAGGAGTTTCAAACGAGCAGTCCACATCGAACCAGCCATGTTCCCCGTCCCGAATCTGCAGGACCGGCACCAACTGCTCCGCTTCATCCATAGCTCCGGAGATACGCCCCTTTAATTCCACAGTCCAGCCACGGCGGCGAAGGGAAGGAATTCCACTGGCACAAAAGGTCATCACGGCAGACTGCCCCACCAAACCCTCCATGTTATCCCCACGCTCTCCGCCAAAGCCCAGAGTGCGCAGACTGTTCAGAGCCTCACGTTCCGCATCCGGATTTCGTACGTGGTAGCAAAGAATATTATCAGGGTCCGGTAGCGCAAAGCTTTCTCCCTGGAGATCACCGGCGACACTTTGCAAATCACCATAGCGGACAAACAGCGTTGCGGCCAACGATGCAGGGGAACCACGCACTTCCAAATGAAAGGCCGGTTTAGCAGGTACAAACTGAAACCAGGAATCCTGCAAACGCTTATCCACATCCGCAATCTGTTCCAGGGCCGCCAAATCTTTGCGAATAAATGCAGCCACATCCGGCCGCGGAATACGCAACGGTTCATGGTACAGCATCTCAAGGGTTTCCGGGAGAGCCCGGCTGAGTTCAAACAATTGGATCCCTAACAGGACCCAGGCTTTCCCCCCACCACACCAGAACACGGGTTCCGCATGTTCAAGTCCCTCAGGTAGAGGACAATTCAGATCGAGTTCAATCTCTCCACTTTCTTCATTCAACTCAACTTGCAGTTTCACCTGCAAGCGTTCCTGAGAGCCAAAATACTCCTGTTCCCCCACACGGAAACGTTGTCCACGTAACAACTCGAACACATTGGCGAGGTCACGTTGCCCCAATTCCAGACTTTCCCCCAAAGGGCCGCCCATAATATCTTCTAACACGAAGAGCAGGTTGTCTTCCTCTCCGCTCATCCCCAAGCGAATCCCGGGTTTCACGTGAGTCAGGTTTCCCCGTTGACCCTGATGCTCAATTTCTACCGCCAACGGAATGGGAGGGTTCCACCATCGATTCCGCAAATCAGCAGGAAAACGAAGGCAGAGTCGGACTTCGACGGCTCCTGCGGTTCCCCGGGGGACCCGTTCCACAAAGGCATCCTGACCTGCACGGGCTACTTGTTCGGCCCGTTTCCGTTCGGTTTCCAAATCCGCTAAGCGTTTGGGGTCATTCAACACATTTACATGGGCCAAACAGAGGGCGACCGCGTGATGGCAAAACAAACCCATTTCCCGACTTTCACGACAGGGGCATAAGTTGGTGGGAACCCCATCATCAAATTTGACAGAAGTCCGGATATCACGAGGGCGAGATTCAATCAGCCCCTCCAATTTTTCACCATCCCAACGTACATTCCAGACGCGACCCTGCTCCAATAACGATTCCCCCCGACGAAATGACTCCGCTCCCGCCCATTCCTGAATCTGTTCACGTGTAAGCTTAAGCATAAGCGTTGAGGAGTAACACAGATGCAGGACGGGTCAATGCAAGGCGTATAAAAATGCAGTTTCCTGACTAAAAAGACGAAACAGGCAGACTCTTTTCCAGAAAGCTCTCCTTCAGATTACTGTATTAAACGATCCACCCGCTTTTTCCTCGACAACAAGGGCTGATCCCTGTTTTGAAAGCTCATCTATGGAGACAACTGAA
The DNA here is from genome assembly GCA_002429005.1 of Verrucomicrobia bacterium UBA6056. Taxonomy (GTDB): domain Bacteria; phylum Verrucomicrobiota; class Kiritimatiellia; order SS1-B-03-39; family UBA6053; genus UBA6056. The sequence goes on from DIYK01000094.1 coordinate 74,897, forward strand.
CGCCCACTTGTGTACGTGGCTGTGGATCTGGGAGCAGGGTCCGGCCGTGTGATTGCCGGTATCCTCGAAGACCAACGCCTGCGATTGGAAGAATTGCATCGCTTCCCCAATGAAGGCATGCACTTAGGCCGTCACTGGCACTGGGACAGTACCGGACTTTTCCAGAACATCCTCACAGGCCTCAAAACGGCTGCGGAACGTTATGGAGATGCGGTGCGCAGCATCGGGATTGATACCTGGGGGGTCGATTACGGGCTCTTGGATGATAAAGGCGAACTCATGTCCCTTCCCGTCATGTATCGGGACAGCCGCACCGATGGTCGTATGGATGAAGTGTTCACCCGCATGCCGGCCCGTGAGCTTTACGCCTCCACAGGAAACCAATTCATGTTCTACAACACCCTGTTCCAACTCTATGCGGAGCAGGCTGAATACCCGGAACGCATGGAACAAGCCGAGCGCGTGTTGTTTATGCCGGATCTGCTCAACAAATGGCTCTGTGGGGTTTCCGCGAACGAAGCGACCATTGCCAGTACGGCCCAGTTGGTGAATCCAGCCACAGGAGACTGGGCCTGGGACGTCATCGATCGTCTTGGCCTCCCCCGACGGATTTTCCAAAACATTGTCCAACCCGGAGCCCAATTAGGCGAGCTTCGAAGCGAGGTCACGGAAGCCACTGGACTCAAAGCCAGTGTCATCGCCGTGGGCTGCCATGATACGGCCTCCGCTTATGCCGCAGTTCCAGACCGGGGGATCAACAGCGTCTACCTTTCCTCAGGAACCTGGTCTCTCCTGGGGCAACTCCGGGAAGATCCACTCATCAATCAGGAAAGTTTCGATTTAGCCTTCACCAACGAACGTGCGGTCGACGGTCGAATTCGCCTGCTAAAAAACCTCTGTGGTCTTTGGTTGATTCAAGAATGTAAACGCAGTTGGGACGAAGAATCCCCCATAAGTTGGGAAGAACTTGTCGAGGAAGCCGCAGCGGCCCCGGCCTTTGTCTCTTTGGTGAATCCGGATGATGAACGCTTTTCCACTCCAGGAGATATGCCCGCCCGCTTGCAAGAAGCCTGTAAACAGAGTGGCCAAGCTGTTCCAGAACATCGCGGAGCCATCGCCCGAATGATCTTCGAAAGCCTTGCTCTCAAATATCGGGTGACCTACGAGAGTCTGGAGACATTGACCGGAGATAGCCCAGGAACCCTGCACATTGTTGGCGGGGGCTCCCAAAACCGACTGCTGAACCAGTTTGCCGCTTCTGCACTGAACCGTGAAGTGGTTGCCGGTCCTGTAGAGGCCACTGCTGCAGGCAATATCCTGGTTCAACTGTTGGCTGATGAAGAAATCGATTCACATGATGCCGGGGTTCAGCTCATTCAGAACTCATTTGATGTGGAAACTTTCCAACCGGAGGATCCTGAGAAATGGGATGCCCAGTTGGAACGCTTTCGTAGCTTGAGCGCTACCTGACCTGCACCCCCTTACGCCCTTCCAGAGTTCAGTTCCCTAATTTCCAAACAACATATTGCTTACAACCCACACCCCCTACTCCCATTATGACAGACACAGCCCGTTTTCTTGGCAGCCTCCCCAAAATCGGTATCCGCCCTACCATTGATGGCCGGCTCGGTGGCGTTCGTGAATCTCTGGAAGACCAGTGCATGGACATGGCCAATTCCGTTGCCACCTTTCTCAGCGCGAACCTGCGTCATTTTGACGGTTCCCCCGTTGAGTGCGTCATTGCCGACAGTTGCATCGGCGGCGTGGCTGAGTCCGCGGCCTGTGCAGACAAGTTTGCTAAAGAAGGTGTTGGGGCCTCCATCACGGTGACCCCCTGCTGGTGTTATGGGTCCGAAACCATGGATATGGACCCGCTGATTCCCAAAGCCGTCTGGGGCTTTAACGGGACAGAACGTCCAGGAGCCGTATATCTGGCGGCCATGCAGGCTGCGCACAACCAGAAAGGCTTGCCCATTTTCACGATCTACGGCCGCGATGTTCAAGATGCCGGCGACACCAGCATTCCTGAAGATGTGCAGGAAAAACTGCTCCGCTTCGCCAACTGCGCCGTGGGCGTGGCGCTGATGCGCGGCAAGAGCTATCTGGGCATGGGCAACGTGTCTATGGGCATTATGGGCAGTTATGCTGACCACGAATTCTTCGAAACCTTCCTCGGTATGCGCGTGGAAGCCGTCGATATGGTTGAGTTTGTCCGCCGCATGGAGCGTGGCATTTATGACCCGGTCGAATACGAAAAAGCCCTTGCCTGGGTCAAAGAAAACTGCACAGAAGGCGAAGATTACAACCCGCCGGAAAAACAACCCTCTGCTGAACAGCGAGAAATGACCTGGGAAACCAGTGTGAAAATGGCTCTGATTGCCCGGGATCTGATGGTGGGTAATCCCCGTCTGAAAGAACTGGGTTATGGAGAAGAGGCTCAGGGACACAACGCCTTAGCGGCTGGATTCCAAGGCCAACGGCAGTGGACAGATCACCTGCCCAACGGCGATTTCATGGAGGCCATCCTCACCACGTCCTTCGACTGGAATGGCAAACGCGCCCCCTACATGCTGGCCACCGAAAATGACACCCTGAATGCGGTATCTATGCTATTCGGTCACCTGGTTACGAAAGGAGCCCAGATTTTCGCAGACGTGCGTACCTACTGGAGTCCGGAAGCTGTAAAACGTGTTACCGGACATACGCTTGAAGGAAAAGCCGCGGGTGGGTTCCTGCACCTGATCAACTCCGGACCTGCCGCCCTGGACGGAACCGGACAGCAGAGCGACAACGGGGTTCCCGCCATGAAACCCTACTGGGAAATCAGTGACGAAGAGCAGCAGGCCTGTCTGGACAACACCACCTGGCATCCGGGTATTACCGAGTACTTCCTGGGCAGTGGCTACTCCACCCGCTACTGCACCAAAGGCGGTATGCCGGTCACGCTTTGCCGCATTAACCTGACCCGCGGCCTGGGCCCGGCCCTGCAGATTGCCGAAGGCTGGAGTGTGGAACTTCCGGAAGAAGTGCACAACACGCTCGACGAACGCACCAACCCCACCTGGCCTACCACATGGTTCGCTCCCAACTGCGGAGGAGACGGCGTTTTCCGTGATGCGTATTCTGTGATGAATGCCTGGGGTAGTAACCACGGGGCTTTCGCGTACGGACACATTGGTGCTGACCTGATCACCTTGGCCTCCATGCTTCGCATTCCCGTGTACATGCATAACGTGGCGAATGAGAGCATCTTCCGTCCCAGCGCCTGGAATGCCTTCGGCACGGCAGATCTGGAAAGCGCAGACTTCCGGGCCTGTCAGACCTTTGGTCCGCTGTACAGCTGATCTAAAAGTCCTCAGCTGAACACACACGCAATTCCTCATCAGGAGTTGCGTGTTTTTTTTTCTGTTTCCGCACAGAGCCAGCCACAACAGGTTCAATCCAAACCCAGAACGGTACTTCATTTCTGTTGAGCGCAGATGCCTGAAGGGTCCTGCGCTTGACTTCATTCAGACGCTTTGCAAATTACAGCTATGAAATTAAACCCCATCCCGTCCATCACGGCCTTGTCGACTCTGCTTCTGCTGGGTGCCTGCAGTGCCCCGCCTCCCCCTCCGCCAACGATAAATCCCCCGGGAGATCTGGTGCTTATGCCGGAGACAGCTGATGAGCAGACTCCTGATGCAGTAAGCGAGAGCCCAGCCCCTGAAGTGGTGGAAGAAAACACACAGGAACAGGTTGAGGAAGTGGTCGCACCCGTTTCCCCCATTCCTGAAGGGATTACACTGCTATTAGGCGGAAAAGCCATGAGCTGGGATGAACTGAAAAACAGCATTGAACCCGACCGCGAACAAACGGTTACCGTTCAGTCTTCTGAAGAAACTCCCTACAGTGACGTTGCCGGCATCCTGGTCAAACTTCATGAACTGGGATTCCTGGTCGAGTTTACAACCGAGGCCCGCTAATGGCTGAACGCTCTGAAAAAGAACGCCCTGTCGATCTGGAAATCAAAGACGCACAGGTCATTTTCCGCACGGCCTGGGAGGAATTATTGGAGGATGTAGGCGAAAGCCGTCTTCAGTTCCCCAAAGAATTGATCCTGTTAGGGGGTGCGCCCGGTGCAGGAAAAGGAACGCAGACCCGCTTTATCTCTGAACTTCGTGGTCTGACCTGCCCTCCCATCATTATCAGCAGTCTGCTCAGCAGCCCGGAGGCGCAGAAGATCAAAGCCGATGGAGGCATGGTTGGTGATAAAGAAGTCATCGGCATTCTCTTCCGGGAATTACTCAAACCGGAATACCGGGATGGTGCCATTCTCGATGGGTTTCCCCGAACCAAGGTGCAGGTAGCCTGTCTGAAAATGTTGATTCAACGCATGAACAGCCTCTGGCGCCGCTACCACCAAACGGAACTTGCACGTTCTTTCCGGAAACCCACCATTCATGTGGTTATTTTGTTTGTGGAAGAAGCGGTCAGCATTGAGCGCCAGTTGAAGCGGGGACTGGAAATCCAACACAATAACGAAGAGGTGGATCGTACCGGCATTGGTGACATGCTGGAACTGCGTCCAACTGATTTGGATCCAGAAGCTGCCCGTCGCCGCTATCAGGTCTTTAAGGAACAAACCTGGGAAGCTCTGACCTCTTTGAAGGAATACTTCTTCTACCACTTCATTAACGCACAAGGGCCTATCTCCGAAGTGGCCGAAAATATCCGGCGTGAGCTCCAATACCAGAGTTCTCTCGAGTTAGACCCGATCACCTTCGAAAAATTACGGCATATTCCACTCGCTCAGGAAATTGTGGTTCACGCCCGTCAGGAACTGGTCAATCGCCTGGACCGCTATGCCATGGATCAGCAACTGCTGTTTGATCGCATGTTGGACTTTGTTGGAGATACGCTAATGCCGGTGATCACCCGGCATGCCATCCCGGGTATCGCCATGATCAATACAGAGAGTCAACTCCTGGCAGAACCGGATGCGATTGCCATGTTGATTGATATCCTCTCCGAACGAGGCTTCCGTGCCTCCGTGGACCTGCACCGGATTGAAGTCCCAGATCATTTTGATCTGCAAACAGGACAGATTCTGTGCCGTTTCAAAAAAGTGTACCGAATTCATGTGCATTTCGAAGGATCAGATATCCGCCGCGGCTAAGCTCCCATTCCTTCCACCTAGGCACGCATTCAGTTGCGTTTCCCAAGAAAAAAACACCCGATCCTTAAGGACCGGGTGTTTTTTATAAGGGATGTGAACAGTCCCTTAGTTGCGGGGAGGACTTAGCTCCTGAAGCTTTTTGAGGGCTTCCTGAGCTTTCAGAGTCTGATAATTTAAGCCGGCTGCATTCAAGCTGGCACCACTCTGGAACGGATAATCCGGAATGGTATCGAGGAACTTCTTGATGTAGCCCTGAGCAGGTACAAAGGTCCACAGGTTATCTGCATACCAGCGGAAGTAACCCAAATCGCCTTCTTCCCACATTTTCTCATAGGGATCTGCACGGAGGTTAATAATCAATGGCCAACCGGGAACTTCACGAACACCGGTAGCGATATTTCCTTTGATGGTCGCAAAGTGGATTTTCCAATCACGAACACGGATCGCGTTCAGATTTCCACCTTGATCAAAGTAATAAATTTCCTCACGGGGACCTTTCTCAGCGTCACCTTTGAAATAAGGAAGGAAGTTATAGCCATCCGGGTGAATCTTAAATTCTTTCCCATTGGCTTTGTGACCTTTTTTGAGTTTTTCAACGATATCCGGATCACCGGCTGCAGCCAACAAGGTGGGCATCCAGTCTTCCTGTGAAATGATATCATTATAGATTTTACCGGGCTCAATCACCCCAGGCCACCGGATCACCAGAGGAACGCGGAAGCCACCTTCCCAGGTAGTACCTTTCTCCCCGTGAAAGGGCGTAATACCCCCATCAGGCCAACTGAAGGTTTCTGCACCATTGTCCGTGCTGTAGATCACAATGGTATTTTCCTTGATGCCGAGTTCGTCGATCTTATCGAGAACCATACCGACAAAATCATCGTGTTCCACCATGCCATCGGGGTACAAACCAATGCCTGTACGACCAACCGATTCCTTTTTCAGGCGGGTCCATACGTGCATACGGGTGCTGTTGTACCAAAGGAACACCGGTTTCTTGGCCTTCACATTCCGTTCGAGAAAGTCCATCGCTTTGCTGTGAACTTCTTCATCAATGGTCTCCATCCGCTTCTGCGTCAGAGGACCTGTATCTTCCACTTTTCCATCTGAGAAACTGTGGATGACCCCACGGGGACCGAATTTTTTACGGAACTCGGGATTCTTTGGGTAGTAGTAGGTTTCAGGTTCTTCTTCTGCATTCAAGTGGTAGAGATTGCCGAAGAATTCGTCAAAGCCATGATTGGTCGGCAAATGTTTATCCTGATCACCCAAGTGATTCTTACCGAACTGACCGGTGGCATACCCATGTTCTTTGAGCAGGTCTGCAATGGTTGGCGTCCAGTCGGGGATACCATGATCACTTCCTGGCATTCCGATGGTCAGCAAACCTGTACGAAACGGATGCTGTCCGAGGATGAAGGAAGCACGACCAGCGGTACAGCTTTGCTGAGCGTAGGCATCTGTAAATAAAGCACCTTCTTTACGGATTTTATCAATATTCGGGGTCTGATACCCCATCACGCCATGGTTATAGGCGCTGATATTATGGACACCAATGTCGTCGCCCCAAATGACCACGATATTGGGTTTCTCCTGTGCCTGGGTGATGGCAAAGGCTCCAAAAATTCCGAGGAACGGAATCAGGATACGTTTCATGTTATTTCCTTTTGCTGTAGTGAAATGTGATCCAAAGATGGCTCACATTCGGTGAAGGGGTTTCGGGAAAGAGATTTTGAAAACATCAGGGTACATCGTCCCCAGCCCCGGGGTTTAAGGGGGGTAAAGAGACGCGCGGGGGGATTCGTTTTACAAAGCAGCTGCGCTGTTGCCATAGAACGAAACCTGCGCCTGCACATACGGATAGCCAAAGCAAACTCCGCAACCAGCTCCCTTGTCCGGTTAAAGGTTTCGGCGGAGCTTTTACTCGGAGTTCCAAGCCTTCAAGACGATGCACAATCAGTTCTTCTTTTTCAGGATCCCACACACGGAATTGTAAAGGAGGCAGAAGGACCTTTCCCCCTGCTTCCATCCGGTAGCGAAGCGTATCTTTCCTTGTACCCTTCAGATCACCACGGTTTTGTTGATCGGCAACATCTTGTTCCGGGCTATAGATCCGCACCCCTTCCGGCGCTACTTGTGGCACGGGAGCGAGGAACATCGCCGACATTCCATCCACTTCCTGCTGGATTGTCCGGGTCACAATGCTGCCTAATTCCACGTCCTTTTCATCGGAAGACCAGCTTTGACGAATCCGATAGTCACGAACGGATACCACAAATTGTCCGGGCTGGACACCTGGAGGGCGCTTTACGATCAACGTACCCGAAGAAGAACGCCCTTCTTGTTCCGTGATAGTCCCATCTGAAGAACGAACTCGAAAGCGTGCTGTGAGCTCCGGAATCACCAGTTCCCCCTCCTGTTGCGTTACAAACAGGTAATCATGACGTTGCACAAATACTTCACCTTCAGAAACCCGTTCGGAAGAGATCACAGGGTTTCCCAAGCGCGTCCACTGACTTTGCGCTAGTTCAGGGGTATCAATGTAGGCCGTTCCGGAAAAAGAGCCCAGTGCACGCAATTCTACCGCAATGGGTATGGCCTCTCCGCTCCAGAATTCACCTTCAGGAAGCAGCACACGAAGAGCCTCCACGCCATACAGCGGGGTCAGGGACAGCAAGATCCAGAAGCAGAGACCTTTCATTGCCCTGACTCATCCTCTTTCAACTGCATTTGAAATTTGTTTTTTAAAAACGTAGAGGGAGATGTGTTGATTTTACGCATCCACATGGCCTGTTGCTCCTGAACACTGAGTTCCTGATCCGTCATGACCTCTTCATCTCCAGCATCGGGACTACTTTTGGCCTGATCGTCAAAAACAACTTCATCTGCGGCCAACATCCCGCCTGTCATATCGCCCCCTTCTGTTTTCAAAGCTTCCGCACGGCTTCGGGCCAGTTCGCGGTTCTCTTGTGCTTCGACCCATTCCGGGCGTTGCTGCAAGGCCTGATCATACGAGGAAAGCGCCGCTTCGTATAAGCCCTGCATGACCTGAGCGTTCCCTAAATTATACAGGGACTCGGCGCTGTTGAGCGCTGAAAAGGAGGCCGCAGCCGCTTTAAAATCACCTTGGCGATATTGCGCGCTGCCCCGCCAAAAAGGATCCTCAAACAAGGAGGCAGCTTCTTCCCAATTCCCACGTTGATAGTGAAACCACCCACGTTGGTTCGGGGTCAAGAAAAAGCCTCCCATCATCAGCATGAGAGGAACGATCAGCGAAGGTTTCATGGGCTAAGCTCCCGCCGGAATCCCAGCACGAAGAACAGTGCAGCAGGTAGAAGCAACCACCAGCCATCTTCCTGCCATAAGGCCGCTTCGTCATCGGCGACGGAGCGTAATGAAGGAGAAAAGCCACGTTGGAGTTCTTCAACATCCCGAGCATCCGGCGTCACTGTGACCAAAGAGGCCTGCAAGGATCGAGCCGCTGTGCGCATCGAAGCGGACACGGGAGAGCGCATGGAATAAAATTGTAGATCCGGAGCTCCCAGGGACTTCCAGGTCTGGGCAAGCACTTCAGCTGAATCCTCCACCTCATCCGTGATCAATAAGACAGAGCCCGGCCTATCTCCCAGAGCCTGTGCAGCTTGTAGCAGGGCCGCTTCCACATTTCGGCCTGGACGGGGCATAATCTCCGGTGATACTTCCCGTGCCATTTCCAGGATTACAGAGCTGTCTTCTGTCGCCGGGAGAACAAGATGTGCGGTACCTGCATAGGCAATCAGCGCGGTTTTACCGCCCCCACGCCGCTCCAAAAGATCTTCCAGTTTCAATTGTGCCTGTAGCAACAAGGAAGGTTCCTGCCCGGGGGGAACCATCTTTTCGGAACAATCCAGGACTACCACGATCACAGATTCATCCTGAGCAAAAGGCGATGGGGCCAATCGCCAGACTGGAGCACTTAAGGCCACGATCCCGAAGAGTGCGAACAGGCCCAAACGGAGAAGCTCCAAACGCGCATGCTGCCCCGTGCCCACCCGAAGTAGCTCAAACAAGGGCCGCTCCACCTGCTTACGCCATCCACGTAACGTATCCTGGGACTGAAGACTAAGCACGAGAACCAACACGGCAACAGGAAGCAACAGCAGGGCCCATGGCCGGAGAAGCTGAAAGGCCATCATGACTTCACCTCAACCTGCCCCGTTCGTGGATCGACATGTAACTGCACGGGACTTGAACGGATCTGCCTGTCCGTTTTGATCAGCCGTGGCAAAAACGAACAGAACCATACAAGGAGAGCCGCAGCTAAAGGCCAAGGGTATAATTCCTGCTTGGGCCGATAGCGTTGGGTTGCTACGTCCCGGGTTTCCAAACGATCAATCTCCTCGTAGATTTTTTCTAGGGCCAAGCGGTCGCCTGCGAAGAAGTATTGCCCTCCACTGGATGCTGCCACCTGCTTCAGGGTTTCTTCATCCAAAGGCTGCTCTCCCACCTGTTCAGGATCTCCAATGGCGATACAATGAATTCGCACCTCCTGATCCCGGGCAACCCTTGCGGCTTCCACCGGAGGAACCTGACTGGCCGAATCATTTCCATCCGTTAAGGCAATCAAGGTTCGGCTCGGGGCCTCACTCCCTTCAAATTGGAGTAGGCCAAGACCAATGGCATCACCCAGGGCCGTTTTCGGACCGGCCATGCCTACCTGACTTTCCTCCAGGAGTTGCCGGCACACATCTAAGTCCGTGGTAAACGGAACCTGAACGTAGGGGGCATCGCCAAACACAATCAAGCCCACACGGTCCCCTTTTCGGCGTTCCAGGAAATCGCCCCCGACCTCTTTCACGGCCTCAAGACGACTCACCTGAGATCCGCTTTCATTTGTAAAATCCTCTTCCGTCATGGATCCGGACAAATCCACCAACATCATTAAATCCCGGGTGGGCAGTTCTTTTTCCCGAGGAGGCAATAGCCGCTGAGGTTTCATGATCGCGAGCAACAGCAACACCCAAACCACATATGGGAGCAGCTTCGCACTGTGCTGCGGTATGTTCATGCTGGGGGAGGTGGCTTGATGAACCCGACGGGAAAACGAAATGCGCAAGGCCTGTCGTTCAAGGTTTCGGGGAGGGCGAATCCGGGATAACAGCCAGGGAAGAGGCAACAACAAGAGCATCCAGAAATACTGAAATTCCATTAGGAAGCCTTTCCTTCAAAGTGATGTTCCCGAACCCACTGCATGGCATAGTTCTTCATGAGCTGCAGCTCTTCCGCATCGGCACCAGAATAAACCCAGTCATGCCACGTGCGTTGTAGAGCTTCAGGCATAGCAGGGCCGCAGGATCCGAGGAACGCAATCCACTGCTGTGGGGTAAAGGCACTTAACTCATTGGATGATAGGTTCAGTTTGGCACAGCGCTTCAAAATCACCGAAACATCCAAGGCCGTTCCGGATCTCTCCAGGGCCAGTAAGGCTTCGTTTCGATAGAGGTTCCCTCGGCGTTTGCCCCATGCTTTCCACAACAGAAACAAGGCGAACAAGAACAAGGCAGACAAAATCCCATAGGCTCCCGGGGCCAAAGGAAACCAATCAACGCCCTGAGCTTCAACCAGATCATGGAGCTCCTGTAAAGAAGCGACGTCCTCCTTCATGAGGCGGAGGCTCCCAGTAACTCACGAAACTGCTCTGATACCGGAAACTCCGTACTTAAAGGAAGTAACGGAACCCGAAGCCCCCGAAACCAATTCATCCAGTTTCCGACTTCATCCACAAAGCAGTGTTGAAAAGACTGCGCAAAGGCATCACCCGGGGGAATGTCCAGGTATTCACCCTCCTGATAGGCTTGCATACCGAAGGATCCTTGCAAGCTGCCTCCCAGCGGATCATAGACCGCAGAAACGATCAGATCATTATGAGCCTGGAGCTGCAGGAAGAGTTCTCCACTTCGCTCATCCGCGTCCTCCAAATCCGTAATCACCACGATCAAGCTGTCATGTGTTACCGAATGCAACATGTTTTCCAGAGCATCGTTCAGGCTGAGCGAAGGATCCTGATCCGGCTGAGCTTCCAAAGCACGTCCCGCCTGTTCCAAAGCACCCAAGAGAGGAAGACAACCTGAGCGACCATTCCGAGGCCTGAGACGGGTTAGCCCGTCTACACCCAGAATCAGTCCGCCAACCCGATCTCCGCCCGCTGAGCCTTTCCAAGCCGCTAACGCTGCCGCTTCCGCGGCACAAGCAGCTTTGGTACAGCGTTTACTCCCAAAAAACATATTCCGACGCTGATCCACCAGCAGAAGCATCGGACGATCGCGCTCCTCTTCAAACACCCGTAACTGAGTTCGCCCTCTGCGCACTGAGGCTTTCCAATCAATACGACGTACATCATCACCAGGGTGATAGTCCCGAAGCTCAGCGAACTGAAGCCCCCTGCCCCTCAAACGGGAGGCATGCCGACCTGCTAATAACGAATGGAGGGGTTGCTGCGAACGCAAAGCAAAGCCCCGCGCCTCCGCTTTGAGCCGCATGAGTTCTTCCAAACTCCACGCACAGATGGCCATATCGACTTAGGCAGGGACAACGGCTGCCAGCAAGGCTTCTGCGACTTCCTGTCGAGTACGCCCCTCAGCTTCGGCAACATAGGATAAATGAATGCGGTGGCCCAAACAGGCCGGTGCCACTGCACGGATATGATCCGGGCTCACAGAACTTGCTCCGCGTAACCAGGCTAACGCACGGGATGCGGCATCCAGTGCAAGCGTACCACGCGGACTTGCGCCCAGGCGGATCCACTTCGAAACCTCACCCTCCAGTTCTGTGGCATTGCGCGAAGCTAGAATGAGATCCACCATATACTGTTCTGCGGCTTGTCCCACCTCCACGCTCAACACATCGGTTCTGGCTTCCAGAACCTCTTCCGTCGTGAGAATCGCTTCAGATGCTTTGTGAGCGCCTTGCTTTTCTCCTCGAACCAGGCGAAGGATCTCATGTTCATGTTTTCCAGGAGGATACGGAACATGAACATAGAGCAGAAAGCGATCCATTTGCGCTTCAGGCAAAGGATAGGTCCCCTCTTGTTCAACCGGGTTTTGCGTCGCCAGGACCAGGAAGGGCTTGGGTAAGGCACGGGTTTGACCGGATACCGTTACCTGTCGTTCTTCCATCGCCTCCAGCAAAGCAGACTGAACTTTCGCTGGGGCACGGTTGATCTCATCAGCCAAAATCAGGTTCCCAAAGACCGGTCCGGGTTGAAACTCAAAACTTCCGGTCTGCTCACGATAGATATCAGAACCCGTTACATCACTGGGTAACAAGTCCGGAGTAAACTGAATCCGTCTGAACTCAGAAGGAATCAAGGTACTCAAGGTTTTGATGGATCGTGTTTTGGCGACCCCAGGCAAGCCCTCCATCAGGATATGACCATCTGCCAAGAGGGCCAGAAGCAGTTTTTCAACCACATCCTCCTGACCAATAATCTGCTCATTCAGAGCCGCTTCCAGACGAAGAAACGCATCCCGTTTTGCCATCATTCCTCTCCGTAAATGGTTTTCCAGTGTTCTTTCATATCGATGAGGATCCAGCCCCGCTCTTCCGCTTCATCCAGACCACGGACTAGATGTCCAATGGGAGATTCACGGTCATAGGCCCATTCGCGTTCCGCATCCGTATGATGAACCAGAACGCCCATGCGGGCCCCTTTCCCGGCTGTTGTGTATTCCAACATCTGGAAATCCCCATCCGAGTTCCCGGCTGCAAACACCGGACGACGGCCAATCACTTGATAAATCCCAACGGGTTTTCCTTCCTTATCATCCACAAATTCAAGTTTGGCTTTGCGCATGAGTACCGGCTGGCCATCCTGAACCTGGTATTCAATTTCAACACGACTGCCAATGACCCGGTTCCGGGGAATTCCGTAGGCTTCTTCAACCCAGGGACGCATAAAGGAAGCCCCTCCCCCTGAAACGATATAACATTTGAACTCGGCAGCATGCAGAGCCTGGATGAGCTCTTTCATGGGTTGATAGGTCATGTCGATAAAACGACGACCGGTTTTAGGATGTTTGGCTTTCGCAATCCACTCGGCGACTTCTTGTTCAAATTCCTCGTTGGGCATTCCGGCATGGGTTTTGAACACGACCTGAGCAATGCCTTTTTCGCCAAAGCTCTGAAAGGTTTTCATATCCCCTTCCAACACTGCTTTGTAAGGCTGTTCTTTCTTCAAGGAAGGATCTTTTTCAGCCATTTGCTGAAGACGTTCGATCGCAAAAAACAGCTGAAAATACAGAGGCTGTTCAGACCAGAGCGTGCCATCATTATCAAAAACGGCGACCCGGTCTTCGACCTCAATAAACGCATCGGATGATTTATCCTGAGCTTTTTGAATAAAACTCACGATGGATTCTTTTACCGCGCCATCCTTCCATGAAGGAAGCATGTCGGCAGCAAACAGGGTAAAGGGAGTAACGAAGGCAAAGAAGATGAGAGATTTCATAGGTGTCTCCGAGGATAACAGAAAAAAAGCTCCCCCAAGGAAAGGGGGAGCCAGTTGTAGGGTTGCTTGAGCTTATTGGGGACCGGTCTGGAGTTTTTCCATCACCTGATCCAGCGAGAAGGACGCAGGCTTCTGACGCGGGGGATATTCTTTAAAGGTTTCCAGGAACTCAGCAACATAGGCCTGAGCGGGAACCAAAAGATACACACGATCAATCAACCAGTCATAATAGGTGTTCGAGGTTTTCTGTGAACGCTCGAAAGGATCACGACGCAGGTTGAAGATCAAGGGAACCCGGAGTGGAACAAAAGGTTCTGCCCAGGCCTGGAGCGTGGCTTCCACCCGTTGTTCGAGGAAGATGATTTTCCAGTCACGGAAACGCAATGCGGTGAGATCCCCGTCATCCGAGAAGTAGAAAATTTCATCCCGGGGGGCCTTCTCTTCTTTCCCGGTCAGGTAAGGAAGGAAGTTGTAGCCATCCAAATGCACTTTGTAATCACGTCCGATGGCACTGTGACCTTTGAGCAACTTCTCTTTCACGTCCGGCTCTCCGGCGGCAGCCAGAAATGTGGGTAACCAGTCCATATGATGCATGATCGAGTTTGAGACCGAACCGGCTTCAATCTTCCCAGGCCAGCGCACCATAGAGGGAACACGCCATCCGCCTTCCCAGTTGGTGTTCTTTTCCCCGCGGAAAGGAGTCATCGCTGCATCCGGCCAGGTGTTCATGTGAGGACCATTATCGGTGGAATAGAACACGATGGTGTTATCTGCGATCCCCAGCTCATCGATCTTCTTCAGGAAAAGACCGATGTGCATGTCATGCTCCATCATCCCCGCGGTGTATTCATCCGCATTGGGAAAGGTTTCTTTGGCCCAGGCCATCCGCTCTTCACTCACGTGGGTGCGGAAATGCATACGGGTACCACTCCACCACACAAAGAAAGGTTTTCCTGCTTTGTGTGCGCGCTCGATGAAATCCAATGCAGTTTGAGCGGTGTCGTCATCGACCGTTTCCATCCGCTTTTTGGTCAAAGGACCCGTGTCTTCAATTTTACCATCGGATGAGGAACGGATGACACCACGAGGGCCAAAGCGTTTACGAAACTCAGGATCTTTGGGATAATCTTCGTTCTCGGGTTCTTCTTCAGCATTCAGGTGGTACAGGTTTCCGTAGAATTCATCAAAACCATGATTGGTGGGCAGATGCTCATCCCGGTCGCCCAGGTGGTTTTTGCCAAACTGTCCCGTCATGTAGCCATGATTTTTCAACAGACCTGCAATGGTGGGATCGGCAACATTCATGCCCTCTTTCGCTCCGGGCAGGCCGACTTTACTCAAGCCTGTGCGGAACACGGATTGCCCCATGATGAAAGAGGAGCGACCCGCAGTACAGCTCTGCTCGCCATAATAGTCGGTAAACATCATGCCTTCTTTGGCAATACGATCGATGTTCGGGGTCTTGTACCCCATCAGTCCGCGTGAGTACGCAGAAATATTCGTGATGCCCACATCGTCACCCCAAATCACGAGGATATTCGGTTTATCCTGTGCGATGAGAGAGAGTGGGAACAAGAGAAGGGCCGACGCCCGGGTTAATAGCTTCATATAGATCTCCAGGGAATGAAAACGTACAGGTTCAGGCTATCACGAAGTGTTTGAAAAGAGACAATAAAAATGCAGAAGAGATTGAGAAATCCGATAACAGATTTCTAATCGTTATTCCGAGGCAGGGGCTTCAGACTTCTTGGATTCCTTCGACTTCTTCGACTTTTTCTTCTTTTTCGAAGAGATACGTTTCGCCCGTTCTTTTTTCTCTGCCCGATAGGCCTTGTACTGCTTCACGGCGGCAATCGGTCCCTCCTCCACAATCACCGATACGGTATTCATAACTGTAAACAGCAGGGTCTGCAGGAAGGGTTGACTTTGATGAGAGAAGTTAAGAATCGAGGTTACCGCGGGAACATCGGATTGAATCATTTGATCGATGCCTCGGCGTAAGTGAGCAAAGAGCGTTTTCTTATAGCGGGCGACGAGTACCACACCATCCGAATGACGGGTAACGAATTGCGCGACATCATCCGGTAAGGATCCACCATCAATGAGGATGAAATCGTAATCCTCCCGGAGTTTGTCCAGGAGGGCTGGAAAAGGAGTAAAGGTAGGACGACCGGAACCATCGCAAGGCAACACATCAATATTCCGTAACTCGTCATGATGGATCAGATGTTCAAAATCACTTCCACCATTAAGCAGCGTTTCCAAGCCCTCGCCTTGACCCATTTCCAACAAAGAGCGAATTCCTGGATTGCTTACATTCATCTCCATCAACAGCACGGGACCACACAAATTCCGGATACAATGGGCTAGGTTAATTGATAAGGCACTAACACCCACATGAGATGACATCCCGACGAGACTGTAGACCCGTCCCCGGAATTGTTCTCGATCATGATTCAAACGGCCGGCTAAATCCCGAATGGCCAGAGTGGATGGATGCTCCATCGAATCCACACTACAACGCACGAAGTCAGGACGTTCCCGAACATCAGAGACGAAGGACATAATGGGGTCCGGCCCCGGGCCACCCAAAGCCAATTCAATCTCCCGGGAGGTTCGCACACGATTATCCAAAAATTCGTAAATAAACACCAATCCGCCAATCATCCCGAAACCGAGTACCAGTCCCATCAAGGCCAAAGTCATATTCGTCGTGCTGGTAGGTTTGTCCGGCGTTTCCGCGCGTTGGTCAATCAGGACCGGGACAGGAATTTGCCGTGCCATTTCTAAATCATCGATGCGATTATTCAGAGCCTTCAAGCGCTCACGTAACTGGTCTACGAGAAAGTAAGGATGTGAGGTTTGGAAAATGGCCAAGGAAACATCAGAAGCTTCTGCCCTGGCTTGGTCCAGTTGTGCCTTCAAATCATCCGCAATGCGCTTGGCATGATCAACATGGTTCTGGGCGATCATGATATCGTAATCGAGCTCGTATTCCTGTTTCTCCAACAGGTTTTTGATGGTGGCTTCGGTGACGCGCTCCTTGTAATTGACCATGTATTCGTTCATGGCCTCCATCCGCATCTCAACGTATTGGCGGTCCCGATTTCGTTCGGTTAAACCGTCAATGGTGGTACGAAGCGTCTGCAAGCGTTCATAGGTCCATAGCTCGATTCGGTTAATACCGTAGTTGTCAGCAACCCGCTGGTCTGCAAAAGGTTGCAAGCTCATTGCGGTAGTACCCTCTTTGTCCGCGACCACCCGCTTTAAATCAGATTCGGCATTGACCAAGTCCGTGTATTTCACCCAGTACGCAGCCTGCAGGGCATTCAATTTCGTTAGGTGCGAGACATAATCTTTGTGGAGGAAATTCTTATCGGGAAAGGTTTCCGCCAAAGCTAGGATTCGGTTCTCTTCTTCGGAAAGGCGGGCCACGACTTTATCCCGTTCCTGGTTCAGATAGACAAGTCGATTGTTGTAGGAGTCCTGAAATTCGGCCTCCAATTTTTCAATGAAGGCCTCCATGGTTGCATTCAAAATCTCAGCAAGGCCTTTCGGCGAATTATCACTGATGGACAAGCTCACCAAATAGGTCCGATTGATCTCTCGAACCTTAATGCGGCCAAACAACTTAAAGGGATTGCCAGGGTGATCTTCAATGGGTTTGAGAAATTCCGGCCAATCCTCCATCGGAACTTTCCGGATCGCATTTTGCAACACATCTACGGTTTTCAGGCGCTCCAACTGTGTTCGCGTCCACCAAGTCCGGTCCCCAGGAATCGGATCGTTATCCCGTCCATTCGCATTGGCCGTAGGTTGTTTAACCGGGCTGATCAGCAAGGTGGCCCCTGTTTCATAGGATGGCTTGCCAAATGGGTAGAGTAAGGCAGCAAAACTTCCGCCCAGAACCGAGCCGATCAGCACCACCAAAATGGCCCGTCGCAGGGCAAAATCGATGATGTTAAAAGGCTTACGCTTTTTCCCTTTTGCCAGATGAGACCGGCGACGTTCCTGAGGAAAGGAATCGTTCATCTGTTATTCGCCACCGCTGGCACTGCTGGTGGTGGTGCTGGTCCGGTTGACAAAGCCTTCCTGTCCCCAAATACGGTTACGCAACTCCTGCATGACCCCGAATGCTTCGAGGGTGTTGATACTGAAATCGATGGCGGCCATCCCCGGGATTAATTGAGTAACCACCTCATTAAATTCACCCAAGCGGGTGTTGCTCACGTAGATGATATCCCCATCCTTCAACACGTAATTCTGGCGAAGGTCTCCACGTTTATACATCTCGGTCATATCGATTTCCATCACATGACCTTTCCCTTCCGTATTACGAATGAGATAAACCTGCGTCTCTTTCGCAGTGAGTTCCACACCGCCAGATTGCATAATCGCATCCAATACCGTCATCTGAGAACGAAGGACCAACACGCCCGGGTTTCGAACCGAACCCATGATGTAGGCCAGTTGGTCTTCACTCTGCGGAATGAAGATAAAATCACCATTCTGTAACTTTGTATTCAGAGCCAGATTGCCATTTTCCAGCAAGTCACGCAAATCTACCCAGATCAACATTTCCGAACCACGCACAATCATACAGCGGCTCAAAAAAGACAAACGTGTATCTGCAGGTAAGCCTCCGGAAAGAGACAAGGCTTCCAACAAGGTTCCCTGCCCGGAAAAACGTACAGCGCCCGGATTGGCCACACGCCCCAAGACAAAGACTTTGTTATTGTCAATATAGGATAAGGCCAAGGTCACTTCCGGTTCTTCGTAAAATTCCAGCAAACGCTCCCGAACAAAATCTGTGGCTTGAGGCACGGTCATGCCCTTGATGTTAAAGACACCAATGCGAGGCAGGGCAACCAAACCATCCGGGGCGACCACTACTTCTTCGCGGGAAATATCTTCACGCCCCCTCACCAGGAATGCGAAAATATCACCCGGTCCCATTTTGTAATCTTTTTGCACCCCTTCTGAAAAAGCACCGATGGCATCCGGAGAGGCAAATTCCTGAGCCGAGGACTGAATTTCAGGTAAAAAGACCTCACGACCATCCGCCATGTGGGGAGGATTATGATAGGCATCCACCTCTTCGATCCTACTGTACTCCCCTATTTCAGGTTGATGAGGACGAGGAGGGTCAAAACGATTTAGTCCAGGGGCTACGGGAGGGTGTTGTTCTTTTACTTCATCCGGAGTGGTTGGATCAAACACACCCGGAACCGGTTTGTTCGTTCGACACGCGCACAGCGTCAACATCAGTCCTGCTAACAGGACCTGGAGAAAAAATCGGAGAAACTCCGGGCGTTCAGGACGAAGATCGGATTTGCTCATGGATACGGTCCGTTGCGTTTTTCTTACCCTGCTTGAGGCAATTCATCTGATAGTTCCGCAAATAGCTTCGAAAGTCGAGATCATCATAACGGGGTTTTCCCTGTAACATACTCCGTACATAGCCCCACCACATGGAGAGTCCCCCGAGAATAATCGGTGGACGTGACATCCGATACACGGCCGACACCGTCATATACAGGAGACTTGTCCCCATAAAATATTGTCCAAAGCCATGCCGCATCCGTCCCGTCCAAATACTCTTTTGGCTCGATCCCATCGCTCGTAAATGGAGAAAACGAATCGCTTCATCATCCCAACTGCAGGCGATCCAATTGAGCATCCGGCAACGGTGACAATCGATACCGTCCCACATAACCTCGCGAACAAAACCCCCAATTTCCTTAAAGCAGGAAACTCGGTAGAATTTGGTCATCCCGACCGACATTTCATCGCCACACTTTTCGCTGATGAGTTTCCCGGTTTCAGGATCCGGATAATAGGGTTTCCCACTGCAGGTCCCCAAACGAGGCTCTGCCTCCATCCGCTTCATCAGTTCTTCGAAATACACATCCGGAATTTCCAGATCGAGATCGAACTTACAGATGTAGTCAAAGTCATCCATATTCACCGTATCCAAGCCGGCATAAAATGCATCGATCACCCCAGGCCCCACCGCACGTTTTCCGCGGTCTTCCCTGCGAACAACCTGAATGTAATCCACCCGTTCCTGGGCCGCTTTAATTAACTCCGGTGTATTATCCGTACTGCCATCGTCTACAATCACCCACAGAGCTGGAGGGGTGGTTTGAGAGAGCACCGAATCAATGGTGCGTTGCCCATAATCATCCTCATCACGACAGGGGGTGATCAGGCAGTAACGTCTTCCTTCTACAGGCTCACTCATGATTCCACCGGGGCTAGTTTTTTCAGGTTCTCCAACATTCGATCCACCGTAATGGACAGCGAAAATTCCTCATCAATCCGCCCCCGCCCTGCAACCACACGTTCCTGCCGGAGTGTATCATCCACCATCAGTTCCTCTAAGGCCGCGCAAAGAGCCGGGATATCTTCGGAAGGCACCATGCGTCCGGTGACGCCATCCAGGACCAATTCGCGAATCGAAGGCACATCTCCACTGATCACAGCAGCCCCAGCCGCCATGGCTTCCATCAACACAACCGGAATCCCGTCACGATCTCCATCCGGGTCCACCCGGCACGGCAAAATGAAAATATCTGCCTGGCTCATGGCCTCCCGAACTTTGTGATTCGGTTGAGCCCCCGGCATACTTATTCTGTCCCGACAGGGATGTTCAGCAACCTTTTGATCCAAAAGCTCCCGTTCAGGACCATCCCCGATGAGTAACAGCTTCCAATCCAGCTGGGCCAAGCTAGCTGTGGCCAACGCATCCAACAGCAAATCAAAGCCTTTTTTCTTCACTAAACGTCCAACGGCGAACAACTGTAGAGGCCCCTCCGTAGGCTGACGTTCCGGAAAACTACTCGGATCCACGCCACAGCGTAACACAGGATAATCCGCATCAGGTCGTGGAGCCAGGCTTTGATAAAAGCTGCGATGCCATTCACTGATACAATTGACGAAGGCAGCTTCTTTCAGTTTCGAGGCTAACAGGGTGCGATCACGGAAAATGTCCGCTGCATGTCCGGTAAAACTATAAGGAATACCCAGTTGCAGCGCCGTGTAGCGGGTAATTGTCGTTGGCACATGGGCCATATGAGCATGAAGTAAATCTGGTTTCAGTGGGCGTAAACGATGGGCCAAAGCCAGGGACGCGAAGCCCTGCATGCCGACTTTCAGTCGTTTACGAATCCCGTGCATATCATCCGCACTGAGCATTTCCCAGGTCGATGTACCGAGGGTCTTAAGAGCACGCATCGGGTGGGATAGCAATTCCAGCAGCGAGTCACGTACTAACGCAAGCCAACCACGTCCATAGACCGGAATCACTTCGTCTTTAAGCGCATTGAGCTCATCCGTTCCCATATCCTCCAAGCATGGACGTACAGATACCACCGGCACAGAGAGCCCCCTCTCCCGGAGTCCCAACACTTCCCGGTAGACGAAGGTCTCCGAAAGTTTCGGAAAAAAAGCGGCTACGTAAACGACGTTAACTTCCATTATTTATACTCAATGAGTGTAATGACTTTGCCTGCTTTCAGGTCCTGGTTGAATTTACGAATCCCCATGCACTGGGGCCATTTCCCCATCATGGTAAACAAGCCATAGGCCAACGCATCTCCCCAGCCTGCGGATCGGGATTTCACCGAACGGGCAATGCGCAGCGCCTGTAACCCAAACAGTCCCATGCCCGCGAGGAGTCCAGGAATCGGAGTCCATCCCAGCAAGCTGGAAGCGATTGCAAACAGGAGCGTCACCCCAAGCCATCCGATCGACCAGGTATGAGCTGAGCGGGCAAGTTTGTGAAAATGAAGGGTCGAAGGAGGAGCTTCCTCTCCCCAGCGATGCAACACATCGGCTGCAGCAAAACCACTACGCAGGGTCCGCTTCCACCAAGCCCCCAGCTTTAAAATGTTCGCATCATGCAGGGTCATTTCTTCATCCAGACGGAAGATTTTGCCCTGATTACGCCGGATCCGGAAACAGAGCTCCGGCTCTTCCCCTGCCACGAGTTTTTCATCAAAGCCTTCCACATCAAAAAAGGCCTTAGCCCGATACATGGCATCGCCTCCGCAGGCCTGCGCTTCCCCGACGGGCGTGTTCCATTCAATATCGCAGAGTCGGTTAAATACGGAATGTTCCGGAAATCGTTCACGTCTGCGACCACAGACCACCGTGGCCTCTTCATGAGTGAGCAGGTACTCCCGGGCCTTTTCCATCCAACCGGAAACCACTTCACAATCACCGTCTACAAATTGAAGAAACTCAGGACGGGGATTCAACGCAGCTGCACCTGCATTCCGGGCCCGGGCCATCGAAAAGGGTTTGGTGCTGTCCAGTTCGTGTACCGTGACCCCCAAAGATCTTGCGAAGTCGACGCTTCCATCTGTACTACCACTATCAACATAAACGACCTGTTCAGCCAATTCCACCACAGAACGCAGGCAGCGCTGCAACCGCTCTCCCTCGTTCCGACCAATCACAACCACTCCAATGGTCTGCTTCGGTTGATCCATGGCCTTAGCCTATCAATGTCTCACTTTGTACGAAAAGCAAAAAATGTCAGGTAAGTGCAATAAAAACGTAGGATGGAGGCAAAGCTGAACCCGAAGTATTCCCCATATGAGGGGAAAAAGCATCGCTAAAACCAGAAACCCATCAAAAAAGGGGCACGGATGCGTGCCCCTTTTGCAGTGATTCCTGACAGGAAGTTATCCTTTCACCACAGCATAGGCATTATGTTGGTGAATCGATTCATGATTAGTCACCCGAAGTTCCCAGCCATCCACACGGGCATCATCCCTTAGTTTCACGGCTACTTCGCGAACCATATCTTCTACAAAACGAGGATTTTCATAGGCCTGCATGGTGACAAAACGCTCATCACTGCGCTTAAGAATGGGATACAAGGGAGCGGATGCGGATGCTTCGACTTCCTCAATCACTTCTTCCAGACAAATACTGACCGCATCCGGATCATTCAGGCTGCACTGATGCTTCAAGGTCACCTCAACATAGCCCCGTTGGTTGTGAGCTCCATATGCACTGATCTCTTTACTACAGGGGCACAGGGTCGTGACGGGCACCGTTACTTTCTGATGAAACTGAACCTCATCTCCATCAAGGCTGGCGTCAAAACGGCAGGTATAGGCCTGAGTGCCGATGCGGCCGGAAACGGGCGCCTGCCGGTCGAGAAAATAATCAAACTCCATCGACAAGTTGGCATTGAGCGCGCCTTGATGGTCCCGGAGCTGCTTGAGTAAGGCAAAGAGGGCCTTGAGATCAATGAGATCCCCTGCCCCAATCAAATCTTCCACCAGGCGACTCATGTGAATCCCCTTCAGTTCCTGCTCCAAGCTGACCGCCAAGGAAAGCGTGACCGCAACCTGCTGTGAGGCATTCTCATCCAGCTCCACACCACGCAGGCGCAATGGAAATTTCACATCGGAAATCCCCACTTCCTGAATCCGTACTGCACGGAGGTCTTGGTCCAGTTGCACATCGCGTTCAATGTGTTCTACGATCGGCTTCATGTTTTTACTCACAAGTTCAGGTTTAGCATCCCAGGGGGAGCAGACAAACGGAAACGCAAACGAATCGGGCCAAAAATTCCATCCTTACATTTTTTTCGCAGCTAGACATAGAAAGATCCTATCCCGCTGCCGGAATAGGATCTGTAACAAAGTATCCACTAGCTTGGCGGTGGCTATACCACCCGATTTTGCCGAATGCACTCACTGTACCAGCGGGCACTCTCTTTCGGAATCCGTTCCATCGTGTTGTAATTGGTGAAAATCAAACCGAAGCGTTTGGCGTATCCCCAGGACCATTCAAAGTTATCCATGAAACTCCACTGGAAGTAACCGCTGACCGGAAGGCCTTCCTCGATAGCACGATGGACCTGACGTAGATAACTTCGCAGATAGAGAATACGCCCCATATCCAAAATCTCCCCATCTGCAGTGACTTCATCCGCGTGGGCACAGCCATTTTCACTGATAAACAAGTCCCCTTTAAAGCCACAGCATTCCCGGACATGACGAAGTCCCCAATAAATGGCATCCGGTACGATTTGCAGCCAGGGCATATCCAGTTTGGGATAGGAATCCCCACAGGGTACATCCACAAAGCCCTGCTCATTCTCAGCTGCTTTAACATAGGTACCACTATATAAGTTAATCCCTACGGCGTCCACCGGAGTGGAAATGATCTCCCAATCCCCATCCTGAATATCTTTGGGCAATTCACCTTTGGCCTCTTTCTCAGCAAGAAAGGTATCGGAGAAGGCTCCGGTTAAGACGGGATAAATGATCGCGCCATTACACCACGCATTCGAAAAGGCCTTCTGTGCGGCACGGATATCGGGTTCTGATTCGGTAACAGGAACCGGAACCGCAATATTATCTACCAGGGATACCGTACAGGGCTGAGGAGAAGCGGCCCGAATCGCCTGAGTGCACAAGCCATGACCCAAACACGCGTAATGGATCGCCTGCCACACATCGGACATGGCGTCTACTTTGAGACCGGGAGCGTGTTCGCCGCGCTGTTCCACCCCAAGTCCCAACATGGTGAAACAAGGAATTTCGTTAATGGTCATCCAGTTACTGACCCGATCGCCCAATGCACGAACCATCATGCTGCTGTAGTCCGCGAAATCCGTAGCCATCTGACGGTTGGACCATCCACCATATTTCTGCTGCAGAGCTAAAGGGGCATCCCAATGAAACAAGGTAACATGCGGTGTAATATCATGAGCCAGGAGAGCGTCCACGAGTTTGGAATAAAAATCCAAGCCCTTCTGATTCACCGCGCCTGTGCCTTCAGGAATCACCCTCGGCCAGGAAACGGAAAAGCGGTAGTTTCGTATTCCCAGAGATGCCATCAATTGAACATCCTCTTCAAACCGGTGATAGTGATCACAGGCTACATCTCCGTTTTCCCCGGTCCGGGTGCCTCCAGCACGGTGGCTTAACTCATCCCAGATGCTCAGGCCACGGCCATCCATGGTCGCAGCACCCTCAATCTGGTAAGCAGCTGTGGCAACGCCCCATTGAAAGTCAGCAGGAAAAGTATACGAATCACTCATAGGTAGGTCTCTGGGTGTAAAGAAAAGTTAGGGCCCTTCTGGGCGCTTATGAAAGTTGCTCGCGGTACCACTGCACTTCTGCAGCCATATCTTCGACGTTGAACATCGCTGAGCCAATATCCAGAAGATTGGCTCCAGCATCAATACAGCGGGCGGAAGTTTCTCGGTTCAGTCCACCATCCACGGCAATATCCAAGTCCGGTTTCATGGCCCGCAAGGCCGCAATTCGCTCCAAGGGTTGTGGCAGAAATGCCTGACCGCCGAATCCGGGAAAAACGGTCATAAACAGCACCTCATCCACGAGATCCAATACGGGTTCAATTTGCGCAAGTTCCGTATCCGGATTGAGTACAATCCCGGGCCGGACTCCCCGCTCCCGAATGGCAGCTAAGGTAGAAGGAACATGATGCTCCGCTTCTATGTGCACCAGCAAGGTATTCGCACCTGCATCAATAAAGGCATCCACATAGCGGTCCGGGTATTGCATCATCAAATGCACATTCAGCGGAATGGACACCGCATCTCTGGCCATTTTTGTGACCGCGGGTCCATAACTAACATTCGGCACAAATACACCATCCATCACATCCACATGAATTTGATCCGCACCGGATTGTTCCACCCGAAGGCACCCCTCACGAAGAGCTCCCACATCCGCAGCCAAAATCGAGGGACAAAGTTGCAAGCGTGGCATTAGAGGGCCTCCTTCATCGAGCGCAAACGATCCAGCGTGCTCTCCAGAGCCTGATCCACAGCGATCGCGGTGAAGCTGTCGTCCGTGCGGGCCTTTAATTCAATCTCGGACTTCTTCAATCCACGCTCACCAATGGTCAGACGAAGCGGCAGTCCCAAGAGATCGGCATCCTTGAATTTGAATCCGGGGCGTTCGTCACGGTCATCAATCAATACGTCATAACCCTGTTTTTCCAGCTCTGTAGCCAACTGAAGGGCCAAGGCGGAGGATTCTTCATGCTTCGGACTAATCAGCGTAATCAGGACCTGATAGGGAGCGACAGAGATCGGCCAGATAATGCCGTTTCCGTCATGCGATTGTTCGATGACCGCCTGCAGGGTACGGCTCACGCCGATACCATAGCAGCCCATGATCATAGGCTGGCTCTTGCCATGTTCATCCAGAAAACGGGCATCCAAGGCTTCCGTGTACTTCGTGCCCAATTTGAACACATGCCCCACTTCAACCCCGCGTTTCTCCACAAGACGTGCGCTACCGTTTGGAGCTAGATCTCCGACCTTCGGAAAAGCCAGGTCCGCAAAGTTCCGAAGTTCGGAATCCCGTTCCAAGTCCACATTCAGGGTGTGGGTGTCCGCTTTGTTCGCACCGGTGATCACGCCTTTGGCGCCTTCCAGACTAAGATCAGCAATCAGGTCCAGCTTCAGTCCCAATGGACCGGCAAAGCCGATCGGGGCCCCTGTCAGTTCTTCGGTCCGTGCATGGGAAGCCAATTCAGCTCCGGGGCGCAGTTTGCGCAGTTTGATTTCGTTCACATCCCGGTCCCCGGGCAGCAATACTGCGAGAGGGCCATCATCGGATTCATAAATCAGACATTTCACCAACTGACGGGTATCCACCTTCAGGTACTCGGCAACCGCTTCAATTTTCCCAACCTTCGGAGTCAGTACCGGCACGGCCTCCTTATCGGCGCCCTCAAAGACCCGCGGTCCATCATAACGCCCTTCGGCCCGTTCGAGGTTGGCAGCATAACTGCCATCATCGGCCTCGAGAATCGCATCCTCTCCGGCATCGCTGGGTACCATAAATTCATGCGAAGAAGAGCCGCCCATATCCCCGGTATCCGCTTCAACCGGCTGAGCATGCAATCCGCAGCGACGGAAGATGTTCACATAGGCATTGTACATCTTCCGGTAGCTTTCATCTGCTGCCTCCGAGCTCACATCAAAGCTGTAGGCATCCTTCATAATGAACTCTTTACAGCGCATCAGACCAAAACGGGGTCGGATTTCATCCCGGAACTTGGTCTGGATCTGGTAAAAATTCACCGGAAGCTGTTTGTAGGAACTTAATTCTCTGGAGACGAGTTCCGTAATCACTTCTTCATGTGTCGGGCCCAACACCATTTCACGGTCCTGACGATCCTTTACCCGGAACATCACATTTTGAAGTGCATCATAGCGTCCGGTTTGTTCCCAGATTTCTTTGGGATGCATGGCGGGCATCAACACTTCCTGAGCCCCGGCGGCATCCATTTCTTCACGGACAATCTGTTCTACTTTACGCAGGGCACGCCATCCCAAGGGTAAATAGGTATACAGACCCGAACCCAAACGACGAATTAACCCTGCACGCAGCATAAGCTGATGACTGGGGATTTCCGCATCCTGAGGGGTTTCTTTCAATGTCGGAATCAATAAACGGGACCAATACTGCATAAACCAAAACCTTTTTTCGCACATGTCATGTGATGGTACCGCCTTCGATACCCACATCAGGATTCCTGCATACTCAAAAGCCCGGGAAATTCGATCCCGATTTCAAGCCACCGTTACTCCCGAAAGCGCTCCAGCAGGGCTGGAAGTCGCAACTGGCCTAAGCCGCCCTCTCTGGAATCCGCCTCATTCCAGGCTTTCTGGGAATCGGCTTCCACGCCCTCTCCCCATAACAGAAAGGGCAACAATCCTTTTTCGGGGCGACCGCGATGACGTAACCCAGCAGACATCAACAAAATACGTAAGGATCCCATTCGATCAGCCAACTCGGCTAATGGGGTCAACACCCGAAAATCCACCGCATCCAACATGCGCACTTTCTGTTCGGCATCCTGAAAAGGTGAAGTGGAATACGGTGCCGGGATCCAAAACACTAATTCCTCCGAACTGCGCAGCACATCGTGCACACGGGATAAATCCATGGCTGCGAATTCATCTTTCTGCAGGTAGGGTTCTTTCATGCTCACAAAAGGAAGACCCAGCATCGAAGCGAGGCCCTTGACCAACGGATCCGGGCTGCACAAGGCTTGGGAGAAGCCTAACTGATCCGGAAACATATCTCCGGAACCTCCGCTCCACACCCATATTCCTTGTAAGGGATTCTCCCCCAGATCGAGACGGACGATGTTGATGGAATGCGCTTCCAGAACTTCTTCAGCGTGCTGAAGGAGGTTTTTCAATTCCACCGGAAACTTGGTCGGGCGCAAGCTCCGCCGCCAACCCGTTTTCTCCCGTTCAGGAATTTCAATTTGTTCCGGCCAATCCAGGACAAATCTACCCCGTTGAAGGCTGTGCAGTTTCACATCTTTTCCAGAATAATCCCGAAGCGCCCCTTCCAAGTCCGATAAAAGCTGTTCCTGTTCTTCATCCGAAGAAGGACGTTCAGGAAAACGTTCATCCTGCTCATTATAGGTCACGAACTGACACAACATCCGTGTGCGACTGGATTGAGGAGATAATCCCAGGCCCCTCGCCGCTACCGGCCCCCATTTAATCGACTGAGCTTTCAACTGAGGAAAGCCACAGCACTCGCCCAGCAAGGCCCGGCTCGCATCCGTGGAAGAATGCTGCAAACGCAATACCCCGCCACAGCCCTGTTCAGCCCATTGTCTTGCAGTGGGCATACGAGCTAATTGCAACGGTGTCCGGTTGCCCAATTCCTCAAAAGGAAAATCGGCAGCTGCGTCCAGCAACAGAATGATGCGTTTAACCATTTACTCATACCTGCACCTTCTGCACAAAAAGCTCAATCTCCTTTCACAGGAAATCCGCAGCAGGACCTGAATCACTGAAAACTGCACATCTACATTCCCGTAGAATTCATAGGCCTGAAAAGTTCCAGTCATTGACTTTTCCAGCAAGACGTTCTTCAATGTGCACATGAAGGATCAATCCCCCAGCACTCGGATTCAACAGCGACTGAAACTTCTATACAGCGACAGCATCGCAGAAAGTCTATGGCCCAGGCTTTCCTCCCGTTTGGAGAAAGCAAAAGAAGTGTTCGATCAAAGCGCAAACCCCTTGTGGACGGAAAAAGATGCCATCCTGATTACCTACGGAGACTCCATAAAAGAAGAAGGCATGGTTCCTCTGCGTGCATTGGACCGTTTTGTACGGGAAGAACTCGGAGATGCCATTCCCTTAGTCCATATTTTGCCTTTCTTTCCATACACCTCAGATGACGGGTTTTCGATTTCCGATTACGAAATGGTGCGGGAAGACCTGGGGGATTGGTCGGATGTGTCTGCCTTGCACGAACATCATGATCTCATGTTTGATTTGGTGCTCAATCACTGCAGTGCCTCACATGCTTGGTTTCAGCAGTTTTTGAAAGATGAAGAACCCGGTCGTGGATATTTTCATGCACCGGATCCTTCAACGGATTTAAGCGAAGTCGTGCGACCGCGAACCCATCCCCTCCTGACGCCGTTTGAGACCACGGCAGGTACAAAACATGTTTGGACAACCTTTTCAGCAGATCAGGTGGATCTCGATTTTTCCAACCCGGATGTGTTAGTGGCGTTTTTGGATATCCTCTTGCTGTTTGTCCGGCGGGGTGCCCGCATGATACGACTCGATGCGATTGCTTTTCTGTGGAAAGTCCCCGGAACCTCTTCCCTGCACCTCAACGAGACCCACGAAGTGGTCAAACTCATGCGGGATGTCCTCGAAATCGCAGCACCCGGAGTCATTCTCCTCACCGAAACCAATGTGCCTCATGAAGAAAACGTCTCCTACTTTGGGGATGGCGATGAAGCACGAATGGTTTATCAATTTCCCCTCCCCCCTCTTCTACTCCATGGATTACGGCGTGGAAAACCGGAAGCACTCAACGCCTGGGCCAAGGCTCTGGATGCGCCTCCCGAAGGTTGTACCTTTTTCAATTTCACCTCATCGCATGACGGCATTGGCATGCGTCCTCTGGAAGGACTGGTCTCGCATGAGGATGTACTTGAATTAGCCGATCAAATCCGTGCAGGCGGAGGTAAAGTCAATGAACGAAGCTTAGCAGACGGTAGCAAAAAGCCATATGAACTTAACGCCACCTATTTCTCTGCACTAAAGCTCCCTGATGACGATGAATCCACGCATTTGAAACGCTTCCTGCTCAGCCAGACCCTGCCGATGTGTCTGCAGGGAATCCCGGCATTTTACATCCATTGCCTAACAGCCACCCCGAATGATCTGGAAGGCATGGCCCGTACGGGACAAAACCGGACGATTAACCGAAAAATGTGGCAGCGCAGTGAATTGGACCCTCTCTTAGAGGATCCAAACAGTCCTGCATCTATTTGTTTAAAAACCATTACCACACGCCTGAAAATACGTGCATCTGAAGAAGACTTCCATCCCGATGTTCCTCAGGAAATTCCTGACATCCATGAGGACCTGTTTGCGGTCAAACGCGGCAAGCTCTTGGCGCTGCATAATTTTTCCTCCTCCTCGCTGGATATCCAGGTTCCGCAGGGTGAACTCTTGTTAACGGATGATGCGCGTTATCTTGATTCAGGTAACTTACGTTTGGATCCCCTCGGCGTCACCTGGATCCGCTGCAGCTAAAACAAAGGGCCTCATCCTAGGATGAGGCCCTTTTGTAGGATCGGTCGATGCGGCCGTATTATTCCTGTAGATCTTTCATTCGTTTGAAGGCGGAATCCGGACGGGACACCAATTCGTCGTAGCCACCTTCTTCCACGACTTTGCCTCCTTCCATGACCAGAATTTTGTCGGCATTCCGGATGGTACTCAGTCGGTGAGCCACAATCAGAGTGGTCCGGCCACTGACCAGGCTTTCAATCGCTTCCTGCACCAGCTTTTCAGACATCACATCCAGGGCGGAGGTCGGTTCATCCAGAACAATCACCTGTGGATCCCGCACCAATGCACGGGCAATAGCCAAACGTTGACGTTGTCCCCCGGAGAGACGGGCTCCGGATTCGCCAATACGCGTATCGAGTCCTTCGGGAAGACGATCAATAAATTCACGGACATTAGCCGCATCCAGAATTTCTTCAAAGCGGGTTTCATCCACCGTCTTTAAGCCAAAGAGAATATTCTCCCGAACGGTTCCCTCAAAGAACACAGATTCCTGTGGAACGACCGAGATATAGGTACGCCAGCTCCGCATATCAATGCCTTCCATATCCTGCCCATCCAGGAAGATTTTCCCTTCAGAAGGACGTCGGAATCCAATGGTCAACCGCAACAAGGTGGATTTACCACCCCCACTGGGACCCACAACCGCCAGACATTGGCCTGCGGGGATTTTCAGATTCACTCCCGATACGGCAAGGTCCGTCGTATTTGGATAGCGATATCCGCAATCCTCAAAGACGATTTCACCCTTCACATCATCCACCACCGGTTTCCCCTGGTTATATTCCAGGTCGGGACATTCCAGAATTTCACCAATAGAACGGACAGATTCCATCCCCTTGGCTAACTGCGGGTAAATGCCCAGAATCATATTCACCAGCATAAAGGTCTGTTGGAATAGAGCTTGGAAGACCAGGATATCCCCAATGCTGATCAGATCCTGAGATGCTAAATACACCATCACCACCAACATGATCAGGGAGAAACATTGCAAGGTCGCCCAGTTCGTGGACTGAAACAACGCATTCACCTTATCCAGACGGCGACCTGTTCGTCCCACGTCTTTGATCCGGTGCTTCACTTTATTGACCGCTTTGTCTTCGACCCCGTGCGCCCGGCTCACGGGAATCATATCAATCATCTGGGTCACTTCGGAGTTCATCTCCTCGATATTCCGCCGGAAGGCCTGGTTTTCCTTGCGGATCCGATGTTTAAACTTCTGCGTCAGAAGAACCATGATGGGAATCAACACCAAGTAGATCAATAAGATCAGAGGCTGCTTGCTCAGGGTGATGATCAGAACGGCGGTTGCCGTGGTCAGGGCCGTAGTGCCCCACTCGCCCATTTGATGGGCCAAAACCTGTATCTGCTCTACGTCACGTAGGACTTTGGCCTGAAGCATCCCGGACTCACTGTCATCGTGGTAGGGAATCGATAACTGCTGGAGCCGGATCACCAAAGCCCGCCGCAGACGATTCTCCAAACGCCGGGTCAACTGACTCAGCATGGTGATGAAATAAGTATGAACCGGCACGTTTTGCGAAATCAACAGGAGCTGTAACACAACCAATGGCCAGAGCTTGAATAGCGTATCGGGTGATTTGGTCACCCGGTCGATGAGGAGACCTGTCACGACGGGAGCCGTCCAGGCCGGCAGTTGTTTCACTGCAAAGATGAAAGTCATCCAGACAAGCTGAATGGGTCGACAGTCCACCCATCGCCACAGGGTTCGCAGCGGAGTGGAACTGTTATACGACCATTCGAGAAACTTCGCGCTGTTTTTTGATGGAGGCATCCGGGCTTTTCATGCCCATAGGAAGCACAATGCAAGTCCCCTTGACCAAAAAAGCGCCCTTCGAGCTTCGATTTTCATAAATGCACCTTGTCTAGAACGATATTGTGGAACAGAGGGAACCCCATGGAATCCAACATGACGCTCCCCAGCCCCTGTATCGGCAGCCAACTCTTTGTAAATCGCACGCATCAGCCTCATGAATTGAAGCTGGAAGTCGACCGAATGGCCGAGGCAGGTTTAAAGCTGATCCGCTTATTTCTGGTCTGGGATCACTTGGAAACCGAAGCGGGCCACTGGAATTTCAGCGCCTATGACGCCGTATTTGACCGCGCGGCCGAACGGGGGCTTCTCGTCATTCCGACACTCATGTCCGTATCTCCTCCGGGATGGATGCAGTGTAGCGGAGGGCTTCAGGATGTGGCCAATTTAGAGGACCCAAGTATCATCGAGGCAGGTGAACGTTACATCCGAGAGGTTGTCAGCCATTGGGCCTCTCATCCTGCATTGCACTCCTGGATTCTGTGGAATGAAGCCTCTCGCCCTCTTCCCCGGAATGAAATCACGCTGGAAGCGTATCGCAGCTGGCTTAGCACACGCTTTGAGCAGGACATTTCCAAGTTAAACGCAGTGAGTTTCCAGCGCTGGAAGCGTTTTGCAGATATCGGTCGCGCTCAGTCATCGGAAGGGACCTCCCTTGAATTTAGGGGCTATGCCGAGTCCGTACTTTGGCTGGAATTCAGTGTCGTCGAACTCATGCGGCATTTAAGGCGGATTGCTGCGGAAATTCGCAAAATTGACCGGGAACATCCCCTCCATGTGAACCCGCATAACCTCTGCCGCTGCGTTCAGATAGCAGGCCAGTCTATCTGGGAAGAAGCGGAACTGGTGGATTTTCTTGGATGTTCCTCTCATCCAGTGTGGCATGCAAACCGTTTTCCCCGGGATCGTTGGACCCGGGCTGTCGGCATATTTGCCGATTTGATGCGCAGCGTCACCCCCCATCCGCAAGGGGAATTCTGGGTTTCTGAACTTCAAGGAGGCCCCGCCCGTTTGTCAGCGGAAACGCCGGATTGCCCCAGCCCTGCTGAGCTCAAACGCTGGATCTGGGAAGGCGTAGGAGCTGGAGCACGAGGAACCCTTTTCTGGTGTTTTAACAGTCGGGATGAAGGCTTTGAAGCAGGCGAATGGAGTCTCCGTTATTTAGATGGTTCCCCCTCCCCCCGCCTTCAGGCTGCGAGTGAAGTCTCTAAGGAACTGGAAGAAAGAGCGGACTGGTTTGCGGCGTCCCGCCCCATGAATCCAGGCTGTAAGATTTTACGTTCCGAGGCAGCAGAACGCCTGGCCTTCGTGGATACCCGGGACGGCGAAGACGAACAGAATCCACGGAATAACAATCGCGTAGCAGATGCCGCTGCCGGGGCGGCGCTCCTTTGTGCGGATCTGGGCATCGATGCCGGATATCTCGAAGAAACACGGCTGAGCACAGAGGAAGCCCCGGAACTGCTTATCGTCCCTGGACTGGAATGTGTATCGGATCATTGCTTGGAACAACTGTTGGACTGGGTCAAACAGGGATGCACCTTGCTGGCAGATGCCTGGCCCGGGCTGAAAGATGAGTATGGCCGTATGCGTCTGGATCGTTCACCTGTTTGGCAGGAACTCTTCGGCTTGCAGCTTCAGGAGTTGGAACCCTTTGCGGGCTGTGCAGCACTACCGGAAACCACATCACACGCTGCCGCCTGGTGGTATCGGGTTCGAGCCCAAGCGGTTGAAGCAGAACAACTCAACGATACCGACGCCCCTCTCTGGAAGCATTCATGTGGGCAAGGTCAGGTTTACTTGGTTGGTAGCTGGTATTTCCATCGCTTTCTCTTGGCAGACCGGGCCGAGGAACGGGCACAGATCTCAGAACTGCTACGCGATCACACACCAAAACCTGCTCTGGAATTGAGTGAGCCTGGTCCACAGAAACGACTACGCTGCCTGAATCATCCACAAGGCTTCAGTGGCGTGTTAATCGATGAAGCCGAACGGGATCACATCCTCATCAAAAGCCACTGTGCGGGCACCTTGCAGTTGGCCAGTGGAGAACACATGGAGCTTCAGGAAGGTCAACAGCTGCAGGTCCCCATGCGATCCTGCGGGACCCAACCCTTCCATGTGGCTCGACACCCTTAAAGAAGACTCAGGAATAAGTCCTGTAGCCCAGTCAAAAACATGTACAACTGTTGATCAATCGTCCACTCTTCCGGGTCCTGATCTTCCGGGGGATTGGGATGCTCCTCCGTAATGCCAATCACCGCGGCCAGGAGCAACCTCACATCATTCAAATAGCCCAACCACATATCAAGAAGAGCATCATCCAGTAACAGACTGAGATCTCCCTCCTGATGATCCGGCGGCAGCAACTCCTTCTGAATCTCTTGAATCCGGTTCAGCCGATAGATCAAGAGATCCGCATTAATGCTCTCCTCCAGATCATGCGAAACCGCTTCGGGATCATCGCCCTGCTTTTGTAAGGGGTGAAAGGGTTTCAGAATACCCTGTTGCGGATCCCCATCTTCCAACAAGCGGCTCAACTCCCGGTTCAAAAAACACAACAGCTCGACTTCTTCCTGAGCCAGCGTGAAAAGGATCCCTTTCGGGGTTCGGGTACAACGTTCCATCTATTTCTGTTGTCGCTTCACCTTCAGCTGGTCAAGTGCTATAGTTTTCCCTGTGCGATTTGTCCTGTATAACATCCGCTATGGTACCGGCGGGAATATGAACCGAAGCCCCATCAGTGGCTACATGGGCCGAACCGGAAAACATCTGCAGGAGATTATTCAATTTCTCAAAAGCTGTGACCCGGATGTTGTGGGGTTAGTGGAAGTCGATGCTGGCAGTTATCGAAGTGAACGAAAGAATCAGGCGGAGAAAATTGCACAGGAACTGGGGCATCATCACAGCTACCGCTGCAAATACCCGGATGAATTCCGTTGGCTTCACCGCATTCCTGTCCTGAACAAACAGGGAAATGCGTTCATCTGCCGGGACGGTCAGCGAAAAGAGAAAGTCCACTACGTGAGCCACGGGGTAAAGCGCTTGGTCCTGGAGCTCGAACTGGAGAATGTGGTCTTTCTGCTGCTCCACCTCGCCCTCTCCTACCGAAAACGTCAGGAGCAACTCCGGGAAGTCCGGCACATCGTTCGTGGCTTGGATAAACCCTGTATTGTCGCTGGAGACTTTAACGTGATGAGTGGCCCCAAGGAGCTGGAACTTTTTCTGGAAGCCAGTTCCCTACAGCATGCCGGCCCTGAAGATGCGAAAACCTTTCCCAGTTGGAAACCCAAACTGGGCTTGGACTTTATCCTCTACAGTCCCGGCATTGAGATCAAGAGCTTCGACATCCCGCAGGTGCAGTTCTCTGACCATTTACCGATCATCTGTGAGTTCGAACTTAGTTCCCCCGCTCTATCCGGGAACCAATCGGAAGAGCTAACAGAATCAGACTGATCAGCACACCTGGATAAAACGGGTCCAGCCCAGCCCAAAAGGCTCCCATGTGTCCCCGCAGGAAATAAAAGCAGATCATGGAAAGCGCTGCGCAGAGGCAGGAAAGGACAAAACGAATTTCAGGAATTTTCCCCGGTAACATCAGACCGCAGAGGACCGGCACCAGTAAACAAGCTGTGGTAAAGCCTCCAAAAACTTTCCAAATTCCTACGAGTGGCCCATCGACAAAAAACAGGGTCATGCCCAAGGCAACAGCCGCCACCACCCAGATCCCCGCTTGCAGAACCCGGGGGCGATTTTTCTCTCCCCCAGGGAGAATATCATGGGCCAAGGTGGTCCCTGCGAGAAACAAATACGAGTCCAAGGTACTCAGGATCGTTGCCAGCACGCCAGCCAGTAAAAAGCCTTTCACCCCGGGAGGCAATAACTGTACCGCATACTGTAAATACGCCGTCGCGGAATCCGCTTCTGGAAGATGAGCCCGGGCATACAAGGCTCCAAAGCAGGTACAAAAATCAAAGAGCAACCAGACGCCCGTAGCAAGGAGGATTCCGTTTCTGGCCGTTCGATCACTTTTGGCAGCAAGACAACGCTGATAAAAATTCGGATCCACCAAGGTGCCCACAGCCACCAGCCCCCATACCAATGTATCGGAGATCGGCACCCCATCGCCAAAAGGTTTCCAATGCCCGGCTGGAATATTCGGATGCTGCATCAGGGATAAGGGCGAACCGTGTTGCCCCCAACTGAACACAATGACCAGAAAGACGGCCGTACACATCACCGCAAACTGAATGACATCGGAATAGACCACAGAACGCAGACCACCTCCACTGCTGTAGATCAGCACCACCAAGGTGCCCATTGCCATCCAGAGAAACAGATGCTCCCCCCCAAACAGCTTTTGCAAGAAAAAGCCCAAACTGGCAATGTAGGCCACGGGAAGCACATTAAAGAGGTTAAACCAGGCGGATACCTTTGCCGCACGTTGGCCAAACAACTGCCCCAATAATTCGGGCATGCTTCGAGCCGCTCCTGCACGGATGCGTTTCACCATCAGAAATGCAAAAACCAGATAGGCCAGGTACCAAAAGCCTCCTTGGGTGATCCAGGAATAAAGGCCATACTGATAAGCGTATTCCGTGACAGGGAGAATTCCCCCATACCAGGTAGCCACCAGGGTCATCGTGAAGAAAGGCAGCGTGAGGCGTCGCCCCATCAACAACATATCCAACACCCGGGCAGACCCATCGTCCAGAGAAGGACGCCGTAGATTCCCCCAAATCACCAATGCAAAGGTGCTGAGAAGAACAAACGAAAACACAAGCCAATCTGCCGGGCCCAAAAAGGTGGATAAATTCATAGGGGATTCCCTTTATCTACGAATCAAGCCCTTGCCAAGGTCTTCTGTGCTATCCCCGGGCCAAGGTTAAACATTGCACCTCTTTGACTCCGGCTCTGCATAACGCCGAGGCGCAGGCATCCAAGGTCGAACCCGTGGTCATCACATCATCCACCAACAACACGCTCTGAGGCACAGGTACTCCCTTTTTTACCCGAAACGCACCCCGAACATTCTTCCGGCGCCCCTCAGCATGGAAATGGACCTGACTTTCCGTGTTTTTCACACGCTTGAGTCCTTTCCAGACCTGAAGGGATTTCCGGTGGCGCCGCAGCCAGCGTAAGAGTTCTTCTCCCTGGTTAAAGCCACGAAAGCGTTGTCGGGCTGGATGCAAGGGGACCGCGGCAAGCACCTCCATCTGAGGGGCATATACTTCAATCCCTGCGAGCAGCATCGTACCCAGATCCGGTATCACCGAAAAATCCCGATGATACTTCAGGGCATGAATCGCATCTCGAACCCCACCTTCGTATCGATACAAACTTCGGGCCTTTGTGTATTTGGGAGGATGTTCGATGCAGCGGGAGCACACAAATGCATGATCCACCCTGCCCGCAATCGGCATACCGCATTGTTCACAGTAAGGCGCTTGGATGGCAATACTCTGGCAGCGGCATTCCCAGCATAATCCGGATTCCCGCATAGGGTTCAAATCCACGCCACAGGAACAACAACTCCGGGGATATAACAAATCCAACAACATAGAGAACCTGCTACGAAAGCTTGCTTGGAAATCGATTTCAAAAAGCCTTCCACCCACAGGAAATCAAAGCTAGAGGATATGCATGAGAACGGCTGCCAGCAAATTAATGTCCTCCACCACGGCTACAGAATGCATTCGAAGTTGGCAGGAAGCGGGGGAATGCGTCGTCATGAGTAACGGCACCTTCGACTTGTTGCATGCGGGCCATACCGGATATTTGGAGTGGGCACGCCAACAAGGAGATCGTCTGGTTTTGGGACTAAACAGCGATGCTTCGATTCAGCGGATTAAAGGGCCGAAACGTCCTTTAGTTGAAGGACAATACCGGGCGGCTCTGCTTTGTGCATTGGAATGTGTCGACGCGGTGATTTTCTTTGATGAAGATGAACCCAAAGAACTGATTTCCCAGCTTCTGCCCAATATCTTGGTCAAAGCGGCCGACTGGAGTCATTACGTGAGTGGCGCAGAGATTGTAGAGGCAAACGGCGGCGAAGTTCGCATTGCTCCGATGACCGAAGGCCTATCCACCTCAACCCTTCTGGACAAAATTTGCCGTATCTTTACCGGGCAGCCGGCCCAGTTAGATCCTCAGAAGCAACGAAGCTCATAAGTCCCAGGGCATTTCCACGGCTTGTTCAGCCCCCACACGTTCTGTAGGACGAAATACTTCGCTGGCTCTTCCGGGAAGAGAGCCCCCCTGCCCACCGCCTTGCTGAGTACCTGATTCAGCGCTAGCTTCCGACTCAACCCGTTCTTCTTCTCCTGGAAGCAACAACTCCCCGCCCCCTGCCCTTTCTTCCTCTTCTCCCTCTGCCTCCGAAGCTTCAGTAGACCCGGCGACCTCTTCGTCCTCTCCACTCTCCTCATTCGGATTTGAGGATGACGATCCCGTCGATGGTTGTGAAGAGGCTTGTTCCGTTTGTTCCTGTCCGCTTTCGTTTCCCGTTTCCGAAGCAGAAGCCTCTTCCTCACCCGCTCCGGAACCCACACCCTGCATGCCACCGATCGCTTCGATCAATTCCGGCAGCCCCATTTCCGTTCCTGCAGCAGCTTCCTCACCAGCTCCCTCACTTGCTCCCGCAGAAGGCTCAGAACCGGGGGAACTGCCGCTTTCCGAACCTGGAGCGCTTCCCGCCTGTTCGCCAGCAGCGGCCGGAGGGCCTCCTCCAGCTTCTTCCATCCCAGCTGGACCCGAAGCGCCACCGGGTTGACCTGCAGCTTGCTCCGTTCCCTGTTCACCGGATTCAGCTTGTTCTTGCTCTTCTTGCTCCCCGGATGCTTCAGATCCTGCTTCACCGCTTTCAGGTGCCCCTTCGTTGCCAGCTTGTTCGGCTTCTGTTCCTTGAGAGCTCTGTTCTTCTCCGGATTCAGCCTGATCTGACTCAGCCGATTGAGAAGATTCTTCACCAGACTCCGCGGCCTCCGCAGCTTCGGACCCGGCTTGTTCTGAAGAATCCCCCGAGCTTTCGCTTGTTTCTTCTGAAGAAGTTTCGTTTTGTTCTCCGGATTCAGAAGCGCTTTCGGATGATTCCGAGGCAGCTTCAGCAGACTCTTCGGCCCCAGCAGACTCCGCCTCAGAAGTCTCCGACTCAGAGGACTCCGCCTCAGCAGAAGAAGCCTCTTCGCTTTCCTGCTCCGTTTGCTGTGGGGCTTCCGTGGATGCCTCCCCGGATTCGGAAGGAGGCGTTTGTCTGCCCCCGCCGTCAAAAATACTGGGATCCAACACAGCCCACAGCGGGCTTTGCAAGCAGGCACTCACAAGCAACAAACGCAAGAAATTGCGCATCAACGATCTCCGTCCGGAGCCTCCCAGCCCAGTTGATCACAGATATAGTGAAAGTGTTCAGGTTCTACCGGCTGAATGCTCAAACGTTGTCCCCGTCGTAGCACCAGCATCCCTTCGAGCTCCGGGTCATCTTTCATGTCCTGAAGAGAAAGCATCTGATCAAAGCGGTGCACAAATTCCATCTGACGCTGCAACCAGCGAGGTTCTTCCGGATCCGATTTGGGGTCAAAATACTTACTTTTTGGATCAAAAGCCAATTCATCCGGCTCCGGTTCCGAGGCCACTTTCATCAGCCCCACCACGCCTGGGGGTTTTGCATTACTGTGATAAAACAGAGCTAAATCACCAATGCTCATTTCATCCCGGATAAGATTGCGGGCCTGATAATTCCGTATGCCATCCCAGGGCTCTTGTCCGTCCCGTTCCAAATCTTCGATGGAATAGGCATCAGGTTCGCTTTTCATCAACCAATATTTCATAGTTTCACTCTAGCGGAGCTCAAGGGTTCCGCAACTCGGGAAAGTACTTATCCATACATTCCGGGCAAATGGAGTGGGAAAAGTCCACGCCCACCCGATCGCGCATGTATACTTCCACCTGCTCCCAATAGCCTTCGTCATCACGAATCTTTTTGCAATAAGAGCAAATCGGCAAAATTCCCTTCAAGGCTTTGATTTCATCCAACGCATTTTTCAAATCATGAACCTGGTGATCCATGCGGCGCTGCATATCCAAAATGCGCTCGCCGACATTGACCCGCGCCCGTAATTCCGCGGGATCAATCGGTTTGATCAAATAATCGTCGGCACCTGCTTCAAGACCTTCCACCTTATCCTGGGTTTCATCTTTGACCGTGAGAAGCAGAAGATAAGGACGAAACCCCGTCTGTCCTCTAATCAGACGGATCACATCCACCCCGTTCAACTCAGGCATGACCCAGTCCAGAATGGCAATGGGAGGAGCATCCGGACCTCTCATTTCTGCTAAGGCTTCATTCCCATTCGTAGCTGTGAGGACCTCATAGCCAAACTTTTCCAACAGGAAGGTCACCATCCGAAGAGAAGTTTCATCATCATCCGCAACCAAAATACGTTTATTGTCTCTCATGTATTCTCCTTGAGTACGCCACGACACACTTCCTGAAAACGATGCCCCACTTTGAGAACCTCAGCCAGGGCCGGGAGGTGATCCAGCCCTTGTTCCAGCCGTTTTTCGAGGCTTTTGGCCGCTTCCTGCAAAGCATGGGCTCCGATATTGGCTGAGCTTCCTTTAAGGGTATGAGCCCGTTTCCGACACTCGTCCATCTGTCCCAGATCTGACACTTCCTGAAGACTTCGCAACTCGATCGGTAACTGGCTGTTAAATTTATCAAGCAGTTCCAGTGCCAACTCCCGGTCGCCTAACATTCGATTTACCAGGCTCTCTAAATCCAACTGCGATTCCGTCGATTCACTTGCTGGCCGTGGCTCCTCTTCTTTATCAATCACAACTTCCAGCCATGTGGACAGTTTCAAAGCAATGGTACTCGGTAAGATGGGTTTCGTAATATAATCCACCATGCCGGCCTCCAGACACTTTTCCCGGTCACCATCCATCGCATGCGCCGTCATCGCCAAAATGGGAATCCGGGTATTCTCTTTTCCAGCCTCCCCAGAAAGAATACAGCGGGTACACTCCAATCCATCCATCCCCGGCATCTGCACATCCATCAAAATGGCATCAAAAGGAACTTCCCGGATTTTCTCTAAGGCTGCTTCACCAGAATCGGCTTCATCGGTTTGCAAACCCATTTTTTTCAACACGGTGACCGCAACATCCCGGTTGATTTGATTGTCCTCGACGACCAAAACGCGTTTCTGAGACCCGGCAAACAGATTTTGCATGGTCGTCAAAGAACGTGCGGACTGTTTCCGGTTACTCCTCGACACCGCAACGCTGTGATCCTGACTCTGAGGAACTAAAAGCTGAAAACAACTCCCCGGCTCCTCCCGATCCAGCAAGCTTAACGAACCGCCTAAGGCTTCGGCAATTTTTCGACTAATCGCCAAGCCAATGCCTGCTCCATCATATTTCCGGTTCAAGGAGTCATCGACCTGGGTGAACATTTCGAAAATATGTTCTTTCATCTCATCAGCCACACCGATGCCGGAATCCTGAACACTAAGTTCTAAATGTCCTGTTTCCAACAGATCCGCCTTGATCCAGATATCTCCATGCTTTGTGAATTTCACGGCATTAGAACACAAATTATTTAAAATCTGACGTATCCGAAATGAGTCAGAGACAAACTGCTCAGGAATCCGATCGGACAGCTCCATCTGAAAACGAAGATTCTTTGTCCTGGCCTGAGCTTTACAGGATTTGGCCACCCCCTGAAGAAATTCAGGCAGATCAAAGGATTCGGGTCGTATTTCCAGTTTTCCCGTCTCCACACGCGTGAGATCCAGAATATCCTGAATCAATTGAACCATGGATTGGGCACTGCCTCGCAACATCGAAAGATATTCCCGCTGCTCCTTATTCAGCTGAGTCCCCAACAACAACTCCACCGTACCCATGATTCCATTCATGGGAGTGCGGAGTTCATGGCTCATCGTGGCTAAAAAGGTACTTTTCGCCTCACTGGAAGCCAGAGCTTTATCCGCAAGCTCATGAGCTCGTTGTTGCTCATGTTCCAGTTCATACTGAATTTGCTTAAATTCAGAAATATCTAAATGAAGTCCGTACATCCATACGGGTTTACCCTCAACATCCCACTCCAACACCCGCCCATGTGCGAGGATCCATACCCAATGGCCATCTTTGTGCTTTAAACGCAAGTTACAGATATAATTCGGTGTTTTACCCGAGAAATGGTCTTCTAATTTTCGGGTGGCACTCTCGAGGTCTTCCGGATGGGTTAAAAGCTCCCACGTTTTGAGGGACATCGGAGCTAACTCATCCATACGATAGCCAAGCATTTGCACCCAACGCTCATTGAACCGAGCTTCTCCTGTAGGAATGTTCCATTCCCACGTACCTACTTCCGTTCCGGCAATAATATTTTGCAGTCGCTGCGTTTCCAGAGTGAGCCGTTGCTCGAGTTTTTTCGCTCTGGAAATATCAATATGCCCTCCGACAGCCCGCACGGCTTCCCCCTCTTCAGACCATTCAATCACTTTCCCAAAGCAAAAGACCCAAACCAGATGGCCTTCTTTGTGGCGGTAACGAAGTTCCGTTTCGAAAGGCACTTCTCCATGGCTGTCCATATGTTGTTCAAACAGCTTCCACATGGGAATAAAATCTTCTTCAGGAACCAAAGCCTGCCAAGCATCCATGGTATTTTCCATTTCGTCAGGTTTATACCCGAACATGGCTTTAAAACTGGGGCTTAGGTACTCTTCCCGGGTCAGCAAATTGCAGTCCCAATAGCCTGAGACCTGAGACTCGATCACTCCTTCCAACACCCGGTTGCGTTCCTCAATTTGTTCCCGCTCCTGACGTTCTAAGGTAATATCCTGCAAGGAGCCAAACATACGCAAAGGGCTGCCACGGGATGAAAACTCCAGCACCTCACCCTGGATCCGCACCCAAATCAGATGACCTGCAGGATGACACAACTTGTGCTCAGCCTCATAACGTGGCTGCTCCCGGGTGAATCGTCGTTTCTGCGCCTTGAGTTCATCCGCAGTCAGTTCCCAACCAAAACACGCAGCCCACTCCCTACTCCCCCAGGTATTGAGCGTCTCCATGGAACGGCCAAGGATGTCTGCACCTTGTTGATTGATCAAACAACGTTCAGCTCGGACATCCCATTCCCAAACACCCAAACGAGTTGAACGCACCATATTTTCAATACGGCGGGATTGAATTGCCTGTTCGCTTTTCAGTTCCCGCGTAAGCGTTTCATCCTGAAAATACAACGTCACTCCGGACTGACCACTTTCCCCTAAAAACCCCAGCAAACGATAAAAACGATCACCCAGCGTGCCA
The DNA here is from genome assembly GCA_002429005.1 of Verrucomicrobia bacterium UBA6056. Classification (GTDB taxonomy): domain Bacteria; phylum Verrucomicrobiota; class Kiritimatiellia; order SS1-B-03-39; family UBA6053; genus UBA6056. The sequence goes on from DIYK01000094.1 coordinate 118,323, forward strand.
TGATGGAGAAGAACACTCGGACCGGAAAGGGGTCTCCCCGGAGACTCCACCACCTCCAACACGAAGCGGCTAATCTCATCACCCTTCTCCAGCACACAGTTTCTGGAGAATAACTGCGCAATGGGACGACCAGGCACCGAAGCAATCAGCTCTAAGCCTTGTAAATTGGCCTCCAACACGCGTAATGCAGCATCCACGCGAAGAATGGGTAACGGTGCCTGAGTGAAGTTCTCCAAATAAAGTTGGTGAGCTTTCTCCAGATCCACCATTCTCAACTGAAGCTCTTCTTCTTGGAATTGAAGTTCCACTTGATGGATCGACAATTCCTGAATCAGCGCAGAGATATCCTCAACCCCCTCCACAGAGGGTGCATTAGACAATCGCTGCAAATACAGTTCAGCTTTGCGCCTCAATTCTGCCGTACGGTTGTCAGATGAGGAACTCATGGTGTGTCTCCGCTCAGGGGCTTATTTCTCCTTGGGATCAGAAGAAGGTCTTAAAAAGAAAATCATTCGCAGTGCGCCACTACGACCCGTTAACACACTAGCATGAATCCGAATCGGGTTGGAAGCACTCTCGTCCCCGCGAAGATACCACGTGTATTTGGCATCCTTCCCCTCCCGAATGAGACGTTGAATTTCAGACTCGGAAGCATCCGCAGAATCTTCGTCCAAGAGTTCTTTGTAATCTGTACCCAGCAGCTCTTCCGTCTGGCTCTGTAACAGGCTGCAACAGGCATCATTCGCTTTGAGAAGGTAACCATGTTCGTCTGTAACCATGACCGCAACCTGGACACGATCCAATACCGCCCGGAGTTCCTCCTCCGCATCAAACATCCGGGTCACATCCACCAGAGAAGCCACCAGGCCATCCACCTCATGATGTTCAACCCGATACGGGATCAATCGCATCAGATACATACCCTGACCGGGCAAATCCAACACATCCTCCACGAGGAGTTCTGCATGATGAAGCACCCGGGGAGCTGCTTCACGAATGGACAGCAAGGCCGCATGAGCAAAGGTCCCCAGATTCCTCCCCACGTCCGCAAGATTCAAACCCGTCAGCTGTCCAAAAACAGGTGTAAACCTGCGAATTCGCAAATCGGCATCAAAGAAAATCGTGCCGATATCCGTACTTCGGGCAAAGTTTTCCATATCATCATTCAGTTCCGTGAGTTCCTGAATTTTCCCCTGATATTCGGCGTTTACCGTGTACAGCTCCTCGTTCACAGATTCCAATTCTTCATTGGTACTTTGCAACTCTTCATTCGCAGCCAACAGTTCTTCGTTGGCGGCCTGAAGCTCCTCGTTGGCTGTTTCCTGCTGCTCAATCGAACTCTGCAGACTTTCCCGGGTACTTTGCAATTCGCTTTCCAATTGCCCCACCCGGGAGAGCAGCTGGCTATCTATATCAAAGTCTTCTCCGGTGATTTCCGTTCCAGGTTGGGGAGTTTCCGGCAAAAAACTGACTAGGATCACCATCCCCAGTTCACTGGTGGTCTCAAAGGGTTCAGCCACCACTTTAACCAGGCGTTTCTCCCCGTCCCGGGTCACCACTTGCACGGAGCGATACTCCACGCTTTTCTTTTCACGAAGCGCTTGATTGGCCGCACTGCTTATCGCCAGGCCCAAATCCCTGGATACCATTTTGACCACATTCAGATTGATCGGGCCTGTGGGAATTTGGAAAAAGTCCGCTGTAGGCCCCATGCTATACAAAAGATCGAATTGGGGCGTGATGGCGATAGTAGCCGGAGCAAATTTCATCAAAATCCGGCTCTGAATCGTATCCACCCCCATCGTAGCTTTCCGGCCAGGAGCCACGCTCGTCCCTTTATCATCCAAGAGACTGTTCCAGTGAACCGAGTCCTCCAAGGAGGGAATCGCATCTGACATTTTCAGTGCAGATGTGGTGGAGCGTAAGTAGATCCGATGCCGGGAATCCAGGGTTTCAAAGGCATAACCCATTTCGCCCAGCGTCTCACTGCTTCCCAGAAAAAGAATCCCATTGCTCTGCAGTGCAAAATGGAAGAGGCCTAACAGCCGTTTTTGAGCTTCCGGGCGAATATAAATCAAGAGATTGCGACAGGTCAGGACATGAATTTTGGTGAAAGGCGGATCCGCAAACACATCCTGCCGTGCAAAAATCAGCCGATCCCGAAGAGGCCGGTTCACCCGGAAGTTCTCTTTATCCTCCGGAGTAAAGTAGCGTTCCAAGAATTCCGGAGGCAGATCCGCCACCACAGAACGCGGATAAATCCCCGCACTGGCAATATCCAAGGCGGCTTTATCGACATCCGTGGCGAACACCTTGAAATCAATGCGGGGAAAATGGGCCGAGCGGATCTCCTCACACAAGATTGCCAGAGTATAGGCCTCCTCTCCGGTTGAACAGGCAGCGGACCATAAGCGCAGCGTATCTCCGGGCTTCAACGAAGCAAAGAGCGTTTCAATATGCTCACGCAATGCATCAAAACTTTCCCCGTCCCGGAAAAATTTCGTCACCCCAATCAGCAGGTCTTTCGCCAGGGCATCCGCTTCCAGGGCAGATTGATTGACTGCTTTCACATAGTGGCTGACTTCGCGCGTCTGCGCGATATTCATTCTCCGTTCAATACGGCGCACCAGGGTGGCATGTTTATAGAAGGCAAAATCAATTCCGGTTCGCTCTTTGAGGCGTGCACAAACCTGCTCCAACTGAGAAGAATTTTCCGGAATGTGGACTTCCGGGTTTTCGGGTAAGGATGCAAAGGGATGATTGCAGAAATTAATCAACTGCTCCGGCATATCCTCCACCGGGAGAATGTAATCTGCCGTGCCCGTGGCAATAGCTGAACTGGGCATCCCGGCAAATTTTGCCGAGGCCTCGGCCTGCACCATCACCATCCCTCCCATCTCTTTTACCGCTCGAATCCCGCGGGCACCATCACTACCGGTCCCAGAAAGAATCACCGCCACAGAACGTTCCCGATGCTCTTCTGCAAGGGAACGGAAAAAAATATCGATCGGTAAGTTCAGGGTTTTCCCACCGGGCCCCGGGGTCAGCCGTAATTTATCCCCTTCCATCGACATATTATATTTCGGAGGAATCAGATAAATATGATTGGGTCGCACTTCCATGCCGTCGACCGCCCGCATTACCGTCAAACGGGTAGCCCGGGCTAACAACTCCACCATCAAACTCTTATGATCCGGAGCTAAATGCTGGATAACCACAAACACCAAGCCCGTTTCCTGAGGCATGTCGGTGAAAAAAGAACGCAGCGCTTCCAAGCCACCGGCAGAGGCACCTATGCCGACAATGTAAGGACGTGAATCGCGGGATTCGGACTGATTTAACGAAGCGGAACTGAGATTTTGCGTCATGTAGAAGCCGGGTGCATAAGGGGTATGGGACAGACTAATAGAAAGTCGACAATAGGGTCAAGCCCCCCACACAGGAATCACAAGCTATTTGGGTCCCGGACTTTTGAATACCCAGCCATAAATTCTTTTCGAAACTCCGTAAAGCGGCCTTCCCGAATGGCGGTTCGGGCATCCGCCATGACAGAAGCCATGCAATACAGGTTGTGGTAGCTGAGCAAGCGATGGGCCAGAAGTTCGTCGCACTGAATCAGATGGCGAATATAGGCCCGGCTGTAGTTTCGACAGACCTGACAGGAACAGCCCTCTTCCAAGGGGCCCGGGTCTTCTTTCCATTTAGCATTACGAACGGGATATCTCCCCCGCCGGGTAATCGCAGTTCCATTGCGAGCCACCCGGGTTGGCAACACACAATCAAACATATCCACCCCGCGGGCTACGGATTCCAGCATTTGATCGAGGAGGCCTACGCCCATCAGGTAGCGGGGTTGATCTTCTGGGAGATGCCCAACAGAGGCTTCTACTCCTTTGAGGATCAATTCATCGGGCTCCCCAACAGAAACTCCACCAATTGCATAGCCATCAAAACCAATGGAAACCAGTTCATCCGCACAGTAACCGCGTAGTTGGTCGAATTCGCCTCCCTGAACAATCGCAAAATAAAGCTGTCCTTTAGCACGCTCCTGTTCTGCACAGCGACGTGCCCAACGAATGGTACGTTCTACAGAATTCTCCGCATACTCCTGGGTGGCCGGGTATGGGATACATTCATCAAACAGCATGGCGATATCGGAACCCAGTTCTCTCTGAATCGCCATAGATTCTACGGGTCCCATGAAACGACGGTCGCCGTTTAAGTGACTTTTAAAGGACACCCCTTCATCCGTAATCTGGTTCAATTGGGCGAGAGACCAGACTTGAAAGCCTCCGCTATCGGTAAGAATAGCCCGATCCCAGTTCATAAACTCATGGAGTCCCCCCATCCGCTGAACCAAATCAGAACCGGGACGCTCACTAAGATGATAGGTGTTGCCCAGGATAATATCTGTATCGAATTCCTTCAGATCCTCTGGCGTCAGCGACTTGACCGTAGCCTGAGTTCCCACAGGCATAAACACCGGAGTTTCCACCACCCCATGCGCGGTGTGTAAGCGAGCACAGCGTGCATCACTATCGGGATCCCGTGCCGTAATCTCAAATGTTCCTGGACTCTGACTCATATGCTTCGCTTTCTCAATGGGCCGAATCCTATTGCGTATTTTGAGCGGAACTGCAATGCCCATCCCTCTTCTTCCCACAACGGCTTGCAGGAAAAGCGGACCTGAGTTTACGAATCAGCATTACTGCTTCAATCGGAAGTCATCATCCCGGAAAAAACTGCGGTCCACAGGTTTAACCGGAGCCACAGAGGGCTGGGTCTGAGCTTCACCTTGAGCTGGCAGACTCAAACGGGGTAAAGAAGCTCCCTGGAGGGGAGCTGTGGAGATCGTCACAGGATTGAGACCAGAGCTCGGGGCACGATGACGAATCACGGTAGGGGCCGAGGCTTGGGGATTTCGTGAAAAAGCATCCGCTCCGAAACGAGGTGTTTCAGCCGCTGTCGAGTTTTGGCCAAAGCGTGGCAATTCCGTTTGTAGGTTAGAAAAAGCTTCCCGACTCCGACTTAATTCAACCGGGCGCAAGCGTTGATCCCGTTCTACCGAGGCTCCGGAAGCCGATTGAGCCAACACGGGTTGAAATCGATCTACTTCCAATTCAGGTCGATTATTGCGGGTTGCCGCTTCTACCGGAGCCTGTGTTTCGAGGACACTCCGTTCCTCAGCTGATCCACGAAAGCTGTTTTCCTCTTCGCCATTCCCGGTGAGATCTTCGAGCAGTTCCTGCTCTGAGTCCGTCCGGTCTACACGGGATTCAGAAGCCTCGTCTTCCTGTGCCTCTTCCAAAAATTTCTCGTCTAACTGTTTCCATTCCGCAGGTCCTTCCTGCAGCACGGCATCTTCATCCGACTCGATTCGATCTTCTTCTAACAAAAAGGCATCGGGTGTAATCCAGCTTTTTTCCTCTTTCTCTTCCGAATCGGATCTACCCCGGGAGGCTTCAGGCATCCGCGGCGGAGGAATCAAGGAATCAACCGGAGAGCTGCGTGGCACATCCTGAGAGCGTATGGCCCCTCGCTCGAGCAACTCATCTTCGTCCAGTGCCTCATCCTCTTCCACAGGAAGGCCCAAGGCAGGGGAAAGCTTAGGTTTGGTGTTGTATAAGCGATAAAAAGGACGTTTTGGCGCTTCGTCCTCGTCCGCATAAGACGAAGCGAACAGCGCACAGCAACAGATCCCTCCTAGGAGAAGGGATCGTACAGACAGGCTGAAATTGGGATTAATACTCCGAGTCATCCTCCAGATCTCCGTCACCTACCAAATCCTCTTCGTCTTCGCCCAGATCATCTTCTTCCTCGATGAACTCATCTGCAGTCGGATCCGTGGGATCCAGCCCTTCTTGATCAATCACCTCAATCATATGATTCAAGGCCGCTGCAAAATCTTTCAATCCAGTTGCAGGAACGATGATGGTATCCCGATGTCCACGGACATCTTCCGTGATCCGAAGAAGGATTCCTCGTCGGTTCTCTTTCAAATCAAAAAAGAACTGCTTTCGTTCAATCTGCAGCTTATCGGATGCGATCGTATCTTCCATAGTCATTCACCTCTTCAGCACGTACTCAGACCCTTCCGCCCTACACTCTCTGAGCAACCATGCGGCAATGGAATGGCATTTCAAGATGAGCTTCCTTGCGGAGTTCATCCAATCACTATAAGGCTCGGCCTTCGGGGAGCAACCCTTAAACTGCAACAAACCCAGACTCTTCTCCTATGAGTAAAAAAGCTTCAAATCCTTCTAAACACATTTTGTATGAAGCATCGGTCCAAGGTACGGAAATCGATTTGGAACTGATTAACCGGATTTACCAAGCTGAACATGGTCAAAAGCCCCTGACCTTACGGGAAGATTTCTGCGGAACCGCTCTCCTGGCCTGTGACTGGGTCGAACAAAGCACACAACATCGCGCCTACGGTCTGGACCTGCATGCTCCCACCCTGAACTGGGCCAAAAAACACCGCCTGCGTAGCTTAGCAGCGGAAGATCGGGAGCGGGTAACTCTCTGCAACCTGAATGTTATGGATCCACAGGCTCCCGGGGCGGATGTGGTTGCGGCTCTGAATTTTTCCTACATGATTTTCCGGGAACGCGCGCTCCTGCTTCAATATTTTAAACAAGTTGCAGCCTCACTGACTCCTGGAGGCTTGTTTCTTCTGGATCTCTTTGGAGGGCCTCATGCGCAGGAGGTCATGAGTGAGGAAAAAGAAATTGAGGCGGGCTCGGATTCGGAGGGAACCCCCTACCCGGCCTTCACCTATGTCTGGGAGCAAAAAAGCTTTAATGCCGTGAATCAACATATTGATTGCCGCATTCACTTTAAGGGATTGCAGATTAAAGAACGAAAAAATGCTTTTCGGTATTCCTGGCGCCTCTGGTCCATTACTGAGCTCTGCGACCTATTGAATGAAGCGGGCTTTGAACGGGTGGATCCCTATTTTGAAGGATGGGATGACGAAGCCGAAAGCACGGACGGCAATCTGCAAATCCGAAAGAACTATGAAGGCATGTCCGCCTGGCTCTGTTATCTGGCAGCTCAGGTCCCTTCGAAATGACGCTGTCATGTGAGGAAGCCAGCATCACGGAACAGTGGATGCAACACCCTTCCGCGCTGGCCTTTGCCACACACTGGCATGCCGGACAGCGCCGAAAAGGCAAAAAGGCTGAGCCCTACATGGAACATCCGCTGCGCGTAGCGGCATGCATGATTCGATGCGGAGCCAGAGATCAGCAGCTCTTAACCGCCGCCCTGCTGCATGACCTTCTCGAGGATACCCCCTGCCCTCCGGAACGCATACGCGAGCAGTTTGGAGTCCAAGTCCTACACTGGGTCTTGGAACTTAGCGATCGCAAGGAGCTGCTGAAAGCGGAACGGAAGCAGCAACAGATCGATCGATCCCCCCTGCTCAGCCAGGGAGCCAGCTGGATACGAATCGCGGATAAGATCGATAATCTCAGCAATCTGGCAGAGGATCCGCCATTAGGTTGGTCTCTCCAACGGCAACGGGAATATCTGTTCTGGTCCATCCGCGTTGTGCAGCCGCTACAGGGACGAATCCCTCCTCTGGATCAGCTCTTTCAACAAACATGCTACACTACGGCGAAGGGCTTGAGGCTACCGGAGACCTGGATTCAGCAGCGCTTTTCCCATACAGCCGCTTCACCAACGGGTTCGCACTCAGTCCATGCAGGAATACGCTCAAGGTAACGGTTGCGGAAAAGGTTAACAAGAGCTCCTGGTCGTGTACATGTTCTGAAAAATAGATTTGCATGCCAAAGACCACGGAGGCCAAGCCTCTGGGCCCGAACCACCCGATGAAGAGACGTTCTTTGAAACGCAGGGGAGTTCCGATCAAGCAGATCAATACCGGGAGAATGCGAACGATGCTTAAACTGCATAGCGCATACACGAGCACTTGCCAGCTGAACGCATCCCAGGCATGCCCCACAATCATACATCCGTAGGTGACCCAGGTGTACATCGCCAGGCCATTGCCAATGGTTTCCGTAGGCAAGAGCGCATGCTCTTCTCTTCGCCGATCCAAGATCCCGTACAATAAACCACCCGCAAAAGAAGCGATGAACCCACTGCCTCCCAAAAGTTGGGCCAGCGCATAACAACTGAAGGCTAAAGCAGGCAAGGTGAGACGATGCCAGGTTTCGGCGACCAAATCGCGCTTGCGGGAAGCTTGTATCATCACCGAAGCCAGAGCCGCCAAGCCGCAGCCCGCCACTAAGCCAATCCCGAGTTCTTCGACAAACAACACGCCAAACTGCCCCAATAATTCGCCCCCGGGATCCTGTGGGTTTAACATCAACAGAAACAGCATGGCCGGAACACAGATCCCGTCATTTAGTCCACTTTCCACGTTGAGAGATTCCCGCACCCTATGAGGAACACGAGGACTGACAATCACCGCTTTCCCTAAAGCGGCATCGGTTGGAGCCAACAATACCGCCATCAGACCAATCCCCACCCAGCCCAAATTCGGAAACAGCAGGTAGCCAACAAGACCACCCAGCAACACCGTGAGCGGCAAACCAATCAACAAGAGCCGTATGGGTAAACTGCGGTAGCGTTCCAGTACATTGACATTTGCAGATGCGGCATCGCTGAACAACACCAAGGCCAAGGTGAGCTCGGCCAGAAGTTTCAACAACTCCATATCCCCGTGCGCACTGAGCACTCCCAGAAAAGTGGGCCCCGTTAAAAACCCAAACAACGTAAACAGAATCGCCCCGGTCATGGGCGTCCGCTCCAACCACCCGGAATACAGGGTGTACACGAACAACAGCAATGACATCAGCAGCAATGTATTCAGCATGGTATCATTCTGAGAATGCTGGATTCAAAGTCAAGAAGCGGGGAGCAAGATAAGGAGGCCCACCTGAACAGGCTCCACAGAGAGTATTAATCCGGATACAGGATCTCCTCAATCCGTATCAGCCGCGACTCAATCCTCTTCGGAGGAAGATTCAGCAGCAGCCTCAGCCGCGGCTTGCGCCTCCGCTTCTTTTTCCAATTTCATTTCCTGCTGCTGCAAGTGACGGCGCATTTCAGTCATGCCGGGAAGCTCATCCAGGTTTTTCAGGCCAAAATGTTCCAAAAAGGACTGGGTGGTTCCATAGAGCCAAGGGCGACCGGGGAGCTCGCTCCGCCCTACAACTTTAATCAAGCCCATTTCCAATAAGGAACGGACAATGGAGTCTACGGCCACACCACGGATGGATTCCATTTCGGAACGCTGAATGGGCTGGCGATACGCGATAATGGAAAGGGTTTCCAAGGCTGGTTTACTCAGCTTGTTGGATTTTCCCTTCTCCAGCAGTTCACGAAGCCAGGGTCCTACCAAGGTACTGTTTCGCAAACGGAATCCTCCTGCGACCTCCGCAATCTCCAAGCCCAGACGTTGCTTCAGCAAATCACGTTGCAGTTCTTCCAAAGCCGGAGCCAGTTCCTTGCTACTGATCTCCATAAATTGCGCGGCAGGACCTTCATAGGTTTCTGCCGTGCGGCGAAACACATTCACCATCTGGCGAATGGTCAGCGGTTCTTTGGTCGCAAATAACATGGCACAAAGAATTTCTTTGATCTCAGGTAAGCGCTCTCCGCTGCTCAGCAGCTCTTCAGCAACTTCTTCCTGGGACAGCGAAGCATCCGCTTCAGCGGGAATGTCAGCCTCATCTGTGGACCCCTCTTCTTCGCCCGTTGCTTCAGAGTTCTCCTCTGAATCTGGCACTTCAGATTTTTCCTCCGGAGCCGCCTCCTCAGGGTTCTCCTCCTCATCCCGCTCTTCCGCTTTTTCCTCCGGAGCTGCCTCCTCAGCTTTCTCCTCCTGATCCGGTTCTTCAGACGGGGAGCTTTCCTCCTGAGGCTGTGATGCTTCTAGGGGCGCGCCCGCTTGTTCTTCCTGTGCAGGAATGACGGGTTCCACCTCTTCCTCAGCTTGCTTCGATGCTTCATCCCCATTACTCATTCGAAGCCTCCTGTTCCTCATCCGGGATCAATTCCTCAAGCTCGGCCTCTTCCATGGGCGGCTCCTCTTCTTCCACGCGGAAAATTTGAATATCGGTAAAATGTCCGGGCTCCTGCCCCGCACGGATCTGTTTAAGCCGGATCAACTCCAGAATCGCCAGAAAGGTACACACCATTTCGTTTCGGGATCTCATGTCTTTGAACAAGCGGTGAAGGGATACCTTCTTTCCCTTTTTCACCACTTCGCTCATTAAATGGTCCACCTTGTCTGCAACCGTGTAACGTTCTGTGAAGATCTCCCGCAGTTCTTCTTTTTCCGCACGGCGAAGCAATTCGCTGAAACTGCTCAACAAGTCAAAAATACTGACATCCCGGAGGGCCATCCCACTGTCTTTGGCCAGAACCACGTTATCCCCCTCCGGGAAAAAGACGTTATTCTGAGACTCCTCCAGTTCCTCCAAGTGAGTCGCTGCGTCCTTAAACCGTTTGTATTCAATCAACTGACGGACCAAATCCAGGCGGGGATCTTCTTCATCCTCTTCTAATTCCGGACGTTCCTCTACCGGCAGCAACATCCGGCTCTTGATCAACATCAGGGTGGCCGACATGACAAGAAACTCTCCCGCGATGTTCAGATCCAACATCCGCATCATATTCAAATACTCGTTGTATTGAGAACAGATGCGTTCAATCGGGATATCTGTGATTTCCACTTCCTCTTTCTTAATCAGATAGAGCAGCAGATCCAAAGGTCCTTCAAAGACCTCCAGCTTCACATGATAGTCATTCGGTTCCTCTTCCATGGAATCTTACTCCAAACCCACCGCCTGGCGAGCAGCGGAAAGCACGGGTTCAATCGCAGTACGAGCCCGTTTGGCCCCTTCCCGTAACACATCCTCTACCTCATCCGGATGCTTTTCCAAAAAGTCCCGTTTTTCACGGAAGGGTTCAAAATGGCCTTGCACCTTTTCAGCGAGCGCTTTTTTGGCATCCCCATAGCCCATGCCTCCGGCACGGTAGCGTTCTGCCATTTCGGCTTGTTCCTGCTCATCGGCCAGCAGTTTGTAGAGGGCGAACACATTACAGGTATCCGGATCCTTGGGATCTTCCAAAGGCGTACTGTCTGTTACAATGCGCATAATCGCTTTCCGTTGTTTTTTCACGGAACCAAACAAGGGAATCGTATTGTTGTAGGACTTGGACATTTTCTGCCCATCCGTTCCGGGAACCACGGCTACTGCATCCTGAATAATCGGTTCAGGTAGCTTGAAGGTTTCCGTCTCCGTTTCCCGGTTAAATTTCCCCGCTAAATCCCGGGCAATTTCCAAATGCTGTTTCTGGTCCCGCCCAACCGGAACCAAATCCGCATTCACAGAAAGAATGTCTGCAGACATCAACACCGGATAGGCAAACAAGGCATGGGTGGCCTCCATCCCCTTGGCTATTTTATCTTTATAACTGTGAGCACGCTCCAATAGCCCCATAGGACACATAATACTCAATAACCAAGCCAGCTCATGTAATTCAGGGATATCCTGCTGACGGTAAAACACCGTCTGCTCCGGATCCAAACCACAGGCCAGAAAATCCATGGCGACGCCTTGACTGTATTCACGCAACAAGGCTGCATCCCGAACGGTAGTTAGAGCATGATAGCTGGCAATAAAGTAGTAGGCCTCATGCTGGGCCTGAAGTTCCAATGCCGGCTTCATCATGCCGAAATAGTTGCCCAAATGCAGTTGTCCCGATGGCTGTACGCCTGAAAGCACTCTCATAATCGTATCTCACTGTTCCCAAAAAAGAATGTCAGCCCTAGCCGATGCGGGCTTGAGGTGCAATGCGAAAACCGGAACACAGCCCAGTCACGCTGTGCGCATTCCTAAAGGCGTGCATGCTCGACCGAGCAGGGGTAGTACATATTTGTAGATTCCATTCATCCATGATTGTAGGGTCAATCTCCCCTACCCGATAATAGCGGAATAGGGCTTGCGCAGTTCCGCAATCCATCGTAGCGGACAAGTACCTTTTTGTTTCACCTATAGGAAGTTCCTGCATGAATATACACGAATACCAGGCAAAAGGACTCTTCAAGGAAGCCGGGATCCCGGTTCCCGAGGGCCGGGTGGCTCTCAGCGTTGAAGAAGCCGTTGCCGCTTTTGAAGAACTCGATGCTCCCATTGTTGCCGTAAAAGCCCAGGTCCATGTAGGCGGACGTGGTAAGGCCGGCGGAGTGAAACTTGCCCGCAGCGTCGATGAAGTCCGCGAACATGCCAGCAACATCCTGGGTATGGACATCAAAGGTCATACCGTTCACCGCCTGTGGATCGAAAAAGGCAGTGATATCCAACGCGAAGCCTATCTTTCTGTCATTCTCGACCGTGCGGACAAAAGCATTGGCTTTATCGCATCCGCTGATGGCGGGATGGACATTGAAGAGGTCGCTGAAAAGACACCAGAACGCATTCTCCGTTTCGGTTCCATCGACTACAGCTTTCCGGAAGAAGCCGCAAAAGATGCCGCCGCGAAACTGTTTGACGGTGACGGCGTGGATGGCGTTCTCGATGTCATGCGCAAGTTGTTCCAGCTCTTCATCGATAAAGATCTGCAACTGGCTGAAATCAACCCTCTCGTACTGACGGGTTCCGGCGAAGTGATTGCCCTCGACGGCAAGATGACTATCGACGACAATGCGCTCATGCGTCAGGCCGAGCTCGAAGAGCTTCGTGACATGAACGAAGAAAACCCTGCAGAGATTGAAGCTGCAGAAAAGGGTCTCGCGTTTATTCAGCTCGATGGAGACATTGGTTGTATGGTGAACGGTGCCGGATTGGCCATGGCGACTCTGGACATGATCAAAATTCATGGGGGTGAACCCGCAAACTTCCTCGATGTGGGCGGTAGCTCCAACCCCGAGAAAGTGGTCAATGCATTCAAATTGATTCTGGCCGGCGGAAAAGTGAAATCCGTGCTCATCAATATCTTCGGCGGGATTACCCGTTGTGATGATATTGCCCGCGGCATCCTCAAAGCATTTGAAACGATGGATATTTCTGTCCCCGTCGTGGTTCGTCTGACCGGCACCAACGCCGAAGAAGGAAAAGCCCTCTTGGAAGGCAGCTCCCTCATCCCTGCCAGCTCTTTCTCCGAGGCTGTGCGTAAAACCATTGAACTGGGTAAAGGAGAAGCAGCATGAGTATTCTGATCGATCAAGATACCAAAGTAATTGTTCAAGGCATCACCGGTCGCGATGGCTCCTTCCACGCGAGTCAGATGATCGAATATGGCACGAACATTGTTGGCGGTGTAACCCCCGGCAAAGGTGGCCAGGAAGTTCACGGCAAACCCGTGTTTCATTCTGTGCAGGATGCCAAAGATGCGGTCGGCGTTGACGCAACCGTCATCTATGTCCCCGCAAAGTTTGCCAAGGGAGCTGTTCAGGAAGCCATTGACGCAGATATTCCGCTCATTATCTGTATCACCGAAGGTGTGCCGGTAAATGATATGGTGGGTCTCTATCATCAGGTGAAAGCCAAAGGCTTGACCCTGATCGGCCCCAACTGCCCCGGCCTGATTTCCCCGGGAAAAAGCAAAATCGGCATCATGCCGGGTATGATCTGCATCCCCGGATCGGTTGGAGTGATCAGCCGTTCCGGTACGTTGACCTATGAAATTGTTCACGCCCTGACCGGACTGAACATCGGCCAGAGCACCTGTGTCGGTATCGGTGGTGACCCCATCGTGGGCAGCAACTTCCGTGATGTCCTCGCGCTCTTTGAGAAAGATCCCGATACCGAAGCGGTTGTGCTCGTAGGTGAAATCGGTGGTGACGAAGAAGAAAAAACCGCCGAATACATCAAAGAACACATCAGCAAACCCTGCTTTGCCTACATTGTCGGCGCCAGCGCTCCCGAAGGTCGCCGCATGGGTCATGCAGGCGCAATTGTCTCCGGAAATGCCGGGACCGCCGCATCGAAACAAAAAGCCTTCTCCGAGGCGGGTGTTCCCGTTGCCAAAACCTTGGACGAGATGGCCGAACTGGTAGCCAAGCAGTTCCAATAAGTCTGAAAGCGATTTCAGATAAAAAGTCCCGCAGCGTTCTGCGGGACTTTTTTTTTTACCTGGGCCACCCCTCCACTAAGGAAGGATCAGGTCCAGCCCTGCTTTTCAACTGTTAAGTAAAAACATAGATCAGTTTTTACTGGAAATTTACGGACTTCATACGCTAGCGTGGAAGCTGTTCTGTTTTCAAGGAGAATTGTATGTCTGACGGTATCGAACTGGATGTCTCATCTAAAAAAGCGAAATCTGATGTGTCCGTATGGATGCTCTTGCTTACCATTGTAGCCTTCGGTTGTTTCACCGCAACCATCGTCCTCCAGTACCTGGAATATGCCTACATGCGTGGCCAAATGCCCAACGAAACGGACATCTATTCCGGGCAGGTTTTGATCCCCGAACAAAACTGATTTTTTTGCACAATTACTGTTGCCAGCGAGCCGCAAATAGTGCATAAAGATCTCCCCCACATTTTCCGGGGTGTTAGCTCAATTGGTTAGAGCGTCGGCCTGTCACGCCGAAGGTTGCGGGTTCAAGTCCCGTACATCCCGCCATCTTATAGCCCCTCCTCGGAGGGGCTTTTTTTTTTACCCGGTTGCCCAAGCAACATCGCGTTTTCAATCAGGATGTACCCACCCTGAAACGCCCTTGACTCATCAACGCTGCACAGGCTATCACTGCCCTACTATGCATTTCCTACGCCTCCTTCTCCTTCTGCCCCTGTTCTGTTTCGTTGCCTGTGACCTGAGTAGTGATGGCGACGATAATGAAAGCAGCAGTACAGAAAGCCAGACCACGGAGAGTAACGCTACAGCCGAAGAAGCGGCCGTCGAAAATCCGGAAAGCGAAGCTCCTCAGGAAGCCAGCAGCAGCGCAATCAATGTGACCGGAAATTGGACAGGAACCCTGACCGCCTTTGGCACTTCTGAATCGGTAGACGTCACCTTGACGCAAAACGGAAACACAATCACAGGCTCCAGTATTAGTGATAATTATGCAGGCCAAATTAACGGGAACCAAATCACCCTCTTTGCCAATGTAGCCAGAGGCCCCAATACCTTCGTCCTGGATGCTTCAGGTACCGTGAATGGCGATAGCATGACCTTGAATGGAAACTTTTCCGGAAATGTAAACGGCCAGGATCTCTCCTCCCCGGTTACCCTGCGCCTCACCCGGGTGCCATAAGCTTTCCTCAAAAGCTGGATCGCAGCCTCTAGGAGCTTGGAATCTCCAACAGGTTGCTAATCGTTTTCCTGCAGATTCTCTAAATATCTAATCCGGGAAAACAGCACCTGCACATCCTCCTGTAGTTGGAGGTAACGGAGATAGTGATCTGTCCCCAACACTTCCCAGCGGGTAAGAGAGGTGTATGTAGCGAACTCGCTAATTTGCTCACGTACCCGTTCTTCGCCATCCTCTGATTCCAGCGAATCGTTAAACAAACTTTCTTTTTCATACCAAGTGAGCTGCAAGCGTCCGGAGCGCTCCACTATGAAATCCATTTCAACGATTTCATTCTGGAGGAACTGCAGTTTGGAACGAAGATGCCGGATCTGCTCTCTACGGCCGGATTCCGTATCTGCAGGTAAAAAGGAAAGCGTACTCGTTATGGGCAGTATCGACGGCGCTCCACTCTCCAACAATCCCAGTTCCTGATAGGCTTCAACCTGTTGCACAGCTACTGAGGGCTGCTCCTTCCCAGAGGCCCTCAACTGAAAAAGCACCCCAGCAGACGTCGCCCCAATGATTGAGGCCGCAACAGATGCAGCCACCGTTTTTGCCAACAACTTGGACGAGAGAATCTCCCCCGCCAGGCCAAGCGCTGAGCTGCCCACAGTGAAGCTGCCCGGGTTCAGGTTCCACTCTCCGAGAGGACATAGTTCCTGCAACCAGCTAATCATCAGCACAGGCCCTGCAGACGCATAGGACGCATGCAGTTTGGAGCGTAAGCGGGACATAGCCCGCTCAAGCCGTTTTCGCAGGGTAGCTCCCTTTACCCCACGAAGCGCAGCCATATCGGACAGCGGGACTTCCTGAATGTAGCGTTCAAGAATGAGGTCCTGATCCGTAGGAGCTAAGGAACCCAATGCCTTGTGCAAGGCGCGTTGACGCTCCTGCTGTTCAGGGTCTTCCTGTTCATCGTCATGCATTCGACTCAGAGCCTCCTGTTCACGTCGCGTTCGTCGAATATGTTTTTTCTGAAGATCCATACATGTGAAGCGGGCCGTTCGGTATAACCAACTGCTCAGTACAACCTGCCCTTTAAGCTGAGGAAGTTTACGATGCAGCAGGAGAAAGACCGCTTGCACACAGTCCTCAAGGTCCATCGCGGCTTGAGGACCTAAACTCAGCCGGCAACTCTGCTGTACCAAGGGACGATAGCGCTCCACCAACGAGGCAAAGGCCCGTTCATCCCCTGCAATCGCAGCCTGAATCATCTCAGATTCCCCTACCCGCTGAGCTTCAGGCTTCGCTTGAAGATCAGGGCTCAACTCGTTCACCTGCATAGGAGCGGAGAAACATTAATCGACGCATCAGAATTTGTTGTTTCTTCCGCTCAAACATCAACTCGTCATACAGGTCCTCCCCCAGGGCAGCGTGAAGCGCGAGATCATACTCTTTGGCAATCGCATCTCTCTTTTCATAAAAATCCTTAGGGAGACGGGAGCGCCCATTACTCTTTCGGGCCTCTTCCGCTAAGGCCTGAGAAAAGGCATCCACTTTAGCGACCGCCGCCAGAATGGCTTTGTCCCCTTGAACCCCTTTCATAATAGCTTTGCTTCGATCCCGTGAACGCTTCAGGTCATCCTGATCTCGCCGCATCTGTTCTTTACGCCCTGCGGTAGACTCCGCCGGAAGGAACAAGGGCTCACCCGGCACCTGCAAGCCTGGAAATTCGCGGGCCGCTCGCCCCTTCTCTTCCTCATCAGCTCCGGCCGGTTGCGATTGTACCGGTCTGGATGAGGAAGAATTCTCCTCCGCTGAAACGCAGGGGGGCCAGATACAAGCGCCATGGAGAACCCATAGGAATAAAAGAACGAAGCTGTTAAACCGACTCATGAAAGACACCTATCTCATCCTTTGATCCAATGAGTACCCACTACGGGCTCAGCGCTGTGGTTGCAAGGCGTTCAACTCTTTTGGACTGATTTCACCATCACCATTCATATCCATTCTCTGAAAGCGTTTTTTGAAAAAGCGCTCCTGTTCCTTCAGTTCACGCTCTTCGAAATACAAGTTCCCTTTGCGCTCTTCCTTTTCCTTGGCATCTAAGCTGGATTCCTCGTTCTGCAGGCGAAGTTTATCTTCCTCTAATTTCTGCCGCAGTACAACCAGTCTTTTTCCAGCATACTCCTCAAAGGAAATCCGTTGATCGCCATTCTCATCTAGTTTTTTCAAAGCAGGATGCATCGCCTCCTCGCCTCCTGTGCCATCAGCGGCCGCGGCATGTACAATGAAAAACGAGGCGATCACGATGGGGAGAGTTAACACATATTTCATAAGATCTCGTGCTGGTATAGGGTTATGGCTTCCGTTTTTGCGCCTCCATACAAACTAGCGTCTTCCAGCAGCATGGAGCACTTATCCAGTAATGGCCGCCACATGTAGCTTGTGACCTATTCATTTCACTATTTTGGGGAAAGATGACCAGCTGAACAGATCGAATCGTTAATGCATCCGGTCCGTAACGGCATATACCTGAATGGAAAGCATCATGGGGGCGTTCCTGTGCATGCCAAAACCAGCCACGACGCAAACTCAGATCCACCTCCGTGGGTCTCCAAATCTTGCCACCGGCTTGACCTTCGATGGAAGCCAGATCCCGGGCAGCCTGGGTCAACGACTCATTCCCTTCCACACTGCACCAGTTGGTAAAGGATGTGAAACCATGTTCATTTCCACACCAACGCAAATCGGCATCCGGCCCGCCAGAGACCACCGCCTGGGGTTGCAGTTCCCGAAACAGGTTCAACAGTTCGGCATTTCGACAGTAGCTCGCGGCATCAATACTCCGGGACTCACAGGCACCCCCATAATAGCCATCACCGCCATTAGCTCCATCCAACCAGACTTCAAAAAGCTCTCCGTACTCTGTCAACAGCTCACGCCATTGCTCATGGTAGACCTCCACATAGGCGTATGAAGGAATCCATAGCGCTCCAAGCGATGCCAGGAGCTTTGCCGTGCAGAAGGACTACTAAAGGTCGGGGTTAGCTTCGTCATGCCCCAGAACTACGTCTAAACGCCTGGCCTTGGCAATCCAAGGAAACACGATGTTCTACATTAAACCCGCAAAAAAAACGCCGAGTATATCGGCGTTCAGAAGGAGTGACCTTTACCAGGCTCACATACGCCGTTGGCCGCGTTCACGTGGACGGGTTGGACGAACGGCTTCCCGGCCTTGTTGCGGCTGGCTGCTTTGCTTCATCTGCCCCTCAAAATACGCCCGGGCGTCCTCAGTAAGACTGGAGGGCGTGCACTTAAAGCCGAGTTCGTTTCCATTCTCATCCACAACCACCACGGCATACCCTTTAATATCCTGTTCCCGGGTAGCATTGTTCCCCCCGTTCCCATTCCAATTTCGCTCCTTGAGCGTGAACGAATCGCTCTGCAATTCCACCGGAATGCCCACCTGGGTATGAATCTGTTGCGTCCCGCCTCCGGTCGGACGCAAACGGCCCTGCATATCCTCCATCGCCAGAACCCAGTACACCTTGGCATTGGAAGGGGCATTGGGATTGGTACGGCGCAGTTCCATCTTCAGGATCTGTTCCTTTTCTTTCATCCGGACGTCACCATGCGCTCGTTCAATCTTATCACTCTTGTTGGTCTCAATGGTACGCACCGAACCCGTAATTTGATACGAGGCTGGCGGGGTCTGAGCGAACAGAACGCTGCTACATAGACTTACAAACAGAACGGATACGACGTGTTTCATGGTGCCTCCAGTGAATGGGATATGTCTCAAGAACGATCCTAACAGGCCTTTATTGTTCAGTCCACTCAAGTAAGAGGCGCTAGGCCTGAAACAAAGCCAACTTCAATCAAACCACCAAAGAAGCTCAGTTCATTTCCGAAGAACCGTCTTATGAAGAACTGAGCGGATTACAGGACGTCAAAGTAGACGGAACTGCTCTGCACCGCTGAAGGAAAGAGTCCCCAAGAACTCCGTGAGGGAACCTGAAACTTCAGAAACTTCCTCAAAATCCGGTTCCTCTCCTTCCACGATCGCACCGCTTTCAATTTGTAGAGCGTAGAATGCATATCCTCTCTTCACCGAAAGCAAAATGGGAATGTGAGCGTCCCAAAAGCCCTTTATAGTTTTTCGCCATTCCTCATCGTCTTTAGCTTGCTCTAGAGAAAGGAGTTCCCATTCGTTCCATGAATATGCAGACTCAGATAACCCTGCGTAGTCAGAGCTGCATAGGAACCAGGCTTTTTCGTCGGGGGAGACTACAGTGCGAAAAGATGTGGCCAGATCCAGGAGAGTATGGGGACATGCTGGGTAACGGCAACGTATCTCATAAGGCATTGGAGGCACCCCATCTTTATCCGCCTCACACACAGCCCAGCCCACTTCACGTAAATTCAAAAGAAGAGTTCGAACATGGCTCGTCATGTATCCTCCTATCCTAAAGTATACGGGTGAAAAAGCACCCATCATTACTCGGCACGTATCCCATAGCCTAACAGGCTTCAGTCCATCAAAGGAGCCCAGCTTGTCTGGGCGTGCGGGGTTTGATTCCGCAACCAGGTTAGCCGCCTGCGGAAGTAATTTATCTGTTCCTGATGTTCCGGAGACTGCGCCAGATTGTGTTCTTCATTCGGATCAGCATTCAGATCAAACAGCAATTCAGCTGGGTCATCCGGATCTTCATAGGCATGAAACAACACATACTTCCAGTCGGACTCCGTCAGGCTTGACCACTGATTGCCCCATTCCGAAAAAGCATAATCACGCACAGAGTCCACTTCTCCCCTGAGCAAGGGCAATAAACTGCGGCAGGGAATGTTGGATTGGAAGGCCGGCCAATCCATGGCCAGAGCTTCCTGCGGGTTTAAGCCGGCTGCATCCAGCAAGGTCGCCGTGATATCCGTCAATTCCACCGGACAATCATATCCGCTAGCCTGAACATAGCCCGGATAGCGAATGGCCAGAGGCACCTGCTGGGATTGATGATAGAAGGATTGTTTTTGCACCCGGCAATGATCCCCCATCATTTCTCCATGATCTGAGGAGAGAACAATCAGGGTTTGATCCAGCAAGCCGTCTGCTTCCAAGCGATCCAGCACCTGACCGACCAAGTCATCTAACAATAGAATCGTCGCCTTATAGGCCCTCCTCAGTTTCCACAGGTTCTGCTTATCTTCCCCGGAGAGAGGTTTATCCCCTGGGACAAAATCATCCACTTCCTCATAGGGAACCCTGTCCAGAAAGCGCTGAGGAGGATCAAAGGGTTTATGGGGACTGCAGTAGGATCCGAAGATCGCGAAGGGTTGATCTTTGGGACGTTCGTCCAAGGCCCGCAAAATTTCCCGGTTGGTGACGACATCCACATGATGTTCTTCCTCAAAGGGCCATGCATCCCCATCTTTGGCTAATTCTTCTGAAGGAACATTCTGGTTCGCGCCTCTGGCCTCGATCATATCCCGAAAGGGTTCCAACAGCCCTTTGCCCTCAAGATACTGGCCGTAATGGCAGTAGTTCTTTAAGGCCAGTTGTTTGCCCGCACTTTCCCAGACACGATCAAATCCGTATTCTTGCGTCTGGGGCGTCAATTCCACCAAGTTCAGTCCCCGTCCCCGCTCCCGGGCCCAACGCCAGGTCTGTAGAAAATGAAATTTGCCAATACCTGCAGTCCAATAGCCCGCAGTTTGCAGGGCCTTAGGCCAGGTGGGATAGTCCCTGGATAAATCTCCGGACATTTGCAAGGCCCCGACTTGATGAGAATAGCGCCCTGTCAATAAAGCCGAACGGGCAGGCATACAAACCGGATTGACCGTCTGGCACTTCGAAAAGTGTGCTCCGGCTGCAATCCGGTCTAAATTGGGGGTAGCCAGTTTGGAATCCGTTCCCCAACCCACACAGTCACAGCGCAACTGGTCCGTCATCAAAAATAGTACGTTCATACTTCTATCCCTATGAAAGGAATTGTCTGCTGTAAAGCCGTGCTCCCGGCTTGTTTCCTTCGGCCTCTTTCATACGAAGAAGCCATGAACATCCCCACACTTCTCTGGGTAGCTCTGGGCGGATCGCTGGGGGCACTCAGCCGCTTTGGCCTCTCCAGCATGCTACACCGCATTCTGGGGAAAGAATTCCCCTTAGGTACCCTGGCTGTAAATCTACTAGGCTGCTTCGCCATTGGCTTTGTCTACCATATGCTGGTGGAACAGAACTGGGGACAAGCACAGCATCGGCATCTGCTGCTAACCGGATTTTTGGGGGCCTTTACCACCTTCTCGACCTTCTCCCTGGAATCCATTCACCTCTTGCAGGCCTCCCGATATCTGGCGGCCTTCGGATACCTAAGCCTCAGTCTCATCGGGGGACTCGCATTCGTCCTTCTAGGCATCGGCCTGGCGAAACTCCTCGCTTAAGGCGCTTCAATCCGTTGCCATAATTCCAAGGTGGTCCCGGCCTGACCAAAATGATCGATCTGTACTTTAGGCCGGTACGCACGTTGCAGTTCTCGATGGAGGCGCAGCGATTGTGAGGCGGGCATCTCTTCGATCGAGGGCGCATCAATACTGAAACTATACCCGCTGGTAGCGGCTAAAGACGCCGAACTGTCCCGAATGAGGGCCGCCATGCTGTCCGGCGTCATCAAACGTAAACGAGCGGCCCGGGCCGGATCCATTTCCGTCGTCAGACAGAAGGGGCCCATTTCAAAACCAGCAGGCACGTCCATGCGGGCTTCAATGGCTAAATACAAGTCCTGAGTCAGCAACAAGGTCGCAGAGGCATCCAACTCACGTAGTTCCCGGGCGCTGAGTTGCAGTTGGCGTAGTTCCGAGCTCTCTTTCCCCTGCCACCAAATGCGGTCCCGCCCCTGAGAAAACCAGCTTTGAATTTGAGGGGAAGCCAAGCCCGCGCCTAAGGCAAAGATCAAAAACAATTGCGCCAAGGCCTGATGCAGGTTTTGCGGCAAGCGCCCCGGCACTTCCAGAGCCAGCAACAGGGCTAAGGCCGGAGCCAGCGCCATCTGATAATCATCATAGGGAAAGGGGGAAAAGAGGTGAAGCACGGTCACCATGACCAAGGACCATGCCAGCGCAGGCGTTCCCTTCCTCCAGGACGTCTTCGGACAGAGCAACAAAGAACACAAGGGCAAGGCCACAATCCAACTCTGCAGCACCCTGGACAGAAAACCCGCACGGAACAACCAGGGATTCCCCCCTGTTCTTGATGTATGAAACTCTATCAGCCCGAAATATAATCCCTCATCCGCCAGCAGAAAAAAGGGACCAAACAGAATAACCAGCACCAGAATTCCCGAAGCCCCAAACAAAATCCATCCCAATCGAAAGATCCCCTCCCCACGTCGAAACAACAGATTCAACCCCAAAGGAACAAAGAACAATCCCAACGATAAGCGGGTCGCCGTGGCCAGGCCTAAGAAGGCTGCGCAAGGCAATAAGGCCCATAATTGATTCTGTTCTCTGGCCTGAAACCAAAACAGCATCGCAATACACAGCCATAAACCTGCCATACTGTAGGTTTTCACAGTGACCGCATATTGAGCGGCATAAGGATTTAAACCCAGAATGGCCACAGCCAAGAGCATCGCCAGGAGCGGAGACTCTTCTTTACGCAAGCGAAACAGGATCAGGGTCGCCGCGACAACATAACAGAGAAGACAAAACACTCGTCCCCCGAGTAAGCCCAGCGCATGAACCAAAGGCAAAGCTGCCTGGCCCACATAGGGGAAGACCGGCCCCTGGGTAAATGCAAAGTCCTCATAGGGCACAAAACCCTGAGAAACCCGCAATGCTGAAAATAAATACCAGCCTTCATCCTGGTTTAATGGGGCCCAAAATAGGGCCATCGCCAAGAGGAAAAGCGAACCCAGGGCGGCAACACAGAGGCAGATCAGAAGAAGAAGCTTCGGATCTTTGGTCTCGGGACAGGATAATTTCAACAGGGATTCCCTCCCAAGTTTGAGCCCAAGGGTCAACAGATTTTTGTGAGGCCCAAGCCTGGGTCCCGAAGATTAGAGCGAAAAGCGATCCAAAAAACGGCCAAGAATCGCAGCCCCTTGCTCCAGAGAGGCCAGCTCAATGTATTCATCTTCCGTATGGGCCTGCGCAATATCTCCAGGACCAAACACTAAAATTTGCTCGCAGGTTTGACTCAAGGGAGAAGCATCACTTACCCAAGAGGTTCCCATGCAGGGCGGACGCTCCCCGGTTTCGGCTTCAATCGCAGCTAAGAGGCACTGCACTAAGGGGGAATCCTCTTCTGTCGCAAATGCATCGGTCTGATGGCAGCGGGTCACCGAGCCTTCGAGAATCAGACCCTCCTCTTGCAAGGCCTCAACTTCAGCCTTCACCTGCTGCTCAAACAACAGAGGATCTTCGTTTGGAATCACTCTTCGGTCCAGCTGCAGCAGACTATGGTCCGGAATGATATTGAAGGTGGCCCCGCCTTCAATTCGTCCATAATTCAAGGTGGACTGGCCTAACAAGGGGTGAGAAAACTCTTCTTGAAGGGCTGCATGCGTTTCGTGCAAAAAGGGCAGAAGGCGACACAAGGCCCGATTCGTACTTACTCCCCGATCCGGTTCACTTCCGTGCCCGGAACGCCCCTTCAGCTCAATCTCCAACCACTTTGCCCCCTTATGGGCAACCACAGGAATATTCTGAGTCGGTTCCAAAATAATCGCCGCATCTGCGCCGATACCCCGCTCCGCCAAATCCATGGCACCGCGACAGCCACACTCTTCATCCGGGGCCGCAACCACAATCAGCTGATAGCCGCGCTCGCAAAAGCTTCGGACCCGTTCCGGCGACAAGGCTTCGAACATCGCTGCCGCGGAGCCTTTCATGTCACAGGAACCCCGACCATATAAACGCCCCTCTTCGACCGCTCCATCAAATGGATCCCGGGTCATATGATCGACCCCCACCGTGTCTGTATGCAACTCAAACAACAGACTGGGAGCCTTCGGATCCCCTACCCGTCCAATGAGTGCCGGACGATCCTCCCCGAGAATCGGAATCCATTCCAGCTCAAAGCCTCGCAACTCCAGAGAAGCGGCCACCCGCTTCGCATAGGCCCGCTCACCCGTAATCTCCGGGTTGCTGCTATGCGCAGGATTCACGGAAGGAATCCGGACAAACTCCTGGAGGCGATGCGTGAGGGCATTCATCACGGAATGCTGATGCTCAAGGGAGCATCTCCCCAATACGGTTTCAACGCCTCAGGAAGCTGCACGGATCCATCCGCCTGCTGGCCCTGTTCCAAGATGGCCACCAAAAGACGCGGCAGGGCCACACCACTGCCATTCAGGGTGTGGGCCAATTCAGGTTTACCTTGTTCATTGCGTACCCGGATTTTGGCTCGACGCGTCTGGAAATCCTCAAAGTTACTGCAGGAGGAGACTTCCAACCAGGCCTGTTGACCGGGAGCCCACAACTCAATGTCATAGGTCTTCGCCGAGGAGAACCCGAGATCACCCCCACAGAGGGCAATGACGCGATAATGCAGCCCCAAGGCCTGCAGCACCGCCTCCGCATGTCCCGTGAGCGTTTCGAGTTCGTCGTAGGATTCAGAGGCTTTTACAAATTTGACCAGTTCCACTTTATCAAACTGATGCAGGCGATTCATACCCCGGGTCATTTTCCCGGCTGCGCCGGCTTCCCGGCGAAAACAGGGCGTATGACCGCAAAGTCCCTTCGGTAATTCATCTGCAGCGAAAATATGCTCCCGATACAAATTGGTCAGGGGAACTTCCGCAGTAGGAATCAACCACAGATCATCTTCCGGAATACGATATAACTCCTCGGAAAACTTGGGGAGCTGACCCGTTCCCAACAAGGCCGTATCATTAACCAGGAAGGGTGCAGCCACTTCCTGATAGCCGTGTTTGGACGTATGCAGGTCCAGCATAAAGGAAATCAGGGCACGACTGAGTTTAGCAGCCTGGCCGGTCAAACAAGAAAATCCGGCGCCACTGATGGCTGCGGCTCGCTCGAATTCAAAGATGCCCAACTGTTCAGCCAATTCCCAATGGGGCTTGCATTCGAAATCATAGTCCTTCGGCTCTCCCCAGCTGCGTAACACCGGGTTATCCTCCGGAGTCAGCCCTTCCGGAGTGCTTTCATGCGGAAAATTAGGAAGACTGAGCAAACGCTCATTCAGATTCGCTTCGGCCTGCTCACGTTCAGCACCCAATTCAGAGATCCTCTGCCCAATGGCGCGAACGGCTTCCATGGCTTCAGAAGCATCCTCACCCGCTTTTTTCAGCTGCCCAATGCGTTTACTTTCGCTGTTTCGCTGGGCCTGAAGTTGCTCACCTTCGACAATCAGAGCCCGTCGTGTGTCATCCAACTCCAGTAATTCGGATACATTCACCTCCAGGCCACGGCGTTTCCAGTTTGCAGCAGCTTGTTCAGGTGCATTCCGCAAGGTCTTGATATCGAGCATGTTCAGTCTTTCGGTTCCGGCAGGGGAACGATCTTGGTGTTGGTTTTAGGAAGAAGTTTTTGAGCCTGTTCACTCAGCGGCAGTTCACGAGATTCGAGGGCCGCCCGGTATTGCGCCATGGCAGGAGGGGAAAAGCCTCGGCCAATCTGATCCAGCTGTTCCATATTTTTATAAGGGTACAGCGCACAAAACGGAATCGGCTGAGGCGGAATATCCAGGGAGAAGCCCACAATACGAATCAGTTGTCGATCCAGACGGCGTAAGGTTTTTTCCGATACTTCAGGAAGGAGTATCTTCGTGTTCACCAAACCCACATCGCTTTTGGCATCCATCCAGGCATGTTTATCTGATCCCAGATCCGGACTCAGACCAATACACACCAGGGCCTCCCCCTTCTGTTCCTGAATCCAAGCTTCCTGTTCTTCGGGCCACTCTTTAACCCGGACAAGCTTCACTTCATAATAGAGGTTCTTTTCCATCCACTGCTTCGCGCGGGCGACCACGTCTTCATCCATAGACTCCGGAGCCACAAGCTGAAAATACGGAAGAGCCTCTGCCATCAAAGAGCTGGAGACACATAAGAGAAACAAGGCCAGAATTCGCATGCTCAGGACCTAAAAGAGCATCCGGAGAATGTCCACCGGAAAGTAGGGTTTCTACGGAGCTCCATCCTGGGTGGAGGATTCTCCCCGCCCCCGGGAATTTTCCGCAAATTCTTCACCCATCAAGGCCAGCATTTCCTCCGCACTCCACAGACGCCCCTGCCCGACACCTTCACATTCCGCCGCACAACGCTGCCAGGCTTCTTCATTCCGTAGGTTCTTAAACCAGAAGGGATAACGCCGGCATTGACCAGGTTTCACCTCGTGAACGCGGCAGCCCAGCCCCTCTTGAAAGAGAACACAATCCCCATTTGCTTCTTCCTTCAGTTCCAAAAGCTCAGGGCGGCAATACCGTTCACGGAACTCGCTTGTGCTGAGATCCAGATGCTCCGCCATTCGTTGAAGTTCTTCAGGAAGAAAACGAACCTGACCGGGAGCGCCCGTGCAACAATCACCACAACCCGTGCATTCAAAACGGAGGCCATCCCGCAGAAAGGATGGAAGTGGCACACTCATAAGCCCTGCTCCTGTAACAGTTTCTGCAATTGAGCCTGCTGATAAGGACTAAACTGTTGTTGATACGGCAATAACTCCTGCAACAAAGGCCGCAGCACCATCACTTCCCCCCGGGCCGCATGAATTCGGGCCAAGGTCAATTTCAGGGGTACCGCCTGAGGAGCTAAGGCCAGAGCCTGCAACTGATGTTGATAGGCTTCATCCAATCTCCCCTGTTCTAATTCCGCCATAGCTAGGGTATCCAGAAAACTGGGGGAATCCGGGGATAAATCCACCGCTTTCAGGGCCAATTCCCGTGCCTCTTCTTTCTCCCCCATCTCCAAGAGCAGGTTGGCGAGGTCATTATACGCTGCAGGAATGGATTCCACCTGAATCGCACGCCGGTAAGCAGACTCGGCTTCTTTCAACTCCCCTTCAGCGTAACGCAAACTCCCAAGAATGTAATTCGCCTGTGGGTGTCCCGGTTGTTGCGTGAGGATAGCATCCACCCAGCGTTGAGCCTCTTCTTGATCCCGTCTGGCTACAGAAATTTGCAGCAGAAGATTCCAGGTGGCCATGGAGTTTGCACCCAAGGCCAACATCGCCTCGGCATCTTTTTTCGCTTGTTCCACCCGCCCACTCCGCAAGGCCTGCATTGCCAACACGCCACGGGCCTGCAGGGGCAGATCCTCCAGACTTCTCAATTCGTTTTCCACCAACTCCTGTTCTTCACGGTCACGATCTAAATTGGCTATTTCCAGACGAAGCAGCCAGAGCTGAATATGATCCGGATTGTTCTTCTGCAGGGCTTCGATTTCTGCTTTCGCTTCCTGCATCCGGCCCTCCATCATCATCAAGAGGACTTCGTTTTGTTCCACAAAGGCTTTGCCTTCTTCCCCCAACGCTTCTGCGGCACGCTGCAAATAAATACGGGTTTCTTCCACATTTCCCTGCAAGGCGTTGAGACGGTAAAGCCCGACCAAGGCTTGAACATGCTCCGGATTCCCTTCCAACAGGCTCAGAAATTCCGCCTCGGCCGCATCAAAATCCTGATCCGCACTCAGTGCGCTGGCCAACTGGAGACGAAGAATTTCCGCACCGGGTGCCTGCCGAATGGCCTTCCGCAATTCTCGTACAGCCGCCCCGGGAACTCCGCTCATCACCCAGGACATGCCTCGTTCCTGGTAAGCCAAAGGATGACTGATGTAGCCTGAACGCTGAGCCAGTCGTGCCTGCTGTAATTTTAAGCCCCCGAGCTTGGCGATGCTTTCTTCGAATTCAGCCTCTAAGTCCTGCTTTTCTGCGTCAGTCATCCCCTCGGGTTGCGTCAACAGATTCATCAGGGCACTCAGGTTATCCGGATTCAACACACGGGCAAGGCGGTAGCATTCATCCGCCATCTGGTATTCACCCTCCGCCTCCAACAACACGCCGAGGTTATTGGCCCGTTTGCTTTCCAAGCCCGCCTGCATGCGCTCTCGCTGAATATACAAACCTTTCCGGGAATCGTCCCACAGACCCTCCACCGGCATGGCCCGCCAGATGGGAAAGAGTTGAATGGCCTGTTCCCTCAGGAGTTCCACCGTGGGGTTTTCTGCAGCTTCATACCCAAATTGATGAGGCAGGGCCACCATACCTGCGCGATACAGCAATTCCGGCTGATCCACCAAACGCAAGCGCCCAGGGGCATCCTTCCCCATTGCCAACCATTCAATCACCAACGGAATCGGTCCCAAACGAGCCATGCTCTGTAAGCGTGGGTAGGCTTCATAGCGTTGCGCAATAATCTCTCTGTACACACTGCGGCTCCACAGTGCCGGACTCAGTCCCAGAATATGGGTTCGGGTATTTTTGCGATCCCGCAGCTGTAACTGCAGCACCTGATTCATACCACTTTCCCCTACATACAGTTCGACCCGTCGCAGGCTGTCAGAGAGCTTTCGAGCCCAGATATGCAATTCACGAATCTGCATACTCTGCATCTGCAGAACATTTCCAACACTCGACACACACAACAGCAGACACAGTCCCGGAGTAATCAAAGCGCGTCGTAACCAGGCGATCCTACGACCCAAAGAAGGTGCGTAGGCATTGTACTGGAAGGAAAGTGTTGACCAGTAGGCAAACAAATAGCCCGTGCTCAACGCAAGACAGCCTGCAGGCAACACCATGAACACCTGCAACTCTCCCGCCCGGTAGAGGCCCCATGGACTGACTTTCGGGTGAAACAACAACACCGCATTAATGATCAAACAGGACAGATGCAGAAGAATGGATCCGAACTGAACCTCATGCGTGCCGTATTGTTTGGGCATAAACACCAACAACAAGGGACCCCCAAACAAAAACAGGACCAAGAGGCTCCCCTGTAATGGAGCGGCCTCCTGCATCAGGTTTTTCTGAACCATCAGCGAATTCCGAAAGGCTTCCCACAGATTCGACATCCCCTGAATTTCTGCATGAGGGTGGTTCAACACCTTGAAGCTCATGAACAGGTATCCCAACAGAGCTCCCAGTAGAAATAAGCCCAACAGCTTCAAGTTCCGTCCCCAACGGAAACGTCCCTGAACATCAAAAGAGGTGGCCAATACGGCCGCGGCAAAAATCGGCAGCGAAAACCAGGTAGAGGCAAATTCTGTGACCAGGACTCCCCATAAAAAACTACAGAGCCGAAGCAGTTTGGGAGAACGCTCCTGAAAGGTCCGCATACTCAGCGAAGCCAACCACACCAGACAACAACTGCCGAACAACTGAGGAAAGGCACGGGTAGAGGCAAACCAAATACTGGGATGAAACAGGGCAATGACTCCGGTCGTCACCATGCAGATCAATCGACGTTTCGATTCAGCTAAAGGACTCCCCTGCTCCTCCGGTGTATCTCCCAGGCGGATTCGTCCAGCCAACCGGAGCAACGACGTGGAGAGTAGAGCCCCAAATAGAGCATGTAAGCTGTTCACCTTCCACCACAAAGGGCCCGGCAGAGCTACGTCCACCAGACGAATCATGTTGTGCCACAAGGTAAATCCAAAACTGGGAAACAACGAATCCGGCAAGGCCTGAGTCAAGGCATAGGCGGACTCTCCCGGCATGTAGCCCCGGCACATGGTCAGAAGAAAAAACAGCAGGCAAATGCTGAAATAGGAAGTGAGGACGAGACGGCCTTTCATGTGCTGCGGACAGTACCCACGAAAGGTGGCCCTCGTCAAACTGGAAGCGGATTAGCCTTTCGTGAAACGGTTCACCTAAAACACTCCTCCAGGCGTATATACCTATTGACGTATATTCCTAATGATATATAAACTATGTCCATGGAACAGTTGATCCAAGTCTACAAATGCCTGTGCGATCCCACACGACTTCGCATTCTCAATCTTCTGCAACGAAGCCCCCTCTGCGTCTGCCATGTGCAACTCGTACTGGACATCTCCCAAGTAAACGCTTCCAGACATTTGGGCTACTTGCGGAAAGCGGACCTGCTCGACACCACGCGGCATCAAAATTGGACGCTGTATTCATTAACCCAGACCCCTTCTCCGGAATTAGAACGAAACCTGGCCTGCCTTCAGGATTTAGCTCCCGAACTGCCTGAATTCCGCAAAGATCTACAGGTGCTCGAAGAACTGTTACAAAACGCATCCGTGCAGGAACTTCTCACGGATTCCGGCTGTCCCCTTCCAACCCCATCCAAGGTACATGAACATGAGTAAACGTATTGAATTGTTTGATCCCGCCCTCTGTTGCTCCAGCGGAGTCTGTGGCCCTTCTCTTGACCCGGAACTGGTCCGTGTTCAGGCCGATGTAGAATGGTTGAAAAGCAAAGGCTTGGAAGTCAATCGCTACAACCTGGCTCAGCAGCCTCTGGATTTCGCCAACAACCTCGTGGTCAAAGAACGTCTTCAACAGGACCCCGAGAACAGCCTTCCGATTGTGTTGGTAGATGACAAACTGATCGCTGCGGGATTTTACCCGACCCGCGAACAGTTTGCAGCCTTGAGCCAGGTCAGCCTTGAAGAAGAAACAGCTGCAGAGGCCTCTTCGTCCTGCTGCGGTTCCGAAGGTTGCTGCTAATGAACTGGCTCGCAGATCTCCCCCATATCCTCCTGTTCACAGGAAAAGGAGGCGTAGGCAAAACCTCCCTGGCCGCTTCATCCGCTGTTCATTTAGCAGACCAGGGAAAACGGATCCTGTTAGTTAGTACAGACCCTGCCTCCAATTTGGATGAGGTTTTGGCGACAGAACTTGGCGCTGAACCCGTGCAGATCGAGGGAGTTCAGGGGCTTCACGGCATGAACATTGATCCACTGGATGCGGCTGCCCGGTACCGGGCCCGTGTCGTCGATCCCCTTCGGGGTGTCTTGCCGGAGGAAAGTCTGCGAAGCATCGAAGAACAATTATCCGGCGCCTGTACGGTCGAAATTGCGGCCTTCAATGAATTCACTCAATTGATTGGTGATGCGGAGGTCCTGAAGCGCTATGACCATATCGTGCTGGACACCGCTCCTACCGGGCACACCCTGCGTCTCCTGGCCCTCCCGGCAGCGTGGAATGAGTTCATTGCCGATAACCGCAGCGGAACCTCCTGCCTGGGACCCTTATCGGGCCTTCAGGAGCAGCGGCAAACCTATGCCAAAGCGGTCGAAGCTCTACGGGATGAACACAGCACCCGGGTGGTGTTGGTAAGTCGTCCGGAACGTGGCGCCATGGAAGAAGCCGCGCGTGCCGCAACCGAGTTACGTGAAGAAGGCATTCATGGACTTCATTTGATCATGAATGGCGTTTACGAAGCTCACGACAGCGAGGATCCGCTCGCACGCTCCTGGTCACGTCGCGCCACCCGCAATATGGAGCAGATGCCGGAAGCCCTGGTTAACCTACCCTTAAGCCAACGTCCCTTCCGGCCCGGAGGACTCATCGGAGCGAATACGCTCCGGGATTTTCTTGCTGACCGCCCTCTCCCTCCTCTGGAGAATCAGCAAAAGGCCGTACCGGAGCATCAGTCATTGGAACAGATTCTTGACCAGCTTCAGGCCGAAGGCCCTGGGGTTGTCATGTGCATGGGCAAGGGAGGCGTGGGTAAAACGACCGTTGCGGCCGCCATCGCCCGAGGCTTGGCCCTGAGAGGTCTTGATGTGCACCTTTCCACCACAGACCCGGCTGCGCATGTGGCTGGAACCCTTGGCGACACGCTTCCCAACCTCGAAGTCGGGCGCATTGATCCTAAAGAGGAAACACGCAAACACATTGAATCTGTCCTCGCTGAATCGGCTCCCAACCTGGATGCCGCCGGTCTGGAACTGCTGGAGGAAGAGTTACGCTCTCCCTGCACGGAAGAAGTCGCGGTCTTTCAAGCCTTTGCTTCCACTGTGGCCAAAGGGGATGATCGTTATGTGGTTCTGGATACAGCTCCCACAGGACACACCCTCTTACTGCTGGATGCCTCCGAAGCCTATCACCGTGAAGTCTTACGGGATCAGGGAGAACTACCCGACTCCGTGGTCAACCTCTTGCCCAAGCTACGCAATCCCTTACATACCCGCGTGATTCTGGTTACCCTACCAGAAGCTACCCCGGTTCATGAGGCGGAACGCCTGCAGGAAGATTTACGACGTGCCGGAATTGATCCACGCGCATGGGTCATGAACCAAAGTCTGGCGCGAGCCGAGCCCCAGGAGGATCGACTTCAACGTCAGGCCCAACGGGAAATTCAATTCCTGGATGAAGCCGAAACGCTGTCCCGTCAGCTCGTCATCCTGCCTTGGCAGGCAGAGGAACCCGTCGGAGCTTCCGGCCTGGATGCCCTCTTATCTTCCACCCCCCAACCCACGACCTAACACTCGGAGACCCACCCCATGAGTTCGTCCAACGCAGCCTACAGCTTGCTGTTTCTGTGTACCGGAAATTCCGCCCGCAGTATTCTTGCGGAATTCATATCGAAGAAGCACTTTGCACAACGTTTTGATGTGTACAGTGCCGGAGCCAGCCCAAAAAGCCAGCCCCACCCTATGGCCCTGACCGTTCTTCAAGAGGACTATCAGATCGACACCCATGAAGCCCGGAGTAAATCCTGGGACGAGTTCCAAGATCGCCACTTCGATTTTGTGATTACCCTCTGTGATGACGCCAAAGAACAATGTCCCGTATGGCCCGGACAACCCGTCATCGCACATTGGGGCATGCGGGATCCCTCGGATGAAGCTCCGGAAGAGCAACGGCGAGCCTTTGAGATCACGGCAAACCTCATCCGTTTCCGGATGGAACTGCTGGCCTCCCTGCCCATCGAAAAACTAGACCGCCTCCGCCTGGAAGCCGAAACCCAATCGATCGCAGACAAACAAAGCTGAGCCGAATCACGGTAACGCATCGAACAACACCCTGCCCTCATCCGGCAGGGTGTTTTTTTAGGGTACAATTACAGCTTGTCCGAGCCATATCCATATAACGCATAGCCACAGATATGGGACCACAAACAACAACTGCAAAGACTGTCGTAGTCCCGCCTTCAGGCGGAAGTTTCCAAGAGGCATTCATGCCTCTACACCACACGTCAGAGCCACAAATATGGGACCACAAGCAACAGCTGCAAAGACTGCCATAGTCCCGCCTTCAGGCGGAAGTTTCCAAGAGGCATTCATGCCTCTACACCACACGTCAGAGTCACAAATATGGAACCAAAACAATAGCTGCAGAGACTGCCAGAGTCCCGCCTTCAGGCGGAAGTTTCCAAGAGGCATTCATGCCTCTACACCACACGCCAGAGCCACAAATATGGGACCACAAGCAACAGCTGCAAAGACTGCCATAGTCCCGCCTTCAGGCGGAAGTTTCCAAGAGGCATTCATGCCTCGAAACCCAAAGCAGAGCCACAAATATGGGACCACAAGCAACAGCTGCAAAGACTGTCGTAGTCCCGCCTTCAGGCGGAAGCTTTCAAGAGGCATTTATGCCTCGCCCCTTCAACTCAGGGCCTAAAGCCCCTTCAACGCTTCCGCCTGAAGGCGGGACGAACACAGTCTCCAAAGGCGTATTGCATTCCAAAGTCACCCCGGTCCCACATGGCTCCGCCATGTAGCCTAGGCAACAATCAGCGCGGCCATTGTCACCGAAAGGGTCTACAATCCACAGACACCACGTGAGGAGAATCCACCTTCTTCGTATCGCAATGGGTTGCGCTCGAGCTTAACGAAGTACGACCTCAAGTTGATGCTCATCGTTTAGATAGAGTCCGCAGGCCATGTCGGCAAAATTGAAGTCCCCAAGACTCGGATGAATCAGTCCAAGAAAGCGCCCGGATGCACCCTCTCCTTCCCAGGGATCCAACCCTCCAAGTTTCGACGTAAACAGCTTTGCCTGGGTCATCACGCCTTGTTCGGCAGGATACACCTCAGGATCTATCCTTTCCTGAAAGTCAATTCGGCCCGCTCTCGCATCCGGGTGAATCTTCACATCTCCATCAAGGTTCCTCGGAGCCTCATCTAGAATAAGTACAGCCTGTGGTAGCGGGTCAGCACCTGAATCAATTTCCGTATCCTGATACAGCTGGATTGCTTTAGCACCCTCAATATCAATTCGGGTACCATCCACTTCCAATTCAAGAAGCAGAGCCATGTATTCATCATCTTCATCATCCCATGCTTTGTTCACAGGAAGAAATTTCGGTTGAAACCCTACACGATCAGACGCTTCGCTTTCAC
This sequence comes from Verrucomicrobia bacterium UBA6056, assembly GCA_002429005.1. GTDB lineage: Bacteria > Verrucomicrobiota > Kiritimatiellia > SS1-B-03-39 > UBA6053 > UBA6056. The sequence goes on from DIYK01000094.1 coordinate 152,810, forward strand.
CTGGGATAAGCGTCATGTAATAAGCGATAGGCATAGTTTCTTTGCAAAGGGTGAACGTGTGACGGCAGGGTTTCTCTGTAGGCCTTTTAGGGACAAAAAGTAGGATGTGAAAGAGTTTACCAATATTAGAACAGGGTATCCTGTAGATACCCGAAAAACTGAGCCAAAAACAATACAGCTAGACCCACGAAAAAGAACACAAGCATTGAACCGCAGATCACGTACAAAACATTCGCTTTTCTCGATCGCCCATCTTTTCCTTCCAACCACCCTCTGACCGTCTGTTTGACAAAAACAAAGCTGATCGTGCACATAGCCAACGTGCTCACCACGAAAACTGCCGGTTGGGCGAAAGGAAGCGCCCATCCTGAAAACCATATAATCAAGAGGACTCCGGCAACCAATACGAAGCTGACTAGGAATTCAACGGCTAAATCCCTGAGCACACCGAGGATAATTCGAGTAACAGCATGTAAGGTTCTTTGAAGATTCATGTGGGCTTCAGCGGTGGCGCTCACTGGCGTTGCACGAACTCTAGCATTCGAAGCGTGAAGAAGTCCAGACTGCGTCCGCAGAGCTGTCAAATTCAGAGGCAGACAGGGTTTTCTCCAGCCATATTTTTTCGTTTAGGGAGAGCTTCACCCCTAGCCCGCCCTCCGCTTTCAGCACATCTTCGACTGAAACCATGAGATGTTCGGACAAGACTCGGGTTGCTTGACGTTTGCGTATTATGACCCAATTCCGTTTTCACGCAATTGTGACACTTTCGTGACACTCTAGGCTCAAGTCTCCCACTCAGGGGCAAATTGCCAAGAGGCATACAAACCTGTCAGGACCACAAATGGGACTAAAACAATAGCTGCAGAGACTGTCGTAGTCCCGCCTTCAGGCGGAAGCTTTCAAGAGGCATTCATGCCTCTACACCTCACGTCAGAGCCACAAATATGGGACCAAAACACTAGCTGCAGAGACTGTCGTAGTCCCGCCTTCAGGCGGAAGTTTCCAAGAGGCATTCATGCCTCGCCCCTTCAAGTCAGGGCCTAAAGTCCCTTCAACGCTTCCGCCTGAAGGCGGGACTAACACAGTCTCCAAAAGCGTTTTGCATTCCAAAGTCACCCCTGACCCACATGGCTCCGTCAAGTAGCCTAAGCAACAATCAGCGCGGCCTTTATCACCGAAAGGGTCTACAATCCACAGACACCACGTGAGGAGAATCCACCTTCTTCGTATCGCAATGGGTTGCGCTCATGCTAAATGAACTACGACCTCAAGTTGATGCTCATCGCTTAGATAGAGTCCGCAGGTCATGTCGGTAAAATTGAATTCCCCAAGACTCGGATGAATCAGTCCAAGAAAGCGCCCGGATGCCCCCTCCGCCTCCAGAAAAAGAATTTCCTCCAATACCACCGACACGGAGAATGAAAGAGCGATTGTCAGGCACAGTGAGAGTACCTGAAAGAACATGTCCCACGCCACCACTACTGCGAAAGCCGTCGCCTCCACGTGCTCCATAGATTTCAAAGTCAATTTCCGTGACACCAGAGGGTGGAAAGTAGATTTGCCCATTTTCTGTGACAAAAAACTCCTGAACAACCGGGCTTGCTTGCAGCAGGCAGGTCAAGAGAAGAACAGGAATTATGGGTATTTTTAAAAGTCATCGATTCGAATTATCTGTTGTGAGACAGATAGCAATGTATTGCAAGGGAACACGTATGATTCACGATCATTACGGTTCATACCCGTGGATCAAATCAGAAGCTTCGATGACCCATACAGCACCATCTCCCCATTCAATCGTGTGAACAAAACGACCCGGTTCCTCCGAACAGGAAAACTCATCATAGCGCCAGCCACCATGATTTCCCGACATGTCAAACCTACACTCAAAGCGGTAATGGAACACTTTCGGGTATCGAAGCTGAATCGTGGCACCGAACCCGGTGCCTAATTCAAGTTCTATTGACGTATAGTGAGGAGCTCTCTCATCACTCACCAAAACATCCTTCATTACGAATGAGTTGAGACGTGAGTCATGTGGTGATCGAGGATCATTGAACCCATACCACCATTCTGAACGGGCTATCGAAAATACCCCAGCAGGCAGAATGGATTTATTCTCGTCAAGATACGAAAGATACTTCTTCCAATTCTGACTCAAGGCTTCCGGCGAAGCTTCGTCTCTTTGAGCTGAAAGGATGTAGGTCATATCATCTGTTGATTATGTTTAGGCAGTGGTAGGCGAAGCGTTTTCATCAACCCATGCCTGAACCGTATGTCCAAGGAGGCCATGTCCAAATTTCGTAAATGTAAAATCAGACGCGAACTCCCTGCACTCCATACGAATATTTCTCAGAAGTGCTTCTTACCGCAACCCTAACAACCATGTGTGTATGGTTTGGCATGTTCCGTCCCAGATAGCGTAATTCGTAACCATCACAGTGACCGGAAGCTGAAAAAGTCTTCTCGACCACGGATAGTCTTTGTTCATGGCGAAAGATCTCCATGCCATTATTGCTCCAATTGATAGAGCGCTGAAACCCAAAATTCCTCCGTTAGAGAAAAATCCTATTCCAGCAACAGTAGCAGGATAAAACACAAGACTGCCAACAGCAACACATGTTCCGCCAAGATATCGGCTAGGGTTTTCAGTTTCTTTCATCATTGAGATAACTTGGTGGCGCTCAACGAGCCTGTTCTGGACTGTAGCAAGCTTGCTAGCGAATGGCCAGCTCGCGGATCGTTTTACGTTGGCCGGTTCAGCGTCAGTTGATTCGGGCGTGCTTGAGTGTAAAAGAGGATAAAGTTCCTAATCTCATTCAGGATCCTAGCACCTAAAGCTTGGTTGAGTAGGCTAACTCGCCATATTCATCATCGATTCCCACTTCATACGGAAGACCTGCCTTTTTGAACACGTTCACAAGTGTTGAGAGATGCATCCACGCTTCGTTGACTGGGATGAAAAACGTGCCGGAAGCATGCATAACGTCAGTATCTGATGAATCCATATCCCATTCAAAACGTTCTTCGTCTCGCTGACTGCGGAGAATGGTTTTGCCGTTATAACCTGACGACCACTCATACAGATTCATTGAGCAAGATGGTAAATGTGGCGCCACTACAGCAAGTCCTTCCGGAGCATGTATCGTAATATGAAAATGACATTCTGGCTTCATTCGGGATAACGATCAGGGTCTGGGGCTGCGAGGTGGCGAACCGTACCAAACGACACTCCTGGTGGGCGCGTTCATGTGGCCCACATGGCCCCGGCTTCCGTGACCCTGACCATCGATTTCGAATCTACTTTTTGATCTCGAAGCAACGCTTCGACCTGCCATTCTTTCAGCACAATGCCGCAAGAATTCGTGAACTCGATCTTGCGGTCGCCCCATAATCCTTTCAGTATCGGCCACGGGTCGGCGGATCTTTGAGAAAGGAACACTATGGCTCGAGCGAGCGTCCAGTCGCCGCCAAGTACCTGTTCCAGAAATTCGAGTTCCATGATCATCTAGATGTCTAACCTCGGCCATGACGTGCGCAGGAAAGCGTCAGCTTTCCGGAGTTGCATCAATGGCCTTGTTCGTTTTGTTTTTCCTATTCAAATGTATTACAAAGCATCCAATGAATGGCAATGGCCCCCAAAAAACCATAAAAATGGATAAGAAGTTACTATTCAACATGAACTCAAGTTCCGCCGCAATAGACGGGACTAGAAAAGCGCAGAATGCGGCAGGAATCCAAGATAGAACTTTAAGGGCGTGTGAACACTTCAGGATCCCGTAATAAAAATAGAGCCATGCAAAGGCGTATGAAATCAGGAGTATGCTTTTTAATATCTGCACGAGCTTATTTTCACCGAACCAAGTGATTATCAGATTTTCGGATATCCAACCGTTTGGGGGTAGATGCCGAAACAGATACAGGTTAGCATTTGTAAAATCAGATTATGGTTTGTTTTGACAACTTCCTTTATTCACAAACCAAAAGCGATAGGCAAGGCCTTTTAGTTATATGTAGAAATGTTTACTGCTTATGGTGCATCATTGATCGGACATCATCATGGATTTGAAGTAGCTGTCCGTTAATACGCGGCGAGCTGGTTACCGTGGTTGCGATGCCAACCTGAGTTTTCGGAAGTTACTGGCATCTGACCTGCTGGCTTGAGGCTTCTTTGCTTGGGTTCCAGCCCGGTTGGCAGCCGGGGCTCCCAACTTCTGCCCATCGGCACCAAGATGGAGCCGCTCC